>CP075528.1:1833123-2138644 GCA_025808875.1 Enhydrobacter sp. | reverse complement strand
GCGCCTGCCTGAAGAACCCGCCCCGGTCGCCTCGCCCAAACAGGTGCAGCAGCGAAAGCGCTTGAAGGTTCGAACGCCCCAGAACCGTATATGCCGCGCAGGTAATGAGAGCCGTCAGAAGATGCGGCACCCATGCCGTGGCATCGAGGATTGCGTATATGAAGGCGAATCCTGAGAAGATCGAAACTGCAAGTGCAACGGCATCGAACGACCGGACACGCAGTCGCACAATGCAATTCGCCATGAGCAGCGTGCCAGTGCCGACGGCGGTGAGAAGCGCGAACAACCTGAACCACCGGAAGTCGTCCGCCGACTGGATAGGAAGAATCGGCAGGTTGGTCAGAAGGGCCGCCAGGGGCCGTGCGACCGAGAACAGATGCTCCGCCTCCAGATGAAGGAAGTAGTGCTCCTTCGTCCGCTTGAAATACAAGACATCGTAGTCGTCGAGGAGATTGTAGACCTCGATGATGTTGGGCGAATAGGCGAAGGCGAGGGCGAGACCAAAGACGACGATAGTCCACACCGGGACCTTTCCGCGCATCCAGGCCATAAGTCGGCGGGGCACCCGACGTGCGCCCTCAGCCTCAACCACGTCACTCATCGGCCTACGGGGAGGGCGGGCTGCGGGGGGCTGTTCCCGTCGGGGAAGTCGGTGGGCTGCGCCAAGCCTCGACTATCGGAGTCGCTTCGCGAGACAATATACCGATACTTTGCCTCAGCGACTCCTTGCGATCTGCCGGCATTGCCTGAACATCCTGAACGATCACCGCAGCCTTGTTGGCGATATCGACCATGGAAATGCTGCCGACACCCTTAAGCACATCGGCGACGCCAGCCGAGACGCGCGCGACTTCCGCGGATAGGCCGCTGATCGCCTTATCGAGCGCCGTTGCAGCCGTGACACCAATGCCGCCAATGATGAGCAGGACGATGCAGGTCTTGGTGAGAAACAGGCCGAGTTCACCAAAGAAGCCGCGGCCCGCCACAAAGCCAGCAGCACTTGCAACTGACGCCTCGCCCGTCGTCAAGCCGGCACGGCGGGCGTTTTCAAAGAGTGCCTTCTTGCCTTCGGAGAAGCTCCGATAAGCACTCTCCACAGTGTCGCCCGAGGCTACCAGGGCCAGTCCTGGTTCATAGACGAAATACTCCCCATCCCGTTCGAGTAGAACCGTGGCAGAAGGAGCATGACGCGCTTGCAGCATCCAATTCCCCCGATGTGTCAATCCCATGGCCTCACGTCGACCCTACAGGAGCCTCACGGCAATTGCATTCCAGAATTGGCGATTGGCCGCAACTGAAGCGCGAGTTGCGGCACATGCGCGGCCAGACTAAGGATGTCGCCGGCATCGGGGGGGGGGGGCGTGAATGAACCTAGAGGCGCCTGAAGTGGTTGCGGTGACCGTCAAGCCCGCAGGCTCACAGAAGCGCACAGTGGCGCTGTTACTGCCAACGCTGAATGAGTTGCAGGGTCTCAAGGCGACGGTTCCTCACATCGACAGGTCCCTGGTCGACCAGATCATCGTCATCGATGGCGGTTCGAAGGACGGTACCGTCGAGTATGCGCTGGACATGGGACTGACGGTGGTGAGCCAGCTCCGGCGAGGCCTGCACTACGCCATCTACGACATCGTCCAGGTCATCGACAGCGATCTGGTGATCGAATTCAGCCCTGATGGAAATTGCAAAGTCGATCAACTCCCCGAACTGGTCGCCAAGATGCACGAGGGGTACGACTTGGTCGTCATCTCGCGCTACCTGGGGCATGCAGTATCGGAGGATGATCATGCCATATCGGCCTTCGGCAACTGGCTGTTTTCGCGGCTGATGCGTCCCCTGGCCCGCTTCCCGGTCACGGATGCGCTGAATATCTATCGCGGCTATACCCGCCGCATCATTCTCGATCCGGATTTCGAGTTCTACATGAAGGGCCCAGTGCTCGAGCCGCTTGTCACGGGAATGGCCGCATTGCACGGCATGAAAGTCGCTGAGATCCCCGGCGACGAGCCCCTGCGCATCGGCGGTGCCACGAAGCGTTCCATCATCTACAATGGCTCGATGATCCTCCTGATGATTGTCCGCCTCTATATGCGCAAGTTTTTTGCGGTGCGCGTCTAGATCATGGAGTTCATTGGAAAGAGGGTGCTCGTTGCCGGCGGTGCGGGCTTTCTCGGTACAAACCTTGCTCTCGAACTGGCACAGCGCGGCGCCAAGTTACGGTTGACCGTGCGCAACAAGCCTCTCCAGGCGACCTTCGCCAACGCAGAGGTCATCGAGGCCGATTTGCGCTTGCCGGAGGATTGTGCGCGCGCCGTCGAGGGAGTGGACTACGTGTTCGTCTGCGCAGCTCATACGTCGGGGGCCGCCGCCATCCGCGGCACGCCGCTCGTCCACATAACGCCAAACGTCCTCATCAACACACTCTTGCTTGAAGCGGCATACCGAGCCCGCGTGACCAAGGTGTGCTTCATCTCCAGCAGCGTCGTCTATCCGCCGACGGGCCCACGACCGGTGACGGAGAGCGAGGCCTTCGACGGCGATCCGACTGACGTTTACTTCCCCTCGGGCTGGATGAAGCGTTACGCGGAGGTGCTGTGCCGCACCTATGCGGAAAAAATTCCCGAACCGATGCCAACGGTCGCCATCCGCGCGTCCAACGTCTACGGCCCGTACGACAAGTTCGACTTCGCCGTCAGCCATGTCACCGCAGCACTCACGCGACGGGTGATCGAACGCCATGCGCCACTCGAGGTATGGGGCACCGGCGACGACATTCGCGACCTGATCTATGTCGACGATTTCGTCGACGGCACGCTCGCCGCCTTCAGCGCCGACCTGCCCCATCTCGCCGTCAACATCTGCTCGGGCAGAGGCCATTCAGTCAAAGACGTGCTGAACACGCTACTGCGGCTGGAAGGCTACAGCGATGCGGATGTGCAGTTCGATCTGTCCCGACCGAGCACCACACCGGTTCGCCTGATGGACAACAGCTTGGCGCGCGACAAACTCGGCTTCGAGGCGCGGATCTCACTCGAGGAAGGATTGCGACGGACAATCGCCTGGTACAAGGCAAACAAGGCGTAGCGGAGCTCCCTCAGAACGGACCGCGGAACCGCCTATATCCCTCGGTCATCGACCGCTCGGTCGGCAAATCGATCCCGTGATCGGCTCCCCGGACCTGCGTGAGGATAGCATCCACCGTCTCATGCTGGCTGGGATAGTAGATGTCCTCGAGGCTCTTGGCCGTCGGACAGGGCGCCGGCGCCATACCGAGCATGGTGGGAGGAGCCATCAGCATGCTCGGGTCCCTGAGCACCACCTGGCGGCACACCTCGGCGGCGACGCCGTATTCCAGCCACGACGTATCGGCGATGACCAACCTGCCGGTCTTACGCACACTCCCGGCAACCAGATCCCAATCAGGGTGACTGATCGAGTTGAGATCGATCACCTCGGAATCGATGCCAGCCGTGTCCTGGACGTATTGCGCGGCGCGGAGGGCTTCGACGACCATGACGGAGGTCGCAACAACAGTCACGTCGCGACCCGGGCGTGCGACGTAGCTCGTCAAAGGAACGTGCCCCTCAGCAACCGTGAAGTCGAGGTTGTAAAGGAGACGATGCTCGATACTGATCACCGGACCCGGATGGCGATTGATGATCTGTGGATACATGTCGACGATCGCCTGCGCGGTGGCCGGCATGATCACCGTAAGGCCGGGATAGTGCGCGAACGTGGCTTGCGGACTTTGCGAATGCTGCGCCCCCTGCCCCCAGCTGCGGCCGACGACGACGCGAATCAGGGTGGGGCAGCTCATGATCCCGCCGAACATGTAACGGTACTTGGCCGCCAGATTGATGATCTGGTTCATCGCCAAAAACGAGAAGTCCGCTCGGATGTGCGTGGTGATCGGATAGTCGCCGACCAAGGCCGCGCCGAGCGCGATGCCCGTCATCGCCTCTTCCATCAACGGCACGTCAAAGACGCGCTTGGCGCCATATTTTTCGGCGAGCTCGGTGGTCGACCCAAAAATCCCCTTAAAGTCGTCGACACCCTGTCCCATGATGAAAACGTTGGGGTGTTCTGCCAAGGCGCCGTCCATAGTCTCAAGCAACGCGTTGGCATAGGACAGAACCCGGGTCGTCGCGGCCTGGGGCTTTTTCGCTGTCACGTTCATGGTTGGCACTTCCGCACTCAAATGATGTCAGTGAGCAGCTCGGCTCTCGAAGGAGACGGGCTGTTCTCGGCAAAAGCTACTGCTTGCTCGATCTCACGCTCGATCGCAGGCGTCAGCTCCTCGACCAGAGCCTTGTCAGCGATCAGTGGGTCGCGCTTCTTCCATGCGTCAATGTCGCTCTCGAGCCGGTAGCCGAAGTGGAAATCGTCGCCGATTCCGACATGTTCCTTGTAGCGCGCGGTGGCGATCTCGAGCACAAACGGCTCGCCGGCCCGCGCGCGGGCCGCGGCCTCGAGCGTTGCACGGCGGACCGCCAGCATGTCCCAGCCCTCGTCGAGGCGCCGCGAGGCGATGCCGTAGGCCGCAGCATGCTTGACCAGGCTGTAGGACTGCCGGACAGGACGATGGCTGTGGACCGCCAGACCGTTGTCCTCGCACAGGAACAGCACCGGCACCTTCATCAGAGACGCGAAGTTCAGGCTTTCGTGGTAGACGCCCTCCTCGGTCGCACCATCGCCGAACACGGCGACTGCGATCCGCGAGTTGCCGTGTCGCTTGAACGACAGCGCCGCGCCAATCGCGTGCGGAATGGTGCTGGCGACGACAGCAGATGAACCCATCAGCCCTACTTCGGGGGCCGAGAGGTGCATCGACCCTGCCTTGCCCTTCGAAACGCCGCCCACGCGGCCATAAAGTTCGGCAAACATCCGGTCCAGGCGGCCGCCCTTGGCGATGTAAAAGCCATGAGATCGATACGTGGCAAAGACCAGATCGTCGGGCCGCAGGGCATCACATGCGCCCACCGCGACGGCCTCCTGGCCAATCGAGAGATGCACGGGGCTCTGGATCCGGTCGGAAGGATAGAGCTCGATAATGCGTTCCTCGACGAGCCTGATCAGGAGCGCGGTCCGAAACAGGCGACGATACAACTCCCTGTCTTCGCTCAACTATCGGCCTCCCGGCGGATTGGGCCATTTCGGCCGACCGTTCCTGCGCCGTTGGTATACAAAGCCCGCCTCACTTGCAACGCGTCCATTCTGCGGCTCATACTGGCGAAAATCGCTTCATATCATCCGGCTCCACCTTGGTCGCCCGTTCGTAGGCCCGGATGATGTCCTTCGGCGCGCCCTGCTCGCGGACCTTGCCGTCGTCGATCCAGATGGCATGGCGGCACAGGCGCACGACTTCCGCCGGCGAGTGGCTGACGTAGAGCAAGGTGCCCTTGGCGCGAAAACTGTCGATCCAGGCCATGCACTTGCGCTGGAACGCCGCATCGCCTACCGACAGGGCCTCATCCACGACCAGAATCTCGGCGTCGATGTGTGCGCATATGGCGAACGCCACACGCAGGCGCATACCCGTCGAATAGAGCTTGATCGGCTGATCCATGAAGTCACCGATCTCAGCGAAATCGATGATCGAATTGAGCCTTTCGAGGATTTCCCACCGTTTCAGCCCGAGGACAGCGCCGCCTATCATGATGTTCTCGCGGCCCGTGGCTTCGAGGTCGAATGTCGCCCCCAATGCGAGGACGGGAGCGATGCGGCCGTTCACCCAGATCTCGCCCTTGGTCGGGCGCGTGATGCCGCAGACGATCTGCAGAAGCGTCGACTTGCCGCAGCCATTGCGCCCAAGAATACCGACACTGTCGCCGCGCCGGACCTCGAAGCTGATGTCCTTCAGCGCCCAGAACGCTCTGTAGTAGGTGTGGAACGAGCCGAACAGAGCCTGCTTCAGCCACTGACGTTCGCTGGTATAGAGCTGGTACGCCTTGGCAAGATGTCGGGCTCGTATCACCAAGTCTGCGTCAGATGACGTCGGCGATGCCATTGCGCTGCTTTCCGAAAAACCAGTAGCCAAAATAGAACGTGCTAAACGACAGGAACAACGTCCATATGCACACCAGTAAGTTCGGCAGCCGCCCGAAAACGACGAGATCGCGGATGATTTCGATGAAGCCGGTCAGGACGTTGACATACGTCAGAAGCTGAAGTTCTGGCGCAAAGCCTTCGGTAGAAAAGAAAATCGGGGTTGCGAACATCAGCAACGGCGCCACCGTCATCATCAGGTAAGCCGTGTCCCGGGAGTAAGCACCCATGGCCGACAGGAGCCACGTCATGCCGACCAGCAATGCGATGAAGGGGACGTACCACAACGGCAGCAGCAACACCGTCCAATGGAGCGTCCCGGTGAGGACCAACTGCGCCACAAGCATCAAGGCCAATCCGATCGTCGCGTAAGCCGTAGCGCGCAACGTCGAAATTATCGGCAACATGTCCGCCGGGAACATGGTCTGCTTGATGTAGTGGGCGTACTCGTGGAGGAGCGACGGAGCTCGATACGCCATTTCGGTGAAGAAATTGAAGGCGATTAGTCCGCCAAAGATGAACAGCGCGTAGTCGAACTGCGATCCAGTTGCGGTATCGCTGGACTGCTTCACCGCGCCACTGAAGATGGCCGTGTAGACCACCAGCATCAGCAAGGGCGCTGTCACTGCCCATACCCAGCCTGCCATCGATCCCTTGAACCGCTCATGAAGTTCACGGCGCAGCACCGCGGCAATCAAGTCCCGATGATGCCAAGCAGAGGAGAACGGGCGGCACACAAACGACACGAAGCGAGCCAACGGCCCACGGCGTTCGGCGACGACCACCTTGCCATCGACGATATGCATAAGAGGCATGTTCGATACTTCACCAAGCGCCGGAACTGACTCAGCAACAACGACGATGCGGGTTATGCGCTGTACCCATCTGAAATGGCAAGGAATTTCACGTCTTCAGCGCTTCCCGGTACCAGGCCACGGTGTCGGCCAAACCGTCGCGTAGGCCGATCTTGGGTCGCCAGCCTGTCGCCGCCGTCATCGCCACGCCCGAAACGGTCAGCGCATTGGCTCCTCCCGACCTGCTGAGGTCGTGGACGATGTCGGCGTCGTTGAAACCGTCGATTTCGAGCAAGTGGGCAACAGCCTCGTTGACTGTCGTGTCCTCCGGCGAAACGACATTGAAGACCGAATGTCGTGGTAGTTGCGCGTCCAGCGCAGCCAGCACTGCTCCCGCCACATCCGAGCCGTGGATCAGGTTGCGTGACTGCTCACCGTCGCCCCAGATCTCGATCGGCCGTTCCCGGTTCACGATCTTGGATATCAGCGACGGCACGAAATGGCCGGACGCCGGCGAGAAGTCGTCGTACCGGCCGTAGATGAGAGTCGGTCGCAGGACGATGCCGGCCTGAATCGTCTGCAAATACTCGACATGCCAGCGCAACTGCAGTTCAGTGTACCGATGCATCCAGCCGACGCCAAACCATTGCGCCGGTGGGTCTCCGACCATCATGTCATCCTCGACGATGGGCCGGGGCAGTGATGGATACAGCGTACATGAACTGATCATCACCAGCCGCTTCAGCCGTCTCTTGGAGGCCGCCTCAAGCACATTCGCGACGACGCGCAGGGTGTCCATAATCGAACTGACGGGATCGCGGCGAAGCACGGCACTGGTCGATACCTGCCCCGCGCACACGATTGCAGTTTCGACATTCTTCAGGACTGCGGCCGCCGCCTCGGGCTGGCGCAGGTCGCACTGCAGCCACTCCGTGTCACGCGATCCGTATGGCGAACGCGCCCGGTAGGTCGCGACGACTGGGCCGACGGCCGCCTTGCCGAGCGCTTCCACCAAATGCCGGCCGACGAGTCCGGTGGCACCGAGAACCGCAGTTTTCACCAGAATAACATCCTTTGCATTCCTACCGCACGGTGGCTGTCTTTCACGCCGTCAAGTTGCTCGGCAAGTTCTGATCGTTGTAGAAATGAGAATGCTTCGTAGACCACGTAATCTGAAGCTGCAATACGTCGCGCTGTGCATCCGATTTCCAGGCGTCAAGGTTCCCAATCGATCATGAAAAACGAGCACATTCTAGGCCACGGCGAGTTCGAGGCTGCCTTGGGACTGCCTATTGGCGCACTCGACAGCCGAACGCGGCAGTTGCTGGACCAAGCTGGCCTCACTTTTGCCAAGGTAGGGGATGCAGAGCAGACGCAACTCCAGGACGAGACCAGACAGGCCATAGACCGTGGCTTCAGCATTGTGGGTGAGCATCGTGCCGACATCTGGCGTGATGCCTGGCAGGAACAGCTTGAGCGATTCGAGGCGTCGGGATTTGACGTCAAGGCGCTCAATCCAAAATTTGTCGACGGTTCGACGGTCCTTCGCTGGCAGGGCGAATACATCCGCAGCCTGTCACCCCAGTTCGAACTCACCTTCATGGAGATTCTGCGCGACCACCTCTTCCGCAAATTTCTCTCCGACGTCGACAGTCTCTACGAATTCGGAAGTGGCAGCGCGTTCAATGTAGCAGCCTATGCCAAGCTGTTCCCTAACATCCCGATTATCGCCCTCGACTGGGCGCCGGCCGCGGTTCGCATCGCCGACCTATTACGCGAACGGCACGGAATGAAGATTCAGGGGAGGAGGTTTGACTTCTTTGCACCGAGCAAGGATGTCGTTCTTGGCCACGGTGCGGGCGTACTGACGATGTGCGCGCTCGAACAGACCGGCGAGCGCTTCGGGCCGTTTCTCGACAACCTGCTGGGGCAGCGGCCCCGGCGTGTCGTCCACATGGAGCCGACGCTCGAATTCTATGATCCCAATTCCAATCACGACCGTCTGGCGATCGAATACCATACCCGACGCAAGTACCTGAGCGGCCTGCTGCCGGCGTTGCAAGAACTTGCCGACAAAGGGCGTATTCGCATTCACCTCAGCCGGCGCTTGCGCTTCGGTAGCCGTTTTCACGAGTGCTTCTCGGTACATGTCTGGGAGCCGGTCTAGTGCCCAACCAAGCAGCGTCGAGTTCGGAACCGACAGACCAGGACAGGCCGCCTTTGTTTTCAGTCATCTGGTGCGGACGCGACACTTCAGACTCCGCGCGAGCGGCGGTCGATGCGCTCCAGAGACAGACCCTCCCGGACTTCGAGCTGGTCGTGGGGGATTGCGGGTCGAGCGACGGTACGCTGGAACTGTTCGAAGCGGCAGCCGCGAGCGATAAGCGCATCCGGATCGCCCATCGTTGGACAACACAATCGGGAGATGCCCTGTTGACGGCCCTGCGGCAATGCCGCGGTGAGTACGTGGCGATCTGTCCGATGGATGGCACCTTTCGGCCGCAAGCGCTCGAGGTGGCGGCCCGGGAATTGGAGCGATCGGCCGCCGGCGGCATTGCCACCAAGGGCTCTCTGGTCGACGGCTACGGCAATGAACTTGACCGCGTCGACATCGTGTCCCTCCTCTTGACCAACTACCGGCCGTACCTGCCTGCCATATTCCTTCGCCGCAAGGTGCTTCTCGCTGTCGGCCTCGATGAAGACGACTGGTTTGGCGGGTCTCTGGCATTGGACCTCTGCTGCAGGCTCTCAACCGACTACGGCTTGGCGTACTACAGCGAATGGCTGGTCGACTGCCCGGAGCCGGCGCGGAGCGTCGTCGGCGTCTCGACCGACGTCACCGAGGCGATCGACGACAGGCTACGGCTGGTTGCACGCGCTTTCTCGGCCGACGGCTTCTTCGGCCGCGGTTGCGAAGTACTGGCGCTGGAAAGCAAGGCGAACCAGCTGGGCATATTGTGGCAGCAGTTCAGGGCCGCAGGCCAGTCAGAGATCGAATACCTCATTACGGCGCCGCTGCGCTCGGTCGTGTGGGGACTGCACCTGTCGTTGCGTATGGATCACCGCACCCTGCGCACCTTGCACCGCTTGCTGTGCATTCGCAGCGCCAATCTCGGCCTGCTGGCGACGCCACTGCAAAGAGTGCTGGCCACGATCGCCAGCATGGGCGGACGATTGCCCATCCATCTGGGATACGCAATCTGGAACCAAGCTTGGGGCTATTGGCTGAAGCGAAAAATTTTGCTGCTGACAATGCCCGGCGAGCGTTTCCACCATGCCGCCCCCTCACGCGAGTCCATGTTCGCCGACATCTATGCCCTGGCGGCGGCCCGACACGAAGAGAGGGGCCAGATCGATTTCGCCATCGAGATGTGGGACCATGCACGACCGCCAGACGACGTCGACATAGACAGCACCGCCTGCCAGGCCCTCCTGAAGAGTCCGACTGCCACCGACCTCACGCTCGCCGACTTTCAGCGCAAGTGGGTGCGGAGACACCTGGGTGACGCCCGGGTCGTGCACCTGAACATGAAGAAGAGATCAGGCGGCAAGATCCGCATTGGATACCATTGCGCCTTCATGGACGGGGACACCATGCGCAACATGATGCGCGACGTCATCGCCGCGCACGACCGCGACAGGTTCGAAATCTACGGATACGCTCCCCGGCCAGTCCCTCTCGACATCGGGAGTGTATTCGATGCGTGGAGGCATACTCCGTTTGAAGCCGACGCTTCGCCCGGGTTGAACGACGAACGATTCCGAGAGCTGGTCCGGTCCGACAACATAGATGTCTTCGTCGAGCTGACCGGTTTCTCACCGGGGCACCGTTTCGGCGCCATGAGCGGCCGCTGTGCACCGGTCCAGGTGAGCTTCCTCAACCACACCGGCACCAGCCAGGTTCCCAACGTGGACTACGTCCTCAGCGACGAGATCTGCACACCTTCGGATTCCGGCGTTGAGCAGCACTACTCCGAGCAGATCTACCGACTACCGGGCTGCTTCTTCTGTTTTGATTACAGTAGCCTCGATGAGCCGCCCGTGGCCGAAGCCCCTCACCTCAGGAACGGCTTCATCACGTTTGGCTGCTTCGGCACCGCCGGCAAGATCGGCAGCGGTCTCATCGAGCAGTGGGCGAAACTTCTTCGACGTGCGCCAGGTTCCATACTGCATGTGCAGAACCCGCAACTCTCACGGGCGGGCAATCGGCGCTTCATGCTGAACCGCTTCCGCTCGCACGGCATCTCGCACGAGCGGCTCAGGCTCGAAGGCGGCGTGACCCGCGGGGAGCTTCTGAAAGTCTACCGCCAGATCGACATCAGTCTGGATACCTGGCCCTATTGCGGCGGCAACACCATCGCCGAGTCACTCTGGCATGGTGTTCCCGTGGTCACCTACCGCGGCAACCGCTTCAGCAGCGCCTACGGAGCGTCCCTGGTCACCGCCGCGGGCTGCCCCGACTTGGTGGCCCGGACACTGGACGAGTATGTGGAATTGGCCGTCGAGTTGGCACGCGACTCGTCCCGGCTCGTCCGCTTGCGGCAGAATCTGCGGCAGATGTCTCTCAAGCACGGTCTGGGCGATTCGAAACAGTTCGCCAGAAACCTCGAACAGGCATTCAGCGATATGCTGGTGCGCGCATCCGCTACCGGGGATGCTGCAGTGTCCCGATCTCCGACGTCGACAACCGCCGTTCCATGCGAACCGGGATACGCCGATGCCCTCCGAAGATAGCACCCAACCGCTGGTTTCGGTCATCTGCTTCTGCAAGGACCGTGTCGATCTGATTGGGCGTTGCATCCAGAGCGTGCTCAAACAGACATACCGCAATATCGAGTTCGTCGTGCAGGATGGCGCTTCCACAGACGGCACGCTGGAACTCCTGCATTCCCACGCCGAGCGCGATGCCCGCGTCAAAATCGTGTCGGCGCCGGACTCCGGGCCTGCCGAGGCCTATTGGAAGGTCCTGCACCGCTGCCGCGGCGAATACATCGCCACATGTCTTTCGGACGAGGAACTGGTTCCCGACGCGATCGAGCAGGCAGTCGGCTGGTTTGCCGCCGCGCCAACCGTCGGCGCCTTTACCTGCGACGGCTACACGACCGATGCCCAAGGGAAGATCATCGGAGAGTTCAAGGCCGGCGACTTCGATTTCGTCGCCTATCTTTTCGATCGCTACTGCCCGTTCTGGCCGGGCAGCTTCTTTCGCCGACAAGCGCTGCTCGACATTGGGCTGGACCGTCCCGGTTGGAACATTGGCTGCCTCGAATTCGAGATCTGGTGCCGTCTGGCACAGGATCACGAGGTTCGTTACGTGCCGCAGCCCGTCTCGAAATACGCCATTCATCCGGGGCAGCTGAGCAACACGCCGCAGAATTTTCACGAGCACATCGACAATCGACTCAAATTGATCGAGCGGATGTTCTCGATCAACGGCTTCTTTGGCTCAGGTCGGCTCCGGGAAGCCGAAATGAAGATCGACCTGGACCATGACCTCCGCCTGGAGCACTGGTTCCACGAGATAGAAGCGAAGATCAACCAGCTCTCGCAGTTCGAGTTCCATGCTCGTGCTCATGAGTTGCATGACGAAGAGAGAGGTTTCACCGAGCGCATCCAAGCTCTAAAGCAAACGGCCCTCTCCTACCATGACCACAACGTCACGGTCCTACGCAGGGCGAGCCGCGACCCTGAAATCTCCAAGCACGCTCGAAAAGAACGCACGTTGCGCGAGTTATGGCGGGGTTGGGAAGCAACTGTCGGCGTGCCCCGGCACGCGAAACTCACCGACCACAAGCTGCGATTCAAGCTCAGCGTTCAGCGCGTCCTTACGGAGCACATGTTATGGCGGCGGCCACAGCCGGTGGCTCGTGCCGTCGGTCTGGCGCGGCGCTTGGGCCTGAATGAGAGTTCTTGCCCTGAGTTCAGGGAATTTGCCCGCAACCAGCGGGCACGCCGTCAAGCACAGATGCATGATACGGCCGCTCGCGTCTACGAGAGCCGTGGCCAGATCCGAGAGGCACTGGCCATGTGGAAGCGGGCCGAAATCCTCGGCGACGCGGCGATCGACAGCATGGCGTGCCAGGCTGCCCTCAAGGAGCCCGAGGCGACCTACGAGAGCATTGCCGGCCTTCAGCAGCAATGGGTCGATCGCCATATCCGCGTGACGTCAAGCGTGCCTCCCCGATTCGCCCCGTTTGACGGGTCCCGCAAACTCCGAGTTGGCTACCATTGCTCGTTCATGGATGCCGATACGATACGCTACATCATGCGCCGGGCCATCATGGCGCATGATCGCTCCAAGCTCGAGGTGGTGGGTTATGCTCATGCGCACTCGGATCTCCCCGATGATGTTCGCATGGCCTTCGACGTCGTTCGCAGGACCTCAGGCATGTCCGATCCGAATTTTCTCCAGCTCGTTCGCCGGGACAGGATAGACGTGTTCGTCGAGCTCTCCGGTTTCTCGCCGGGACACCGCTTCGGCGCCATGGCGAATCGCTGCGCGCCGGTCCAGATCTCTTATCTCAACCACTTTGCGACCAGCCGCGTGCCCAATGTCGACTACATCCTGAGCGACAAGATTTGCACACCTCCAAGCAGCGATGTGCAGAGAACTTTCTCGGAGAAGATATTCCTGCTGTCTCATTGCCTGCTTTGCTACGACTACACCGACGATCAAAGCCCGCCGATCATCGACCCGCCGTCGCTCACGACAGGAACCGTGACGTTCGGGTGCTTTGGCAGCGGCGGCAAGATCAACACGAGGATTGTCGAGATTTGGGGCGAACTGATGCAGCGCGTTCCCAATTCCAGGATGCTCATCCAGAATAGCCAGCTCAATACTTCCGACAATCGCCGCTATATGGTCGATCGCTTCCGCCGATCCGGCATTTCACCAGAGCGCATCCGGTTGCGACCAGGAGCCGATCGGGCGACCATTCTGAGAACCTACGGTGAAGTCGATATCTCACTCGACACGTGGCCCTATGGCGGCGGCAATACCGTTGCGGAGTCTCTCTGGCAGGGCGTTCCCGTCGTTACATTGATGGGCGAGCGGTTTTCGTCGCGGTACGGTGCGTCGCTGCTCCAAGCCGCCGGTTGCGCCGACCTCATCACCAAGACGCGGCAAGACTACATCGAGGCCGCCGCCGCGCTGGCCGGCAATCCTGCGAGGTTGCAAAACCTCCGCCACAGCCTGCGGCAAATCTATAGCGAAGGCGGTTTGAACGACTCCACGCGGTTCGCTCGCGACCTAGAGCAGGCCTACTTCGAAATGATGGGCGCTCAAGCCGGATCACAGGACAAAACGGCCCGCGACACCGAGAAGACGGAGGAACGCGCCTAGCGTCGCCGAGGCTGGCACGCATTCGTAACAGATGGTAATATTTCCGTAGAGTGGCAGGATTGGTCGACCATGATCGCGGGCTTGCTACACGCTTGCCTGGCTTTCGAGTGGCATGGAGAACTCGTGGTTTTTCCTTCAAGTCAGGTGTCATCGAAGGACGTGCCGCCGCTAGCCGCAGCCAGTTCCCATCCATCCGTATGCCTGATTACCCCGCCGTCGGCGTTTCTGCTGGACGAGCGAGTGTTCGTTAGCCTGGGCATACTCAAAGTGGCGGCAAGCCTCGAGGAACGCGGTCATCGCGTGAATTTTCTCGACCTGTCAGGGATCGAGAACTACCTCGACGCCCTTACCGACTATGTCGCCACCTGCCAGGACATCGCCGTCGGCATTACAGTGACGACCCCTCAGCTGCCAGCAGTCGCGGAGATTGCCCGGCGGATCCGTGATGTCCGTCCGGACTTAAAGCTCATCCTGGGGGGCCCGCACGTAACTCTGGTCTATTCCGCGCTTAAGCTAGAGCGGAATCGTGGGGTCCGCGACGGGCGAGCACATCGGGCCGCGGCACAACTCGAGCACTTGTTCGACGTGCTATGCAGCGGGGATGGCGAACAGGCCATTTTCGCAGCGCTGCGCCGAGATGCACCCAAGGTCGTGGATGGCGACGATCCCAAGGGCGGCCTCTTCTTGACCGACGCCATGTTCACCAAAGGCCCGTTACCGGCCCGCCATCTGGTCGACCTCAAGTCTTACAAGTACACAATCGAAGGCCACACTGCGACGAGCCTGATCGGCCAGCTCGGATGTCCTTTCAATTGCGGCTTCTGCGGCGGCAGGAACAGCAAGAGCCTGCGCCTGATTCGGAATCGTTCGGTAAACTCCATCCTGACGGAAGTGGAACTGCTCCATCGCACCTACGGCTACACCGGCTTCATGTTTTATGACGATGAGTTGAACGTCAGCAAGAGCATGGTCGAGTTGATGAACGGCCTGACAGACCTGCAGGCGCGCCTCGGCGTCGACTTCCGCCTCAGAGGCTTCGTTAAGGCAGAGCTGTTCGACGAGGCCCAGGCTATCGCCATGCGCCGCGCCGGATTCCGGTGGCTACTGTGCGGTTTCGAGGCGGCCCATCCACGCATTCTGACCAACATAAACAAACGGGCTTCTCGCGAAGACAATGACCGCTGCGTCGAACTGGCCAAAAAAGGCGGCCTCAAAGTGAAAGCCCTGATGTCGGTTGGCCATCCCGGGGAGAACGAAGAGAGCATCGGCTCGATCAAGGACTGGCTGATCCGAAGCGAAGTCGACGACTTCGACTGCACGATCATCACGACCTATCCTGGCACTCCCTATCACGACCTGGCCATGCCACATTCGACGCTGACCGATGTCTGGACGTATACGCACCCGTCGACTGCCGATCGGCTACACGCCTATGAAGTCGACTATTCCACTTCGGCCAACTACTACAAGGGCAATCCCGATGGAGGCTACCAGGCCTTCGTGTTCACCGACCATCTGAGTTCCGAACAGATCGTGGCATTGCGAGACCACGTCGAAAGAGAAGTACGCGCAAAATTGGGCATCCCGTTCAATCAGAGCGCCACCGCCATGCGATATGAGCATTCCATGGGACAGGGCCTGCCCGACTTCATCCACCGCCATCGCAAAGAGTAGGCTGCGGCGCGCCATCCGGCCGCTGTCGTTGCACCGGGCTGAAGAGAACTCGCAACAGCTAAGCCAACCCTCGCGCCTTCATGAATTCTTCGAACTTGCCGGTAACGTAGATCCGGGCGGCCTCATCGACCGCCTGATGGTTGCCGAACGAAAAGCCGCGCTCCATGACGTTGCTCGAGTGGCCGAGGTTTCCCACCACCCGGTGCCTGTAGAGGTGCATTGCCGGCTGCGCCGCAATGTTGCCGCATATGATCGGACGGGTTTCGATGTTCGCCTGATTGAGGAATGAAGTGATGTCGGCGACCCGGAACGGCGCATCTTCCTTCAACACCAAGGGAAAGCCGAAACAGGAACTGCGCGCCTTGGGCGTCTCCTGCTGAAAATGAAAGAAAGCCGACCACCGGCCAAGAGCTCCTTGCCATTCGGTCGTGTTTGTCCGTCGCGCATCGACGAAGCCTCCCAGCTTCGGCAGTTGCACCAAACCAAATGCCGCCTGCAGCTCTGTCAAACGCAGGTTGTAGCCTTGATTGACGAACAGGAATCGCCTATCGATGTCCGGGTATCTTTCGTAGAACGCTTGTGGCTCTCGCAATTCACGCACCCAACCATGGGCTCGCAGGATACGGATCATCTCGGCGAGTTCAAAACTCTCCGTCACACAGATTCCACCCTCCAGGGTCGTCATATGGTGTGAGAAGTAGAAGCTGAAGGTCCCAACGGCACCGAACTTGCCGACCGGTATCCCATCGTAGTAGGCACCCAGTGCTTCACAGCAATCCTCGATCAAGATGAGATCGCGCCGGCGGCATATGTCCGAAAGGGCGGCCATATTGCAGGGATTGCCGTAGACATGCACCGGCATGACCGCGCGGGTTCGCGGACCGATCGCCCTTTCGATTTCGGCCGGATCGATGTTGAACGTGGCTGGATCGATGTCGACGATAACCGGGACCAAGCCGTGCTGAATCAACGGCCATACCGTCGTCGACCAGCACAGCGCCGGCACGATGACCTCATCTCCAGGCTGGAGGCGATTCTTCGTCGCGACATTGCACAGCGCGGAAACCGCCAGGAGATTGGCGGAAGATCCCGAATTGTTGGTGATACCATGCGCGAACGTGAATGCTTCGGCAAACTCGCGCTCAAAATCCCGCACCTTGGGGCCCATCGTGACTCGCGTGCTGAGCAGGACGTCGACCGCGGCCACGATCTCGGTGGCGCCGAAAGTCGGCTCGTGCAGCCGAACAGCCGGATTGGCGGGATCGAACGCGAACCGGTGATACTTGTCGCAGTACGCGCCGATGTATTTGTGAATGGCCAGGAGGAGTTCGTCGTCCGGTGGTACTCCGTCGAATGCTGGCTTCGAATAGATATGGGTGGGCTGCAGTTCCGCCATCATGAACTATCCTCCGGCGCGGGCAACGGCTCGACGCCGGATGCGACGACCACGCATGCTATACTCCTAGGTCTTTGATTGACGCGCCAGCAAAACGAAGCACCTGTCCGCCGTCCTTGCTCATGGTCGTCTGGCTCGCCAAAGCAGCCTCGGGGCAGGTCCTACAAAATCGCCGACACAATATTGGAACAAACAGCCGAAATCAAAATCGACAAAGCCTAGTGCACCAACACGAGCCTAGCGCAATCGAAAGCGCCGAGCGATGCGTTGAACCAGGCCGGCCCACTTTGGCGCCGCACTCTCGACGTTCCCCGAAGCATGCTTGGACACAATCGACATGACATCGCCGGGTGGCAGCTGCGGTGCGAAGTACTCAGCCATATAGTCCCGATAGCTGACCGTGCTGCCGCGAATGCCGGAGGCCAGCAAATCCAGCAATTTCTCCGGATCGGCAATCGACCGCAAACGCTCTTTGTTCGCAATGATCAGCTCCGCTGCGCAGTCGCCGAGTGAATAGATCTCCATCAGGGAGCACAGTTTCAGGACGCTGAGCGGCGATCTGGGGGACGAAAGCAGCAGGTCGCGAAAGTAAAGTGCATCGCCATCCTGTACCTGGCCGCGCGTCGTATAAGCGAAGAAACGCTCGCCCGTTGGCAACCGATACTCGGCCCGCTGCGGATAGGGCAATGCCAGCCTGCTGTGACGATTGGCGTGGATATCGTAGAGCCGGAAGCCTTGCTCTCGCAAAAGTTCATCCAGCGAGGCAAACGGCGGTGATTGGTTGATCTCCTGATGAAATCTGATCTCGCTGAGGATCCCGAGTACCCCGCCCGAATTCAACGTGTTCTTGCCGCCGACGAGTACATCGAGTTCGGCGCCCTCGGTATCCAGCTTGATGAAGTCGGCATAGGAAATGCGAGCTGCGGCTGCAACTTCGTCAAGCGTCCTAACGGTGATCTTGCGCTCCGACACCGTCATGCCGTTGTCGCGGTTCACAAACCGGCCGAAATATTCCATCCGGGTCTTGTAGAGGCTGCTGCTGGCGGGGAGCTCGGCCTCGTAGAGAGTCGCGGCCCCTGAGGATCGTCCAAGCGCGTACGGTAGATACTTGATCTGGGGGGGCGCGTTGGTCGTCAGACGCTTGCATTCAGTCTCGTCCGGCTCGAAACAAAATACCTGTAATTGGTCACCGAACACTGCCCACTCGGGATTGACACCGCCACGCGCGCCAACGTCGAAAATCACCAATGGTTGGGCTGCGAACACACGTCGCTCGCTGACAAGATGCTCTGTCATGATGGGCGCTAGATTGACGACAAGCCCGGTCATTCAGCACTCGGTCTCTTGTTCTCGATCTTCAGCAACTTGCTCTCCTGCGCCGTCCAGCGCCGTGTAGCTCTATCCAGAATATGGCGGCCGGTCGCCGCGTTAAAGGTCAAGCTGCTATCGAAGCAGCATCGTGTCCGTGCAGTTCATGACTTCCGGCACGTAGCGGCTACTCCAGACATCCTGACACCAGTTCTTCGTCAGGACGATATCGGATGACACCTTCTTTCGACACGGGAACACCTCTGCCAGCACCGCCTTGCTGTCCGTATGATGCGGCTTCAGCGCTGCATTCTCCTCGAACACGATACCGTCGGGCCGCAGCAACCTCTTCAGCAGTTTCGCATAGTAGCCGACCTGCTGCGCCGACATCTCCGGAAACGACATAGTGTTGAGGGCCAGATCGATGGGGCCCAGCCGGTCGCCGAGCTCCTCGAGCAGATGATTTCCAACGAACAGGAAGTTGAAGCTCTCCGGAACGGCATCGCCGGGCAAGAGCACATGACATCCTTCACCGTTGGCCAGCGTCGAAAGATAAACTGCGGGGTAGTAGAGAACACCCGGAAGATCGACAGCAATGTATTCGAGCTTGTCGCCATAGATCGCCCTCAAAGCCTGCCCGAGCGGGCCGTACCCCGGTCCGATTTCCAGGACGCGCACGCGGCCTCTTCGGGCTATGTCCGAATCGAGCTTGTCGAACACGCCGGAACACAACATGCCATTGAGCCTACATTGACAAAGAACAATATCAGGATTTGCCAGCAGTCCGTTTACTTCCACGCCGATCTCTCCAAAAAGACGTGGCGTTCTCACAATGTATCGTGGCGGAACATTGCCGACATACTGGCGGTATTCGTCCGCACATGACACCACTCTCCCATCGATACCCCAGCAGCGGGTAAGGCGGTCAGCTGGAACGACGTTGTCTGCGAGGAACGCGATAATCTCATCGCTTATCCCTTGTTCCAGCATATTGCTCAGCACGTCGCCGTTCCATGGCTCGGCATGCAAGCGCTGATCAGCTCGATCGAGGAAGACAAGATGGAAGCCCGCGAACGGACTAATGAGCCTGAAGTAGTTTATATCGTTGTACGCCCGACGGAAACGAAGCCCTGAAACCGGTATGATGTCAGCCCACTCATTACCTGGAAAGTACAACTCTCTGTCGAGTCCTCGATGATCGACATATTCGGGAGCGCCTTCATACAGCCCTTGAATGCGATCAATGACGGACAGGCAGTAAACGTGCTGCTCCCGTGTCAGTCGGTAATTGTCACGCAAGGTATGACTGCGAAGCGGAGCAGCGGACGGTGGATGATCCTTGGACTGAACAGCGGCCCGCGAGAAGAGTTTCTTGAATCTATTACCCATGCATCACGACCATCCTCACGCCCAGACTCGAGACGCCTTCCATCGTCAAAATTGCCGTGATTGGGCTTTCAAATCAACCGATGCGTGGCGATTCGATAGTGTGCTGGCACTAGCGACAACCCTCCCCCTGTGGTAGCGCATCGCCAGCAAGAGCGAACGCAGTTGAACATCGAAAGGATCGTTAGAGCATGGGCGCACGGGCCCTCATCACGGGTATCACTGGAATGGTCGGGTCGCACCTGGCCGAATACCTACTCGACAAGACTGATTGGGAGATCGTCGGATTGTGTCGTTGGCGCAGCCCTCTCGACAATCTCTCCAACCTGATCGGCCGCATCAACTCGAAGGA
The DNA here is from genome assembly GCA_025808875.1 of Enhydrobacter sp. Taxonomy (NCBI): domain Bacteria; kingdom Pseudomonadati; phylum Pseudomonadota; class Alphaproteobacteria; order Hyphomicrobiales; genus Enhydrobacter; species Enhydrobacter sp. The sequence goes on along the minus strand of CP075528.1, from coordinate 2,118,350 downwards.
TCGGATCTCCCTGCTCTACGGCGACCTCAGAGACACGCTCTCAATTCGAGAAGCCATCGCCGCGTCGAAACCAGACTACGTCTTCCATTTAGCGGCGCAGAGCTTTCCACGCACCAGCTTCGACGCGCCGATCGATACCATGGACACCAACATCCAGGGCACGGTGCGGGTCCTCGACGCGCTACGCACCATCGCCCCCAAAGCGGTGATCCACGTCTGCGCCTCGTCCGAGGTCTTCGGTCGTGTCCCCAAGGAAAAACTGCCGATCGACGAAGAGTGCACCTTCCATCCCGCCTCCCCCTACGCGATTTCCAAGGTTGGGACCGATCTCGTGGGACGCTTCTATGCGGAAGCGTACGACATGACCGTAATGACTACCCGCATGTTCACCCATACGGGACCCAGGCGCGGCGACGTGTTCGCCGAATCGACCTTCGCCAAGCAGATCGCCATGATCGAGAAGAACCTCATTCCACCTGTCGTCAAAGTGGGAAACTTGCAGTCGCTTCGAACCGTGGCCGACGTGCGCGATGCGGTGCGTGCATACTACATGCTCGTCACGGTGAAGCCGACGCCCGGCGCCTACTACAACATCGGAGGCAGGCATTCCTGCACAGTTGGTGACATTCTCAACACCCTGCTTTCCTTCTCTCCCTGCAAGGAGCAGATCCGCGTCGAAGTCGACCCCGACCGCCTGCGGCCGATCGATGCCGACCTGCAGATCCCCAACACAGCCAAGTTCGAGGCTCACACCGGCTGGAAGCCCGAAATTCCCTATGAGCAGACGTTACGCGACTTGCTCGACTACTGGCGCAGGCGCATCGGCGCCGAGGGCAACCGTTTCCTGACACGGTAGCGCAACCGCCGCAGCTTTCGCTTGAGGCATTTCTCGCAATAAGGTTATCTCGCCCGATGCATATGGCGATCTCGCGTACGCCCTACCGAATCTCGTTCTTCGGCGGCGGCACTGACTATCCCGATTGGTATCGAGTGCACGGCGGCGCCGTGCTCTCCATGGCTATCAACAAGTACTGCTACATCACCGGCCGGCACCTGCCACCCTTCTTCGGTATACGACACCGCATCGTGTGGTCGCACATCGAGACCGTCGGGGCGATCTCCGAGATTCTCCATCCGGCCGTGAGGGCTGGCCTGCAAACAGCGAACTTTGACGATGAGGAGGGTGTAGAACTCCATCATCAGGGAGACCTTCCCGCGCGCTCCGGCATCGGCTCCAGCTCCGCCTTCGCCGTGGGATTGATCAACGTGCTTCACGCCATGCGCGGCAAGACGATCGACAAGCAAGAGCTGGCTCAGGAAGCGATCGATCTTGAGCAGAACAAGCTCAAGGAGACCGTGGGGTGCCAGGACCAGGTCGCCAGCGCCTTTGGCGGCTTCAACGTCATCAGGTTCAACCCGAACGGCGACTTCGCTGTCGATCCGCTGGAACTTTCGGACGAGCAGCGCAACGAGTTCGAACGCCGCTTAATGGTCTTTTACACTGGGACGAGCCGGCTTTCGACGGCATTGGCCAAGCAGTTGGTCAGCAATTTCGACGAGAAGACCAAGTCGCTCAAGCAGATGCAGGCCATGGTGCCCGAGGCCGTCGCGATGCTGCGTCGCGGCGACTTCGACTCGTTCGGCCGTCTGCTGCACGAGACCTGGACCCTCAAGCGCAGTCTCACCAACGCAATCAGCACGTCCACGATAGACCGCATCTACGACGATGCCATGCGAGCAGGCGCACTGGGCGGCAAGCTTCTCGGCGCCGGTGGTGCGGGCTTCATGATCTTCGTTGTGCCGCCGGAGCATCAGCCTCGCGTGCGCGAGGCCTTGGCACATCTCGTGCGCGTCCCGGTACACGCGGAGTTCACCGGTTCCACGATCATCTATCGCCAGGAATAGGAGCCATGGAAGTCTTTCCCACGAAGCTCAAGTCCGTTCTTCTGATTAAGCCCCCGACGATCTTCGAGGATTTTCGTGGACACTACGTAGAAACCTATAACAAAAACACCTACTATTCGTCTGGAATTCCCATCGAGTTCATCCAAGATGATATTTCCATGTCGTACCGCCATGTGCTGCGCGGGATACACGGTGATTCCAAGACTTGGAAGCTGATTTCTTGTCTGCAGGGCACGTTTTACTTCGTTGTCGTGAACAACGACCCGGATTCGCCGCAGTACCGTCAATGGGCCTCATTCACGCTGTCCGACACCAATCGCCTGCAGGTGTTGGTGCCGCCGAAATTCGGCAATGGCCACCTGGTGATGAGCGAAACGGCAATCTTTCACTACAAGCAAACCACCGAGTACGATCGTTCTGGGCAGTTCACCATCGCCTGGAACGATCCGGCATTGAGTATCTGGTGGCCGATAACCAATCCAATCGTATCGGAACGCGACCAAGGAAGGTAGCGCCGAGATGAATGCCAGCGGCAACGGGGCGCCGCTCGTCTCGATTTTGATGTTTGTCCGCAACGGTGCGGCGTCAATCGATCGCGCTCTGCGCAGCGTTCGCAACCAAACGTGGACGAACATCGAGTTTGTTGTACAAGACGCTGTCTCTACCGACGGCACGCTGGAAAAGTTGCGCGCCCTCGGCTCGACTCTCAAGCTAGTCTCGGCACCCGACCGCGGACCCAACGAAGGCCTTTGGCGCGCATTGAACCGCTGCCAAGGGGAATTTATTGGTTCCTGCCTTGCCGACGAAGAATTGCTCCCAAATGCGGTGGAGCATGCGGTTCGAGTGTTGCTCGCCAATCCTCAAGCCGGGGCGATCACGGGAGACGCGATCATTACAGACATTGCGGGCCGCGAGACTGGGTTCTGGCGAAGCGGCCCCTTCAATTTCATAGACTACTTGATGTGCGACTACACGCCGTACTTCGTTTCGAGTTTCTTTCGACGAAGCGCGTTGATCGATGCAGGCTTAACTTCGGCAAAATGGGGCAAGACATGTGTCGAGTTCGAGCTCTGGTGTCGCCTGGCAACAGTACGACAGATACTCTACACGCCAGAAACTCTTGCCAAATATGCGGCACATCCTGGCCAGAGCAGCAACAACGGAGAGGAAGTCGCGGTTCAATTCGCTGGCCGTCTTGAGCACATCGATATTGTATGTCGATCAGGAGGGCTCGTCGATGATTCCCCTTCCTACCGTGAATTATTCGCTTGGGGCAATGCGCGACGATTCATTGAACACGCGCTCAGCGTAGGGAGACCAGAGACGGCACGCACGGTCCATCGGATCACGAGAGAATTCCTCAGCCGTTTCTCAACTGATCCGCTGCATGGGCGGCAGACCGATCGATCGAACATTCTTGGCGGTCTGCTGGCCATTGTTCGACGCCGTTCTCCTAATGCCGACATACTGCTTCCGCCGCCGCCACAAGCAACGGTCAAGGCGAGCATGTATCGAAAGCTTGCGAACCGCTATGAGGCGCTGGGCCGCCTTTCCGAAGCACTCGAAATGTGGCGGGCGATTGCACGGCTCGGCGGCTTGGCCCCCGACAGCGGCATAGGCTACACAGTCGCAGAAAGTCGGTCGAATTCATCTACTGCGCAAAGCACGTGATATAGGGTGCTCGCCGGCATGAAATCGGTGGCGGGCTTCCCGTCGGCATCGACCCGGTCCATCCACCCCCCGACGAAGCCGCGCGCCAGGAATTGGTCCATCAGCTTCCCCGCCAATACCGTTGCTTTGTCCGCCGCTCCCCGCCGGCCGGACATAGCCTCGACAACATTGGCCTTGATGGCTTCCGTCATTGGCCAGGCGCGATGCGAAGCGGTGCGCACTGTGCCGTCATCCAACAGTTCGTCGACAACTAGGCCGGCGGCGTCATAACCGTGGCGATCAGCGTGCGAGTAGAGCGCATCGCAAAACGGACGCAGGACCTCGCCGCTCGCACGCTCGAACCAGCGCAAGAGCCACACCCATTCGTAGTGATGGCCGGGCTCACAAATGCGACCCTTGACTCCCGTAGCCGGCTCAAGGCGTTCGTCGAAATACTCTGCGAGTATACCGTGAGGGCGCTGGAAGAAATGATCCCGAAACAGTCCAACGAGCTCCTTTGCGCGACGTAGGTAGCGTTCGTCGCCCGAAGCCGTCCATAGCGACAGCAAACCCTCGAACAGATGCATGTGCGGGTTCTGGCGTCGCAGATTGTCGGTTGCGGGAAGCGCATCCAGATAGCCGCCAACGGGTCCGGTCATCGCCGCATCGATGAAGTCGAGCGTCTCATCGGCGATGCTGAGTGCCTCCCTCCTATTCGTCGTCTGTACATATGATGCAACTGCAAGCAAGACGAAGGCGAGAGCATACAAATCTCGCTTGGCGTCGGCGATCGAGCCATCGCGATGAATCGCACATACCCAACCTTCGGCACCGTCGGGGCGGTGATACTCCCGCCGCATGGTGGCGAAGCCGACCTCGACGAGTTCGGCCGCCTTTGGATACCAGCCCCGGCGAGCGGCGAGTCCATAGCTATAAATCTGGCGTGCCTGAACAAGAAGGCGAATGGGGACGTCTACGACCGGCCGACCATCCAGAGTCAAACGCTCCTCGAAGCGCCCGTGCTCGCGGTCGAAGCCACGTGTGGCCCAAAGCGGAAGCGCGTGATCTATCGCCCACGACCTCAGCCGATCCGCTGCCGCCTTCACACTTCCTGGCCTCACGCTAGCCGTCCCCCGGGAAGTTGAATGAGCTTCTCCGTAGGGCAGGCGACCACGTTCGACGACAGGTGCTCGTCGTCGGTCATGGCCACCAGCAGCCCGCTGGATGGCGAAAACACGAGGATCTCGTAGCCGAACTGCTCGCGCAGCATGGACAGCAGTGCCTTGGCGCTATGGCCCTGCGCCCGCAGCGCACCGTCGTTTATTTCCATCAGCATGACGGGGCGCATGCGCTTGATCACCGCGCCCGCACCCGCCACCACGCTCGCCTCGGCCCCCTCCACGTCGATCTTCACGAAATCGAGCCGGGTCAGCTTCAGGTCGGTCGCGATCTGATCGAGGGTTTCGACCCGGATCCTTTCGAGGCTGGCAGCGACGACGTCGTCGTGCGCGAACTTGCCGAGCGTGTTGTGGCCGGAATGCACGCCGTGGGCCAGCCGCAGATCGGCCATGCCGCGCGTCGCGCCGAGCGCCGCCTCGACGACCGTGATGTTGCGGATGCCGTTGCGCTCGAGGTTGCGCACGAGGTTCAGGCGCTCGCGCTCGCTCGGCTCGATGGCGACCACGTGGCCGGTCGGGCCGACCTTGCGGGCGGCGAACAACGAGTAATATCCGTCGTTGGCGCCGACGTCGACGAACACCATGCCGGGCTGCAGCAAACGATCGAGGAAGGCGAATTCGTTGGGCTCGAACGAACCGCAGACATACAGGCACAGGCTGTTGTCGTTGCCCAGGGTCACGTCGACCATGGTTCCACCATGCCAGGGCAGGATCAGCGGCACGTCGATGCTGCTCTTCGAGGCGGCCTCCCACAAGGCGCCGCGCCGGCACGCCAGCCAGCGACGCTGATCGTAGTATTCCTCGGCAAAACGCCACCCGGGGCGCTGCGCGATGCGGGGGATACCCGGCGCGAGAAGCGCCGCATAAGCGGCGCCGACCGCCGGCAGATGCTCGATCAGCCAGCGCCCCATGTTGTCCAGATGATAGCCTACGCCTGACGCAATCATGTCCCACGCGCTTAGTCTGACAATCGGTCGGCGGGCTGTATCCATGGCAGGCGTGGCGGCATTCTCGTTCGGCAATCGGGCTAAACCACTCGCCCCATACCGTCAAGGATACCACGGCCGGCTTGCAGTTCCGTTGCGGCATCGCGGCCTCCGAATATAATGGAGGTCCCTCCGGCATCGCATCGGTTCAATGTCAGCGCTGTTGCTCCGCGCCATCCTCGTAGTCATCCTCGCCCTCGGACCCGGTCTGGCCGCGTCCCAGAGTCTGCGCGTTGTCGCGCGCGTGAACGACGACGCGGTCACGGATTTCGAACTCGACCAGCGTATCCTGTTCGCCATCCGGACCGCCGGCCTCCAGGATTCACCCGATCTTCGTCAGCGCCTGCGCCCGCAGATTCTGCGCCAGATGATCGACGAACGCCTGCAGATCCAGGACGCCAGGCGGCTCGGCCTGCGCGCCACCGAGGCCGAGATCAACCAGCGCGTCGGCGACATCGAGCGCAACGCCGGCATGGCACCCGGCCAGTTCCGTCAATACGTCCAGAGCATCGGCGTGCCCTACGACATCGCCCTCCACCAGATCGAGGCTTCGATCGCCTGGTCCAAGATCGTCCGCCGGCGGGTGCGCCCGCAGGTCGACGTATCCGAGGGCGAGATCGACGATGCTCTTGCCCGCATCCGCGGCAATGTCGGCAAGACGGAATCGCGCGTCGCTGAGATTTTCGTGCCGATCGACCGGGTCGATCAGGCCGACGAGGCGCGGCGGGCGGCCGACCGCATCATGGAGCAACTGCGCCGCGGCGCGCCATTTGCCGCTGTCGCCCAGCAGTTCTCGCAGGGTGCCACGGCTCAAGCCGGCGGCGACCTCGGCTGGATATTGCCGGGATCTCTCGACCCGACACTCGACGCGGCGATCGAGAAACTGCCGCTGCGCCAGCCATCCGATCCGGTGCGCTCGCCCTCGGGCTGGCACATCCTTTACGTCATCGACCGCCGGCCGTTCGCCACGGCGCGTCCCGACGATGTCAGGCTCAACCTCGTTCAGATGACGCTCGCCCTGCCGATCAATGCCAGCGAACGGGAGGCCAGCGAGGCCATGGCCGAGGCGCAGAAGGCCCTGACCGGCGTGCGCCAGTGCGGTGACCTTCACCAGCGGGCCCGCGAATTGAAGGGCGCCACCACGGGCGACCTCAATGGCATCCGGGTCGGCGACCTGCGCAGCAATCCGCAGATGTTCGAGCAGATCCCGCGTCTCGCCCCCGGCGGTACGGCCGGCCCCTTCCGGGTTGCCGAGGGGCTCCAGGTGGTGGCCCTGTGCAGCAAGGAGGGTACCGACGGCCTGCCGACCCGTGACGCCATTTCCCAACAGATCCTGATCCAGAAGCTCGAGGCGGCAGCCCGCCGCTACATGCGCGACCTGCGGCGGCTCGCCACGGTCGATATCCGGCAATGACCGCCCCTCTGCCGCTCGCCGTCACCATGGGCGAGCCGGCCGGTGTGGGTGGCGAACTGACCCTGCGGGCCTGGCAGGCCCGCCGTGGCGGCGGTCGCCCCTTCCTGGCCCTCGACGACCCCGAGCGGCTGTCCGCCCTGGCGGCCCGGCTCGGGCTTACGGTCCCGGTCCGCACGATCGCGCGAGCCGCCGAGGCTTCCGGCGTCTTCGCCGGCGCGCTGCCGGTCCTGCCGGTACGGCTCCGGGCCGCCTGCCGGCCCGGCCGGCCCGATCCGGCGAACGCCCCTGCCACTCTCGAGGCCATCGAAATGGCCGTGCGGCTCTCCCAGGCCCGCGAGATCGCCGGCATGGTGACCAATCCAATCCAGAAGAAGACGCTGCAGGAGGCGGGCTTCCGCCATCCCGGCCATACCGAGTTCCTGGCCGAGTTGGCGGGTGGCAAGCCCGTGGCGATGATGCTCGCCTGCCCCGAACTGCGGGTCGTGCCGGTCACCATCCACCTCTCGCTGGCCGAGGCGGTGCACGCATTGACGACCGAGGCCATCGTCGCGGCGGGTCGCGTCGCGGCAGCCGGCCTGACGGCCCTGTTCGGCATTGCGGCCCCCCGCCTCGCCGTGGCCGCCCTCAATCCGCATGCCGGCGAGCAGGGCACGATGGGTGACGAGGAGACGCGCATCATCCGACCGGCCATCGAGGCGCTGCGCCGGGAAGGCATCGCGGTCGAGGGGCCGGCACCGGCCGACACGCTGTTCCATCCCGCCGCGCGGAAACGCTACGACGCCGCGCTCTGCATGTATCACGACCAGGCGCTGATCCCGATCAAGACCATCGACTTCACGGGCGGCGTCAACGTCACGGTCGGCCTGCCCTTCGTGCGCACCTCGCCCGACCATGGCACGGCGCTCGACATCGCCGGTACCGGCACGGCCGATCCGGCGAGCCTGATCGCCGCCATCGACATGGCCGACGACATGGCACGCCGACGCGGGGACTGACGCTGAACGTCGACGACTTGCCGCCGCTGCGCGACACCATCGCCGCCCACGGCCTCGACGCGCGCAAGAGGCTCGGCCAGCACTTCCTGCTCGACCTCAACTTGACGCGACGCATCGCCCGGGCCGCCCAGCCGCTCGACCGAGGCACCATCGTCGAGGTCGGGCCGGGTCCCGGCGGGCTGACCCGCGCGCTGCTGATGGAGGGCGCGGCGCGGGTCGTCGCGATCGAGGTCGATCCGCGCGCCATCGCCGCTCTGAGCGAACTCAAACAAGCCGCCGACGGGCGCCTCGCGGTGGTCGAGGCGGACGCCCTCGAGCTCGACGTCGCGGACCTCGGTCCCGCCCCGCGCCGCATCGTCGCCAACCTGCCCTACAACGTCTCGACCGCGTTGCTGGTGCGCTGGCTGCACCGTGCCGACGCCGTCGCCGACATGGTGCTGATGTTCCAGAAGGAGGTGGTCGACCGCCTTGCCGCGCGCCCGCGCAGCAAGGACTATGGCCGCCTGTCCGTGCTTGCTCAGCATGTCTGCGAGGTGCGCCGCCTGTTCGACATTGCGCCGTCGGCCTTCGTGCCCCCGCCCCAGGTCACGTCGAGCGTGGTTCGATTGACTCCGCGGCCGGCGGCGGAGCGCCTCGCCGACCTCGCGCCGCTCGAGCGCGTCACGGCGGCAGCCTTCGGCCAGCGCCGCAAGATGCTGCGCCGTTCGCTCGCCGGCCTGTTCGACGATGCCGAAGCGGTGCTGGCGCGGCTCGGCGTCGCCGGCACGGCGCGCGCCGAGGAGCTCGAGGTCGCCACTTTCGTCGCCCTCGCCGACGCGCTCAGCGGCCCTCGCGCAGCGCCTTGACGAACCCCGACAGCCCGACCTGACGCTCGAGCTTCAGGCGCTCGGCGGTGAGGATCGCCTTGAGGTTGCTCAGACTCGTGCCGATGTCGCGGTTGACGATGACGTAATCATACTCCGCGTAGTGACTCATTTCGTCGGCGGCCTTGCCCATGCGCTGCGCGACGATCTCCTTCGAATCCTGCGCGCGCGTCAGCAGGCGCTTCTCCAGGTCGCGCGTCGACGGCGGCAGGATGAACACCGTCACCAGGTCGCCCTTGACCTTCTTTGCCGGGTCTTTGAGCTGCTGGGTGCCCTGCCAGTCGATGTCGAACAGCACATCCTTGCCGGCGCTCAAGGCCCGCTCGACGGGCTCCTTCGGCGTGCCGTAGTAGTGGCCGAACACCCGCGCGTGCTCGAGGAACTCACCGCGCTCGATCATGCCGCTGAAGCTCGATGTGTCGATGAAGCGATAGTCCACGCCGTCGTGCTCGCCCGGCCGCTTCTGGCGGGTGGTGCAGGACACGCTGAGCTGGATCTGGGAGTCGTTGTCGAGCAGCTGCCGCGACAGTGTCGTCTTGCCGGCGCCGGAGGGAGAGGAGAGAACGAGCATCAGCCCGCGGCGCTGGATCGCTTCATTCGACATTCTGCACTTGCTCCCGCAGGCGTTCGACGGCGCCCTTCAGATCGATGCCGATGCGCGTCAGCTCGATGTCGGCCGACTTGGAACAGAGCGTATTGGCCTCGCGGTTGAACTCCTGGCACAGGAAATCGAACTTGCGCCCCACCGGGTTGTCGGACCGGGCATCCTTCAGCAGCGAACGCGCCTGGGCGATGTGGGCGGCCAGCCGGTCGAGCTCCTCGCGCACGTCGGCCTTGCCGACCTGCAGCGCCACCTCCTGGGCAAAGCGCTCCTCCGAGAGCGGCGGCGCGCGCTCGAGCAGTTCCCGGAGCTGGCCGTCGAAGCGCTCGCGCACCGTGCCGAGCTGCGACTGCGCCCGATCGGCCGCACGCCCGCACAACCCGTCGATCTCCTCGATGTGGCCGCCGATCACCGACGCCAGCGCCTTGCCTTCGGCGGCCCGCGCCGACGCCAACGCCTTCAGCGCCTCGTCGAGCGTGGTCAGCAGCGCCTTGTCGAGCGCCGCCAGGGCCTCCTCGCTCTCCTCTCCCGCGTCTTCCTCCTCGATGACGCCGCGAACCCGCAGCAGGCCGTCGGCGGACGGCGGCGCGGCGCCCGTGGTCCTGCGCACCTCCTCGACCAGCGCGCCGAGTTCGGCGAGCAACGCGCGGTTGATACGCAGCGGCTTGGCGGAGCGTTCGGTGGTGAAGGTGAGGCCGAGCGAGACATTGCCGCGCCTGAGCCGGCCGCCGGCGGCGGTGCGCGCGACGTTCTCCAGCCGCTCGAAGCCCTGCGGCACCCTGCAGCGCACCTCGAGATTGCGGCCATTGACGCTGCGCGCCTCCCACACCCAGCGGCGCCGCTCATCCGCCCCCTGCGCCCTGGCGTATCCCGTCATGCTGGCAATCAAGACATTCGCTCCGACACTCGTTCCGCTGGCCGCCGCACGGTGCGGCCCCCTAGTATCGCACGAGCCACGCAGGCACAACGCGCCGACCGCCGAAGGTTATCCACCCATGAAACGCTTCACCAACATCGTCGTCACCGGCGCTTCGAGCGGCATCGGCGAGGCGCTCGCCCGCGACTATGCCGCGCCCGGCATCGCCCTTGCGCTCTCCGGACGCGACCCTGTGCGCCTCCACGCCGTAGCCGATGCCTGCCGCGCCAGAGGAGCGACGGTCGACGCCCGCGTCATCGATGCCGCCGACCGCGAGGCGATGGCCGCCTGGCTCGCGGGCTTCGACGCCGCGCATCCCGTCGACTTGGCCGTCGCCAACGCCGGCATCTCGATCGACAAGGACAATTCCTCGCTCGACGACTTCGCCATCGTGCGCAAGACCATGGACGTCAACATCGGCGGGGTTCTCAACACCGTCGAGCCGCTGGTCCGCAAGATGATGGACCGCAAGGCCGGGCAGATCGCCATCGTCTCGTCGCTGGCGAGCTTCATCGGCCTGCCCTACTCGGCGTCCTACAACGCCAGCAAGGCGGCGGTGCGGGTCTGGGGCGAGAGCATCCGCTATCCCCTGAAAAAGTTCGGCATCGGCGTCAGTGTCGTCTGCCCCGGTTTCGTCGCCACGCCCATGACGGCGCAAGCCCCCTTCCCGATGCCGTTCCTGATGTCGGCCGAGCGCGCCTCCGCCATCATCCGCCGCGGCCTCGAGCGCAACCACGCACGCATCGCCTTCCCGATCGGCACCAAGGCCGCCGTCTGGCTGGGCGCGACCCTGCCGGGACGCTGGACTGCTCGCCTGCTGGGCGCCTGACTTTCGGTCAGTCGGCCGAAAGGCGTTGCAGAAACTGCAGGAACTGCAGAAACCGTACAAATGGTCCGATCTCGGAACCAAAATCGTTCGCCAAAATCGCCAAAATCGCCAAAATTCACAACCAAAACCCACCGGAGACCGTGCAGCAAAACAGGGAAGTCGATGGGAAGATCGGCGGCATCCCGCAGAACCGGATCGTACAATCGTAATTGTACGACATCCGCGGTGATCCGCAACCTCTTTCTGCGCCCGACCCGGCGCCCTCAGGCCCCGCGCGTCACATAGGGAGAATCCGCCACCGTCCAGCGCGCCTTCGGTTCCTGGCGGAAGACCTGGCGCAGATGGACCTCGTCCGGCCCGTCGGCGATGCGCAACAGGCGGGCCATGGCGAAGGCGTGATGGATGGGCGCGTCGTCGCTGCCGCCCATGGCGCCGAAGATCTGCAGCGCGCGGTCGGCGATGCGCTGCGCCGTCTCGGGCACGGCGACCTTGATCATCGAGACCTCGCGCCAGGCAGCGGCATGGCCCTCGCGGTCGAGCCGCTCGGCCGCCTGCAGCACGAGCAGCCTCGCCTGCTCGAGCTCGAAGCGCGAGCGGGCGATGGCCTGCTGCGTGGCATCGTAGTCGATCACGGCGCGACCGAAGGCGCGGCGCTCGGCGGCGCGCGCCATCATCAGCTCGATCAGCACCTCGCAGAGACCCACGGTCCGCATGCAGTGATGCAGGCGCGCCGGCCCCAGTCGCACCTGCGCGGCGGCAAAGCCCTCGCCGTCGCCGCCCAGCAGGTTCTCCGCCGGCACGCGCACGTTCGTGAACTCCAGCTCGGCGATGGGCGCGATGTGATCCTGCCAGCCCATGAAGCGCAGCTCGCGCACGATGCGCAGGCCGGGTGCGTCCATCGGGACGATCAGGCAGGAATGGCGCGACGTGCGTGGCGCATCGGGTTGCGACACGCCCATCACGATGACGAAGGCGCAGTCCGGATGGGCGGCACCGGTGATGTACCATTTGCGGCCATCGACGACCCAGTCGCCGCCGTCGCGCCGCAAGCTCGTGGCGATGTTGGTGGCGTCCGACGAGGCGACGTCGGGTTCGGTCATGCCGAAGGCCGAGCGGGCACGGCCCTCCAGCAGCGGTTCGAGCCAGCGCTTCTTCTGCTCGGGCGTGGCGGCATGCTGCAGCATGATCATATTGGGGACGTCGGGCGCCTGGCAGTTGAAAACCTCGGGCGCCCACGGCAGGCGTCCCATGATCTCGGCAAGCGGCGCGAACCGCGCGTTCGAAAGGCGGCCCGGCATGGCGAGGTTCCACAAGCCCGCCGACCGCGCCTTGTGCTGCAATCCCGCCAGGAATGGCGCGGCCTCGCCCCGGCGTTGGACGTGCTCCACCCACTGGCGATGGCGCGGCAGGATTTCGCGGTCGAAGAAGGCCTCGACGGCGGCGCGAAGGTCCCCGGTCATTTCATCTGGTTCGTCAGCAGCGCCGCCGCCCCGCCCTGTTTCCGACCGTAGGCCTCCAGCGCCGGCCGGCCGCCGGCGGCATAGGCGGCGACGGCGCCGAGCAGGCGCTTGAGCTGGTCGGGGCTGTTGCGATCGAACCTGCTCCAGGCGCCGCGTGTCAGCCGGGCGATCTGCGGGAATATCCGCGAGGCGACCCGGTCGCCCCCCTCCTGGAAGACGAACACCGGCAGGCCGAGGAGGCCGAGCTGACCCGCCTCGTGGCCGAGCTGGTCGACGTCCTCCTCGCAGCAGTCGCCCACGAAGACCACGGCATCGATGCGGCTCTCGCGGCGCTGGTCGGCAGCGTAGCGCAGCGTCCGGCCGATCTGGGTCCGGCCGGCCAGGCACCGCACCGAGCTCATCAGGCGGGCGAGTTCACGGCCATCGGCGGTCCACCGGCTCACCTTGAACTCGTCGAAGCCGCGATAGAAGGCGAGCCGCACCTCGAGTCCGCCCAGCCCCTCGGCGGCGACGAACATCTCGCCCTGGATGGAGCAGGCGTGATCCCAGGTCGGCTCGCGACTCGCCGTCGCATCCATGGCGAAGAGCAGCCGGCCGCCGCCGCCGCGGGTCGCGGGCAAGCGACCGACCTCGCGCACGAAGGCGTCGACGGCACTGGAGCCGGCCTTGCCGGGGAGCTTGGGATCAGATGTCACGAGCTGGGGCCATTGTCCGTCCGCTGCGTTTTGACTATGCAGCAAGCCGCGTGAAGAAGACCAGAGCCCCCCCGCTCGGCAATGTCCTGCTGGTGCTGGCCTCGATCGTCGTGACGACGGTGGCCGCCGAGATGTTCGTGCGCGTTGCCGACGACGTTCCGCTGTTCGCCTTGCCGCTGCCCGAGGGCGGACGCGACGACGTCACGGCCGGGCATCGCGACGCCGTGCCGCTGGCGGCGGGCGTGTCGCGCGACTGGTTCTTCGAGAATCTGCCACCGCTGCCCAACCGGACGAAGCCGTCGCGGGAATGGCAGGATGTGTTCTGGCGCATCCGTAGCAACCCGGCCGAGTTCGGCCCGTTCCAGCCGAGCGACATCTTCAAGGCCTGGAATTCGAAGTTCGCCGGCGATCCCTGTCGGCACCCCTTGCTCAAGCACGCGCCGGGCTTCCTGTATGTCTACGACCCGCCCGACGGCAGGCCGTCGCCGCCCTACCGCTTCCTGCCCGATACGACGACGCCGGTCGGGCTGGTCACCAACCAGATCGGCTGGCGCGGTCCGCCGATCGAGGTGCCGCGCCAGCCGCGCACTGTGCGTGTCGTGTTCGTCGGCGCCTCGACGACGGTGAGCGGCCACCACGTCCCCTATTCCTATCCCGAGTTCGTCGGCTACTGGCTCAACCGCTGGGCCCAGGCCAGGGGCCTCGACGTGCGCTTCGAGGCCCTGAACGCCGGCCGCGAGAGCACGACGTCGATCGATATCGCCGCCGAGATGGCGACGGAGATCCTGCCGCTCCGGCCCGATCTTGTGGTCTACTACGAAGGCGCCAACCAGTTCGAGATCCACAGCCTCATCGAGGGCCTGCCGGCCGACGCCAGACCGCCGGAGCGCGAGCCGGCGAGCGACGCGCCGGGGTGGTTGCGCGGCGTTGCGGCCTACTCGGCGCTGGCACGGCGCGTGCTGGCGTTGGTGGCGTCCGATATCGGCTCGGATGGGGGCGAGTGGCCCAAGCCCGACTACCGCCTGGTGTGGCCGAACGACCTGGACGAACAGGACCCCGATCTCGACTACCCGCGTCTGCCCGCCAGCCTCAACCAGATCCAGCGCGACCTCGACATCATCCGCGCCGATCTCGCTGCGGTGGACGGCGAACTCGCGCTCAGTTCGTTCGTGTGGATCGTGAAGGACGGAATGGTGGTCCATCCGATCCGGGACAGGAATTTCCTCGAGCACGTGAACATCGGGTCGTTTCCTTACCGATATCGAGACATCGAGCGTCTCGTCGCCTTCGAGAACCGAGTGTTCCGAAAGTACGCCGCAACTCACGGACTGCAGTTCATCGACGTTGCCCGCTACATGCCGTTCGACCCCAATCTCTTCATCGACCCGATACACGATTCGGCAGGCGGCATCCGACTGCGCGCCTGGATCGTCCTGCAGCAACTGCTTCCCGTGATCGAGCAGCGATTGGCGAGCGGCGCCTGGCCGCGGCCGCTCGCCACGCCGGAGCCGCCGCTGCCGACCTTCACGCCGCGGCGCATCGCGCTCGAGTGCGGTTCGGCCACGAAGTGAAACGCCCGGTCGCGCCCGGCACTCCGGGAAGCCTGAGATCCCCTACGTGCCCGACAGTTGGCTGATGCCCGATCGCGAGCGTACGGTCGGCAAGCCCGCGGGCGTCGCGCTCCGCTCGATCTTCCCCCGCGCCGCTCCGCCCGCCCGCACCAGTGGCCGGCGCCGACATCGCCACGACCGTATCGTGGATCGAGGCGATCGACCGGCTGCTCGAGGCGCGCGGTTGGCAAAAAATCGCCGCGTTGCGGAACTGACCGGCGTTTTGACCGGTCGGCGTGCGCCGCCTAAATTCCACGTCCGCGGCAATGCCGCCCACGACAAGACAACGAGATGACCGGAAACGTCCCATCGTTCGCGACGCTGTTGCTGCGGGTTTTCCTGCCGTTCGCGCTCGCCTACTTCCTGTCCTACGTCTTCCGCGGCGTGAATGCCGTCATCTTCCCCTATCTCGAGCGCGACGTCGGCATCACGGCGGGAGATCTCGGCCTGCTCACCTCGGCCTTCTTCCTGTTTTTCGCCGGCTGCCAGCCGGTGCTGGGCGTGATGCTCGACCGCTATGGCCCGCGCCGCGTGCAGGTCGTGCTGCTGGCCCTGGCTGGCGTCGGCTCGGCGCTGTTCGGGCTCAGCCTCTCGCTCGGCGAGCTGATCCTGGCGCGCATCCTGATCGGGCTCGGCTTCGCTGGCGGCCTGATGGCCGCGATCAAGGCGATCACGCTCTGGTACCCGCCACATCGCTGGGGCCTGATCACCGGCTTCCACATGATGGCCGGCGGGCTGGGCTCGATGGCCGCCACCTTGCCGGTGCAGTGGTCGCTGTCGGTGCTGAGCTGGCAGGGTCTCTTCTTCTGGCTGGCCGGCATCTGCCTCGTCACCTCCGTGATTCTGTTCGCCGCGGTGCCCGAGCGCGGCACCCATCCGGCGCGCGGCACGCTCACCGACCAATTCCGCATCACCGGCGTGGTGCTGAGGGACGGCTTCTTCTGGCGCATCCAGCCGATCCTGATCTTCCAGCAGGTCGCCTTCATCGCCTGCATCACCCTGTGGATCGGCCCGTGGCTGCGCGACGTCGGCGGTTTCGCGGACCAGGCGGTGCGTGCCGACATCCAACTCGCGACCACGGCGGCGATGACGGTGGGCTTCGCGCTGAGCGGCGTGTTCGCGGCCGGCTTCCGCCGCGCCGGCATCAGCGACTTCGCGTCGGCCAATTTCGTCAGCCTGCTGTTCGCGCTGGTGTGCGGCTGGATCGCCTTCGTGCCGCATTTCGGGCCGGTCGCGGCGTGGTTGCTGTTCGGCTTCCTCGGCGCCTATCCCATCCAGTACATGCCGCTGCTCGCGCGCTCGTTCCCGCCCGACTACGCCGGCCGCGTCAGCACCAGCTGCAACCTGGTGGTCTTCACGATCCTGTTCGCCGGGCAATGGGCGATCGGTAAGGTGGTCGACCACTGGCCGCGCACGGCGACGGGCTACGCACCCGACGGCTATACCTGGTCGTTCGCCGCGCTCTTCATCCTGCAGATCGCGGGTTTGCTGTGGCTGTTCCTGTCGCGCAGCCAGCCGATGGCGCGCGAGGCGCTCGCGGCGGCAGATTGAGCGACGCGACGAGATCGCGCACCTCCTGGCGCGCCGCGACATGGCTGAGCGTCAAGGACGGGCCGCCGCCGGCGCCGCGTCCGAGATCCATCAGCGTCAGGCCGTTCAGGAACAATTCCTTGTAGATCACCCGTTCGCTCAGACCCGGCGCGGTGCGGAAGCCGATGCGCCTGGACAGCGCCTCGATCGCCGCGCCCATGTCGCGCTTGTTGCGTGCCGCGATCGACGACAGACGATTGCGCATCACCACCCAGTCCACCGGCCGGCCGCCTTGCGCGGCGCGCAGCTGCCGCTGCCTCCACACCGCCTCGGCATAGATCGAGGGCCGCACGATTTCGAGCGTGTCCGGATCGACCCGCGCCAGGAGGTCGAGATCGATGAAGCTGTCGTTGAGCGGCGTCAGCAGCGTATCCGCCCAGGTGTGCGCGAGCCGCGACAGATGGGTGTCGCTGCCCGGTGTGTCGATGACGACGACATCGACTCCGCCGACGACGGCTTGGAGTGCCGCCTCGAGCCGCGCCCGTTCGTCCTCCTTGTCGCCCGACGCCGGCACCGCTTCGTGCAGCGGCATCGTCAGGTCGATGTTCTGTCGCTTCGCATAGGCCGCGCGGTTCTCCACATATCGGGTCAGGGTGCCCTGGCGGGCGTCGAGATCGAGCGTGGCGACGCGCGCGCCCTCGGCCATCAGCGCGACGGCGACGTGCAGCGCCGTCGTCGACTTGCCCGAGCCACCCTTCTCGTTGCCGATGACGAGCACGTGCGCGCGGCCCTCGACCGGCTCGGCCTGCGCCTGGGCGATGCTCGGATTGGGCGCCGGCCGGAAGCTGCCCGTCACGTCGCCTTGCGAATCCAGACCGCGGTGTCGTGGAACACCGCGCCGCCGTTGGGCCAGCCCGGGTCGGCCGACGTCACCGCGTTGATTCCGATGCCGGTCTCGAAGTTGCGGTTGGGCCAGATGCCTTCGACGACGACGACGCCCCTCTGCTGACCCGACTTGGCCTTGGCATGCACGATCGTCTTGCCGCGCTCGTTGCCGACCTCGACCCGGTCGCCGTCGGCGACGCCCATCGCCTTGCAGTCGTCGGGATTCAGCAATGCCGTCGGCCGCACCTCGCGCTTCAGGCTGGAGGGCGTTTCGGTGAAGGTCGAATTGAGGAAGGTGCGCGCCGGCGCCGCGACCAGCCGGAACGGCTTGTCGGCGGAGGCCTTGTCGATGACGTCGAAATGGTCCGGCAGCTTCGGCATCTCGCTGCCGCGACCGCCCCACGCTGCCCAGTCGGGCTTGAAGCGGAACTTCTTGTCGGGCCAGGCGAAGCCGTCGAGGAAATGCGAGGTTTCGAAGCCCAGATGGAAGTCCTGGCCGCCCTTTTGCCAGTTGGTCTCGGCGTCCCACATCCCCGAGACCTTCAACGCCTCGTCCATGATCTCCCATGCAGTCATGTCGAAGCCGCGATGGCTGGCGCCCAGCCGCTTGGCCAGTTCGCTGATGACATAGTGGTTCTCGCGACACTCGCCCGGCGCCTCGACGACCTTCTTCGTGACCTGGAAGAAGGTGTGACCGCTCGCCGTGTAGAAGTCGTCGTGCTCGAGGAACATGGTCGCCGGCAGGACGATATCGGCGTACGCCGCCGTCTCGGTCAGGAACTGCTCGTGCACGCAGGTGAAGAGGTCGTCGCGCGCGAAGCCCTTGTGCACCTTGTCGAGTTCGGGGCAGACCATCGCCGGATTGGTGTTCTGGATCAGCAGGCCGGTCACCGGCGGGCCGCCATTCAGCGCTTCGGCCTCGCCGACCAGGATCGGCCCGAGCCGCGACTGGTCGAGCTCGCGCAGGGAAGGGTCGATCATGTCGTGGCCCTCGATCAGCGCCTTGCTGATCGGATACATGCCGGTGTGGCCGTAGAGCGCGCCGCCGCCCTTGTATTTCCAGGCGCCGGTGACCGCGGGCAGGCAGGTCACGGCGTGCATGTTGGCGGCCCCGTTGCGGCTGCGGCTGAAGCCGTGATGGGCGCGGATGAAGGCGGCTTTGCTGCGGCCGAACAGCCGAGCGAAGGCGACGATCTCCTCGACCGGAAGCCCGGTGATCTCCGACGCCCATTCCGGTGTGCGCGTGGCGACATGGGCCGCCAGCTCGTCCGGCGCGTCGGTGTACTTGCGCATGTAGTCCCAGTCGGCATGGCCCTCCTTGAAGAGAACGTGCATGACGCCGACCGCCAGGGCGCCGTCGGTGCCAGGCCGCACTGCCAGATGCATGTCGGCCTGCTCGGCCGTGCCGGTGCGATAAGGATCGACCACGACCAGCTTGGCCCCGCGCCTCTTGGCGCGCATGGCGTGGGTCATGACGTTGACCTGGGTGTTGACCGGGTTGCCGCCCCAGATCACCACCAGGTCGGAATGCTCGCCGATCTCGCGCGCGTCGGCGCCGCGCTTGGCGCCGACGCCGGCGATCCAGCCGGTGTCGGAGAGGGTGACGCAGATCGTCGAGTACCAGCGCGAGTACTTCATGGCGTGGCGCAGGCGGTTGATGCCGTCGCGCTGCACCAGGCCCATCGTTCCGGCGTAGTAGTAGGGCCAGATCGTCTCGCTGCCATGCTGGCGCGCCTTGGCGACGAACTGTTCGGCGACGATATCCAAGGCGTCGTTCCACGAAATCTCGGCGAACTGCCGGGAGCCCTTGGGACCGACCCGTCGCAAAGGCTTGGTCAGCCGGTCGGGATGGTGGATGCGCTCGGCGTAGCGCGCGACCTTCTCGCAGATGACGCCGGCGGTATAGTCGTTGCGCTGCGAGCCGCGCACGCGGCCGATGCGGTCCGGCGCCAGTCGCTCGACCTCCAGGGCGCAGGTGCTGGTGCAATCGTGCGGGCACACCGAGGGAACGACGGCGACGCCGGAGGCGGTGTTCTTGGCCCGCGCCCCGGGGGCGAAGGCGAGATCGTCGGGGGACATGTGGACGCTCCGCGAGAGTTGCCGCAGCATAGCGGCGCAACGTCCACCGGAACACCCCACCCTGTCCGCCGAGCCGCCTGCCACCGACCGCGCGATCCGCCGCGCCACCGCCGCCGACGCCGCGGCCGTGGCACGACTTTCCCCGCTGATCGCACCGCCCACAGACACCGGGACGCGCGCGGTGTTCGTGATCGACGGCGCGGCCGGTCCGGCGGCGGCCATCGACCTCGCCCAGATGCCCGATCACCTGAGTGTCGAGCACCTCGCGGCGGCGAGTGACGGTCACGGCGAAACCCTGCTCCGGTTCGCCGAGCTCGCCACGCGCACCCTCGGGCTGCGTGAAGTCCGGCTGAAGCCCGATGCCGTGCCGCCACCGCTCGCCGCAAGGCTGGGCTACCGTGGCGGCGTCAGGCGCCTTCGACGCAGCGCCATCCGCTATCTCGAGGAGGTCGGCGTGCCATTGTGGCACGACGGCTGGGCGCCGCTCAGCCAGACGATCTACTTCCGCGGGGTGTGGGCCTGCATCGCCCTGATCGTCGGCTTCGGCAGCATCTCGCTCGCCGTGTTCGGCGGCAGCGACGTCACCTGGATGCACGTGCTGCTGCCGGCCGTGCTCTGCGTCTCGGGCGCTTTGTTCGCGGCCTGGCAGTTGCTGCTGATCGTCCGGGCGGCGCGACGCGCCGCTTCGCGACCGGCCTTCGTGGCAGCGGCATGTGTGGCCGCGGCGTCCGTCGTCGCCATCATGGCCCTCGCCCAGGAACGCGCGGTGCCCGCCATCGCCGAGCTGTGGACGATCCGCACCGGCGATGCCGAGCTCAGCAACCTCGAGGTGTCGGTCGGCCGCGGTGGCGGCACGCTCAACGTCCGCGGCTCCTACGGCATGGGCGCGGCCGACGATGTGCGCCGTGCTCTCGAGCGGCACCCCGGCGTCCGCGAGGTGGTTCTGTCGGGGCCGGGCGGTCGCGCCGGCCCCGCCTTCGAGATGTTCAACATGTTCCGCAAGCGCAGGCTCGCCACCCATGTCGACGGCGAGTGCTACTCGGCCTGCACCATCGCCTTCCTGGGCGGCGTCGCGCGCAGCGTTTCGCCGAACGGCAGGCTGGGCTTCCATCGGTCGAGTTTTCCCGGCATGAGCGACAGCGACATGCACGAGAGCAATCGCGACGACCGGCGCTTCCTCCTCGACGGCGCGCGGCTCGCGCCGGAGTTCGTCAACCGCATCATGCAGACGCCGCCCGCCTCGCTCTGGGTGCCGACCCCGCAGGAGCTGTTGGCGGGGCGCGTCGTCGACAGCGTTCGCCCGTGATCCCGCGCGGCGTCTCCTACGACGAGGCGATGCGGCGCTTCCGCTGGCCGAAGCCCGCGAAGTTCAACATCGGCCGCGCCGTGTGCGAGCGCCAGCCGCGCCAGGCGCTGGCGCTGATCGTCGAGAACGCCGACGGCAGCGTGCGCAACTGGACGTTCGGGCAGTTGCTGGCCGCCAGCTCGCGGCTGGCCAATGCGCTGGCCGCGCGCGGCGTCGGCCGGGGCGACCGGGTCGGCGTGTTCCTGAGCCAGGGGGCGGAGCTGGCGCTCTGTCATCTCGCCGCCTATCGCATGGGGGCCGTCGCCCTGCCGCTCTTCACCCTGTTCGGCGAGGACGCGGTGGAGTACCGCATGGCCAATGCCGAGGCCTCGGCCATCGTCACCGACATGACGCAATTGCCCAAGGTGCTGGCGGTCCGGGAGCGCCTGCCGCACCTCAGGACCGTGATCGTGATCGGCGCCGGCAGGGACGGCGACGGCTTCCTCGACTGGGACAGGCTTCTGGAGGTCGCGTCCGACGACTTCGCCACGGTCGACAGCGACGCCGAGGATCCGGCGCTGCTGATCTACACCTCGGGCACGACCGGCCAGCCCAAAGGCGCGCTGCACGCCCATCGCATGATGCTCGGCGTCATCCCGGCGATGGAGCAGGTGCTGTGCCACTGGCCGCGCGGCAACGAGATCATGTGGACGCCGGCCGAGTGGGCGTGGATTGCCGGCCTCTACGACGCGCTCTTCCCCGCCTGGTACTACGGCACGCCGGTGCTCGCCCATCGCTTCGGCAAGTTCGATCCCGAACGCGCCTTCGCGCTGCTCGCCCGCCACCGGGTCGGCGTGAGCTTCATCCCGCCCACCGCGCTCAAGATGATGCGCCAGGTGGGCGACCCGCGGCGGCACGGAGACTACGACGTTCGCGCCATCTTCACCGGCGGCGAGGCGATGGGCGAGGAACTGCTCGCCTGGGGACGAGCGACCTTCGGCACCACCATCTCCGAAGGCTACGGCCAGACCGAGATGAACCTGATGCTGCTCAACTCGCCCGACTGGTTCGAGGTCAGGGCGGGCTCGTGCGGTCGCGCCTGTCCCGGCCGCAAGGTCGCCATCGTCGACGCCGACGGACATCCTTTGCCGCCGGGCGAAGAGGGCCAGATCGCGGGCTGGCGCGACGACCCGATCGTGATGCTGGAATACTGGCGTAATCCCGAGGCCACGGCGCGCAAGTACGCAGGCGACTGGCTGCTGACCGGCGATCTCGGGCGCATGGACGAGGACGGCTACGTCTATTTCAAGAGCCGTGACGACGACGTCATCACCTCGGGCGGCTATCGCATCGGGCCGGGCGAGATCGAGGAATGCCTGATGAAGCATCCCGCCGTGGCCATGGTCGGCGTGGTCGGCGTGCCGGACAGGGTCCGCACCGAGATCGTGAAGGCCTTCGTGCAGTTGCGGCCCGGCGCGCACCCGACCGAACGGCTGAAGGCCGACCTCGCGGCGTTCGTGAAGACACGTCTGGCCGCCCACGAGTATCCACGCGAGGTCGAGTTCGTGGCCGAACTGCCGCTCACGACCACGGGCAAGATCCTGCGGCGCGAGCTCAGGCGCCGGGATACCGAGCGGAAGGCGGCGGGCTAAAGGCCGATCAGCGTGCGGGCGTTGCCGTCAGGCACGGCACCCAGCAAGGCCACCAGGCCGACAAGGGCCGCCGGCCACCATTCGGCCAGCCGGCTCAGCCGATCCTGGAGCTTTGAAGCCTGCAAGGGAAAGCGCGCGAACATGGCGATCATCTTCTGGTCAGTGTCAAAATGACTTGCCAATATAGTTTAATATTGGATCATATAACACTGTTATTCAACGAAAAAAAATCACCCGATGGGCTGTCGTCACTCCGCCGCCGCCGGCACGTTGAATTGCAGTTCCGCCAGCCTCGAATAGAGCCCGCCGCGACGCACCAGCTCCGCATGGCGGCCGGAATCGACGACCTTGCCGCCTTCCATGACGACGATCCGGTCGGCCTTCTGCACCGTCGCCAGCCGGTGGGCGATCACCAGCATGGTGCGCTTGTGCATCAGCCGGTCGAGCGCCTTCTGCACGGCAAGCTCGCTCTCGGCGTCCAGCGCGCTGGTCGCTTCGTCGAGCAGCAGCACCGCCGGATCGCAGAGCAGCGCCCGCGCGACGGCGATGCGCTGGCGCTGGCCGCCGGACAAGCGGACGCCCCGCGCACCGAGATGGGTGTCGAAGCCCTGCGGCAGCGCCTCGATGAAGCCGAGCGCCGACGCCGCCTCGGCGGCTGCCCGCACCTCGGCATCGCTCGCCTCGGGCTTGCCGTAGCGGATGTTGTCGGCCACCGACGCGGTGAACAGCACCGGTTCCTGCGGCACGATGGCGAGCGCCCGCCGCAGCTCCTCGAGCCGCAGGTCGCGAATGTCGATGCCGTCGAGACGCACCGCCCCCGCTTCGGGGTCGTAGAAACGCAGGAGCAGGTTGAAGACCGTGGTCTTGCCGGCGCCCGAGGGGCCCACGATCGCCACGGTCTCGCCCTGACGGACGGCCAAGTCGAAACCGTCGAGGGCGAGGCTTTCGGGCCTCGTCGGATAGCGGAACGACACCTTTTCGCAGGCAACGTTGCCCAGCGTCGGCCGCGGCAGCGTCCTGGGGGCGGCGGCCTCGACGATGACCGAAGGCTCGGCCTTCAGTTCGGCCAGCCGTTCGGCGGCGCCGGAGGCGCGCTGCAGATCGCCGATCGCCTCGCTGATCGCACCGCCCGACATGGCGACCAGAACCGCGTAGAACACGAAGGCCGAGAGGTCGCCGGCGGTGATGCGCCCGTCCAGGACGTCGTGGCCCCCGACCCACAGCAGGAAGCCGACGGCGGCGAAGACGATGAAGATGACCAACGAGGTCATGACGGCGCGCTGGGCGATGCGACGGCGGGCCGCCGCGAAGGCGCGCTCGGTCGTCACGCCGAAGCGCCGCATGGCGTTGTCTTCCTGGGCGAAGGCCTGCACGGTGCGCACCGCGTCGAGCGTCTCGCCGCCCTCGGCCACCATGTCGGCGATGCGCTCCTGCGATTCGCGCGACAGCCGGCGGACCCTGCGGCCGAACAGGACGATCGGCGCCACCACCAGCGGCACGATCGCCATGACGATCAGGGCCAGCTTGGGGTTGGTCACCACGAGCATGACCAGGCCCCCGGCGCACATCAGGGCGTTGCGCAGCACGACCGACGCCGACGAGCCGATCACCTGCTCGATGAGTTGGGCGTCGGCCGAGATGCGGCTCATCACGTCGCCCGACCTCTTGATCTCGAACCAGGCCGGCCCGAGCCGCAGGACATGGTCGAACAGATCCTTGCGCAGGTTGCCGACCACGCGCTCGCCGAGCCACGAGACGAGATAGAAGCGCGCGCCCGACGCGATCGCCAACACCAGTGTGACCGCCAGCACCGACGCCAGCGCATAGTTCAGGATGTCGGGCCGGCCCTGGGCGAAGCCGCGGTCGATCAGCGCCCGGAGGCAGGCGCCGAAGGCCAGCACCGTACCGGCCGCCACGACCAGCGACAGCAGCGCGAGTCCCACCCGGCCGCGATGCGGCTTCAGATAGGGTCCAAGCAGGCGCAGGCCGGCGAAGCGGTTCATTCTGGTTGCCACGTCAATTCTACGCCCAGTTCGGTCGACAGAACGCTCAAAAGGTCGGCACCGCCCCGGGTATCCGCCCACAGGCCCGCATTCGGCGTGAAGGCGTAGTGTCGCGCGCCCGATTTGGGCGAACTCAGCCAGACCTGTCGGGTGGGGGCATGCTTGTTGACCACCCAGGTCCCCTCCTCCCTCTCGATCGTCAGCACGCCGCCCTGACGTTCGGCGTCGGCCTCGCTGGCCAGCCCCTCCTCGAGGGCATCCAGCAGGCTGTCGGCGAGGCGTTCGAAGGTGCTGTCTGACATGCTCTATTTTTCAATCACTTGCGGGCCATCTACCAGCCCCTCGACCGGGCCGACAACCCGCTTGTAGCGCAGGCCCGGGCCTTGTATATCCCCCGCCTTGTCGCGCCGGCCAATCGAGCTCCCTGGGCGGAATCGGCCTTAAACTGCGCTGGAGAGGTTCATGAAAGAGAAGATCCACCCCGACTACCACAAGATCACCGTGGTGATGACCGACGGCTCGTCCTTCGAGACCAAGTCGACCTGGGGCAAGGAAGGCGCCACCATGCGTCTCGACATCGACCCGAAGACCCATCCGGCATGGACCGGTGTGCGCCAGAGCATCGACCGCGGCGGCCGCGTGCAGCGCTTCAAGGACCGCTTCGGCATGACCGGCAGCGCCGCGGGCGGCATGGGTGCCGGCACGAAGTCGAGCGGCGCCAGGGCGGACGAGGCCGCCAAGCCGGCTAAGGGCGCGGCCAAGAAGAAGTAACGCAGGGCTTTTGCAAAGCCTCTGTTAAAGTGCGGCCGCATCCCCCACGAGGAGGCGGTTGGTGAAGGCTGTTCGCGTCGTCTGCGCGCATGATTGTCCCGACATGTGCTCGCTCATCGCCCACGTCGACAACGGCAAGGTGGTGCGCGTGCAGGGCGACCCCGACCATCCCTACACGGCCGGTTTCGCCTGCGGCAAGGTCAACCGCGATTCCGACCTGGTGAATTCCCCCGAGCGCGTCGCCACGCCGCTGAAGCGCACCGGCGCCAAAGGTTCGGGAGAGTTCAAGCCGATCGGCTGGGACGAGGCGCTCGACGAGATCGCCGCGAAATGGAAGGCGATCATAGCCGAGAGCGGCCCGCTCGCCCTGCTCGGCTATGCCTACTCCGCCCACCAGGGCCTGATGAATCGCGGCCTTGTGAGCGGCCTTTTCCATGCGCTGGGTACCAGCCGGCTTCAGGCCGGGACGGTCTGCGACACGTGCTGCGAGGAAGCCTGGAACTTTACCGTCGGCCCGGTCGGCGGCGCCGATCCCGAGTCCGTCATCCATTCCGACCTGGTCATCTCGTGGGGCGCCGACCTCGCGGCGACCAACGTCCATTTCTGGGCCCTCGCCGAGGAGCAGAAGAAGAAGCGCGGCGTGCCGATCGTGGTCATCGACCCGCGCCGCACGCGCAGCGCCAGGGCGGCCGATCTCCATCTGCCGATCCGCATCGGCACCGACGCCGCGCTGGCGCTCGGCATGATGCACATCCTGGTGCGCGACGGTCTCGCCGATCGCCGCTACATCGCGGGCAACACACTGGGCTTCGACAGGGTAGAGCGCGAGATCCTGCCGAAATTCACGCCGGCGAATACCGCCGAGATCACCGGCCTCCCCGTCGCCGACATCGAGAAGCTCGCGGCGATGTACGGCACGGCGAAAGCCGCTCTGATCCGACTGGGCGAAGGCATGACGCGCCTCGCGGCCGGCGGGCAGGCGCTGCGGACCGTGGCGTTGCTGCCGGGCGTGTCCGGTCACTACGGCGTGAAGGGCGGTGGCGCCCTCCTGCTGACCGCCGCTTCGTGCGATCTCAACTATGGCGCGGTGCGCCGGCCGTCCGGTCCCGCCGCGACGCGCATGGTCAACCATCTGCGTCTCGGCGAAGAACTGCTGAACATGAAGGATCCGCCGATCCGCGCCCTCTTCATCGCGGCGAACAACCCCGTCGTGACCTGCCCCGAGACCCACAAGGTACGGAAGGGCCTGATGCGCGACGACCTGTTCACCGTGGTGCACGACCCTTTCCTCAGCGAGACCGCGCGCTACGCCGATATCGTGCTGCCGGCCGCCAACTACCTCGAGACCGAGGATCTCTACCGCTCCTATGGATGCTACTGGATGCAGTGGAGCCCGCAGGCCGCCAAGCCGTTCGCCGAGGCCCGCTCGAACGTCGAGGTGGCGCAGGCCTTGGCTCCGCGCATGGGGCTTGCCGACCGGATCTTCACGCTGTCGCCGCAGGACATCGCCCGCGAACTGCTGCGCGACAAGCCGTTCGACCAGGCCAAGCTCTTCTCCGGCACGCCCTTGCGCTATCTCGCGGATTGGCGGCCGCAGGCCTTCGCGACACCATCGGGCAAGCTCGAGTTCTACTCCGACGCGCTCGCCCGGCAGGGCCTGCCGCCGATGCCGGACTGGGCGCCCGATGCGATCGAGGCCGCCGATGCGAAGAAGTGGCCGCTCCGACTGCTGACCGCGCCGGGTTACTTCCAGGCGCACACCGCGTTTTCCGGCGTCGCATTCCTGCGCGGCCGCGAAGGCCAGCCGTTCTGCGTCCTGCATCCCGACGATGCCGGCAAGCGCGGCCTGGCCGACGGTGCCGCCGTCCGCCTGTTCAATGAACGCGGCGAGGTCGGCCTCACCCTGAAGGTCAGCGACGAGGTCCAGCCGGGTGTCGTGCTGGTGCCCGGCCAGCGGCCGAGCCATGAGGCGATCTCGGGCACCATCAACATGCTTTGCTCGGATCGCTACACCGACATGGGCGAAGGTGCCACCTACCAGAGCACCTTCCTCGACGTCGCCGCCTGGCGCTAACGCAGGGCGCGCAGGCGAAGCGCGGCGGCCAGCGCGACGACGGCCGGCACGACGAAGCTGAACGGCACCCAGAAGGTCGCCCGCTCGATGTCGTCGAGCAGGCCGCTCAGGTTTGCAGCGAGGCCCGCGAACGCGGCGCCGACGGCGAAGCCCATCTGCTGCACCGTCGCGACCGACGACGCCGCCACCGTCTCGTCGCCCGGCCTGGCGCCGCTCATGGTGCGCTGGGCGATGAAGGCCCAGCACATGCCGATGCCCGCGCCGAGCAGGAAGATGCCCGGCAGGACGGCGAATACTGGCCGCACGGTCATCAGCAAGGCGAGGCCGAGCAGGCCCATGGCCATGACGATGGGCCCCAGCACGATCAGCCGTCCGGGCCATCGGTCGTGCAGGCTCGGCACCAGCACGGCCGCGGCGGTCCAGCCGATCGACGCGCCGGCCACGGCATAGCCGGCCGACAACGGATCGAGGCCATGCAGGCGCTGCAGGAAGATCGGCACGTAGATCTGCAGCGGGCTGTAGGTGACCGACAGCAGCAACAGCAGCCAAAGGCCCACGCCGGTCGGGCTGCGCAACGAGAAGGCATCGCTCGGGAACAGGGGCATCGACGCACGGCGATCGACGGCGACCATGGCGACCAGGCAGGCGATGCCGGCGGCGATCAGCGCGGCCTTCCCCCACGCCGCGGCGACGACGGCCGCTGCCGAGGTGCCGCCGATGGCGAGGCAGACCAGGGCGATGCGCGCTGCAGGCACGCTCGATGCCCGGCGTTCGGCGGCCTTCGTCCGCGGCAGGACGACGAAGGCGCCCACGGCCATCAGCAGCGCCACGACGGCGACAGCGACGAAAGCGCTGCGCCAGTCGCCGAAGCGGACGAATAGCCCGCCGGCCAGCGGCCCGACCAGGATCGACACGCTCCACATGCCCGACAGCAGGGCGATGGCACGCGACCACACGATCTCGGGGAAGGTATTGCGCACCAGCACGTAGGCGACGGCACCGAGCAGGCCGCCACCAAAACCCTGCACAAAGCGGCCCGCGATGACCCAACTCATCGCCGTCGCCATCGAACAGAGCAAGGCGCCTACCCCGAACACCAGGGCGCCGATGCAGAAGGTCGCGCGCGCGCCGAGCGCACCCGTCAGCACGCCGGTGCAGGTGGCGGCAACGATCGACGAGGCGAGGAAGGACGTCGTCGGCCAATGCATCAGCGCCGCGCCGCCCAGTTCGCCGACAATGGTCGGCAGGATGGTGGCCAGCAGCAGCACGTTCATCGAGTGCAGCAGCACGCCGCCCAGCAACACCGACAGCGCTGCCAGCCACTCCGGCCTCAACAGTGCGCGCCATCCTCCATCCGCCGGGGCCTCGGTCGCCATGGCCGCGGACTATGCATGACCGTTCACCGGCCGCAAGGAACGACGCGCTACCAGAAGCGCGTCGCACCCATCCAGTAGGCAGCGGTGCGCGCGTCGCGGTCGCGTGCGCCCAGCCCGGCGGCGACGCAGGCGGCAGCGCACGCGATGGCGAGGGTCGCGGCAGTGATGAAGGCGGCGAGTGCGCTCTTCTTCCGCGTCTCCTCCGCGGCCTGGCGGATGCGCTGCTCGGCGGCCCTGGCTTCGGCGAAAGCCTCGTCGACGCGCGTCTCCGCCTCGGCTTGCGGCAGGCCGGTCTGCCGAGCGACCGTCCGGGCGAGGTAGGCGCGGTCGCGCTCGCTCAGCGCTTCGCTGCCGAGGTTGGCGACGAAGGTGCGGACGATCGGTCCGCGGTCGGCGGCGACCCGCCCCTCCGGCGCACCATCTGGTCCGGGATGCAGCAGCAGATCCGTCGCCCGGTCGGCAGGCCGCAGGGAGACGCCGCCGTCACCCGCGTTCGTCGCCGCCATCGTGGCGCCCGCAGAGACCGTCGACGTCGCCTCGATCGCCGTCTTCAGCGCACCCGAGGCGCCTGACGCGATGACGGCGACCGTGACGATGGTGCCCAGCGCCCACACGGCGAAACCATGAGCGCCGTCGCGGAAATGTCGCTCGCCTTCGCTACCGCCGAGCCACGGCATGCGCATACGCCCCGCCAGGTATCCGCCGGCGGCATAGGCGACGACCTGCACCAGTGCGGCGTAGAGCGTCACCACGATGAAGAAGGTCGGTCCGGACAGGCCGCGATAGGGCTCGGCGGAGACCGCCGACAGTCCGAGAGCGGACCCAAAGGTGTAGAGAACGAATGCGATCGCGGCCGTGCCGATGGCACCGCCGATCACCGGACCCCAGTCGAGGTACCGGAAGTGCGGCGCCCGCGCCGCGACGTCGTTGTTGGCGACGACAGTATCGATCGGCATGGCTGGCTCAGCGCAGGCCGACGAAGGACAGGATGGCCATGACCACGACGACCAGGCCGACCAGGTAGATGATGGAGTTCATGCGTTTTCCTCCGCAACGTGGTGCCGGACGGAAACGGGGCGGACGGGCCGAGGTTGCCTCGCCCGCCCCAACGCGTCGCAGTCAAGCCGTCGGCTGGACGAACCGGTGCTGCGTCCGTTCCCGTCCGGCGAGCAGCGGCAGCGCCTCGCCGAGAATCAGTTCCTTGAAGTGCGCCGTCTGCTGGTGCGCCGCGAACGCCGCCTCGTCCTCGAACACCTCGTAGAAGAAGAATCTGGCGGGCTCGGTCAGCGACTGATGGATCTGGAAGGCGTGCACACCGGGGTCGCGCTGCGCCTGGGGAAGGAAGCGCTCGACGACACCGCGAACGCGGTCGATCGCGTCGGGCTTCGCCTCCCAGAACGCAGTGACGACGAGCCCCTGCCTGAGACTGTTGAGATCGGCCATGTACCCCTCCTTTCGAGACACGGCCGCAAACTAGGGCTCCGGCGTCGTCCGATGCTTCGGCGGCGGTCGAAGCCCTGTTTCCTTTTTCTTCACCTTCCGGAACACCGTCGCCGGCGCCTCGGGCGTCGGCTTGTCCTCCGTGACGGCCTCGGCAACTATGGAGTAGCTGTGCCTTCAGGGAGTTCGTCCATGGCGTCCCGTCCGCAATCCATCCGCAACGTCTCCTGGGCCGTGGTCCGCGACGGCGACGCGCGGCGCCACGTCTATCGCCGCGACATCGACCTGTTCCTCGCCGACGGCAAGATCGCGGAGATCACGCCGGCCGGCGCGCGACCCGCCGCGGCCGGCGAGGCGGTGCTGGACGGTCGCGGCATGCTGGTGCTGCCGGGCATGGTCAACATCCACAGCCACCCCACGACCGAGCCGGGCTATCGCGGCGTGCGCGAGGATCATGGCGTGCCCGAGCAGCAAATGACCGGCCTGATCGAGCGGCTGCAGGCGTTCCGACTGGGCGAGGACGGCCGTGTCGCCGCCGCCACCATGTCCTACGCCGAGATGCTGCGCGCCGGCACCACGACGGCCTGCGACGTGACCGTGCCGTTCGAGGGCTGGCTGGAAACGATGGCGCGAAGCGGCATGCGCTTCTACGCGGCGCCGACCTTCGCCTCGGCACGCTGGGGCATGAGTTCGCCGCAGACCGTGACCTGGAAATGGGACGAGGCCGGCGGGCTCGCCCAGTTCGAGAAGGCCAAGCGGATCATGGCCGACGCCGAGGCGCACAATTCGCGGCGCCTCGACGGCATGGTCTTCCCCAACCAGATCGACACGGTCACGCCCGAGCTGTTCGTCGACGCGCGACGCCACGCCGACGAGGCCGGTCGTCCCTTCTCGACCCACATCGGCCAGTCGGTGGTCGAGGTGCGCGAGATGATCCGGCGCCACAACACGACCCCCGTCCAGTGGGCGGCCGCCCACGGCCTGCTCAAGCGCGACACGGTCCTGGCGCACTGCATCCTGCTCGACGAGCATCCCCAGATCCGCTGGCACACGGCGAAGGATCTCGATCTCATCGCCGAAGCTGGCGCCTCGGTCGCTCATTGTCCGCAGCCCTTCGCCCGCTACGGCCTCGCCATGGATCATGTCGGCCGCTATCGCGCGCGCGGCGTCAATGTCGGGCTGGGAACGGATTGCGCGCCGCACAATCTGATTGAAGAGATGCGCCTCGCCATCGTGGCAGGCAGGCTGATGAGCGAGGACATCCGTAGTCTCGACACCGGCGGCGCGTTCGAGGCCGCGACGTTCGGCGGCGCCGCCGCGCTCAGGCGCGACGACATCGGCGCGCTGGCCCCCGGCATGGCCGCCGACATCGTGCTGGTCGATCTCGGCCATCCACTGATGCAGCCGGCGCGCGATCCGCTGCGGTCGTTCGTCTTCCACGCCGCCGATCGGGCTGTGCGCACCGTGCTGGTCGACGGCGAGATCGTGCTGCGGGACGGCGAGCCGCTGCATCTCGATTCGAAGGCCGCGGCGGAGCGCCTGGCCGAGGCGCAGGCGCGCATGATCCGCGATTCAGCCCGGATCGACTATCGTGGCCGCCACGGCGACGAGATCGCACCCCTGTCGCTGGAGATCCGATAGAGGCAGCGCCGTGCTGCCATAGAAGTCCGAAAACCGCGAGCCAGTCCTATCGCCTCTGACTAGAGTCCGCGCATGGAACTCGAGCTTGCCGACCGGGCCGCCTGCTATCGCATCTTCCAGACGCACGATGCGCGATTCGATGGCCGCGTCTTCGTGGGCGTGACCTCGACCGGAATCTATTGTCGGCCGATCTGCCCGGCGCGCACTCCCAAGTTCGCCAACTGCCGCTATTTCGCCTCGGCCGCGGCGGCGCAGGAGGCGGGGTTCCGGCCCTGCCTGCGCTGCCGTCCTGAGATCGCCCCCGAGCTTGCCTTCTGGCGCGGCAGTTCCAACACGGTGTCGCGCGCGCTGAAGCTGATCGCCGAGGGAGCGCTCGACGAGAGCGAGGCCGGGGTCGAGGTGCTGGCCGAGCGGCTGGGCGTCGGCGGTCGGCAGCTGCGCCGCCTGTTCAGCCAGCATCTAGGGGCATCGCCGATCGCCGTTGCCCAGACCCGCCGCGTCCTGTTCGCCAAGCAGCTCATCCACGACACGCACTTGCCGATGACCGAAGTGGCGCTGTCGGCCGGTTTCGGCAGCGTCCGCCGCTTCAACGAGATCTTCCGCAAGCTCTACGGGCGGCCACCATCCGACCTGCGCCGCAAGCAGACGCGCGATACGTCGGGTCGGGACGGCGTCACGCTCAGGCTTTCCTATCGCCCACCGTACGACTGGGACGGCATGATCGAGGCCCTGCGCCAGCGCGCCAGGAAGAGGACCGAACGCATCGAAGGCGGGGTGTGGCACCGCGACGTCGAACTCGACGGACGCAAGGGCAGCGTCTCGGTGGCTCATTTGCCGGAACGCAACTCGGTCGCGGTCACCATCCACTTTCCCGAAGTGCGTGCATTGCCGTCCATCGTCGCCCGGGTGAAGCGCGTGTTCGATCTCGGCGCCGACATCGCCACCATCGGCAGTCATCTCGCGCGCGACCCCAAGCTCGCGCCGCTGATCGCCCGGCGACCCGGCTTGCGCGCGCCCGGCGACTGGGACCGCGATTTCATTCCCGAACTCAACGCGGCCGCGCCACCTGCCTGGCGGCCCTGGCACGCCTACGCACAACAGCATCTGAGGATGGCCGGACATGCTTGAGTTGCTGATCGACAGGATGGCGACGCCCATGGGCGAACTGATCGTCGTCGCCGACCGCGACGGCAACCTGCGCGCCATCGACTGGACCGACCACGAGGCGCGCATGAGGCAGCTGCTCGACCGTCAGTACGGTCGCGGCGCCCGCACGATGACAGCCGCGCGCAATCCCGGCGGCCTGACGGCCGCCCTGCGGCGCTACTTCGCGGGCGATCTCACGGCGATCGACGATCTGCCGGCGAAGACGGAAGGCACGCCGTTCCAGAAGCGGGTCTGGAAGGCATTGCGTCGAATCAGGTGCGGCACCACGCTCAGCTACGGCGAACTGGCGCGCCGCATCGGCCATCCGACGGCGGTGCGGGCCGTCGGCCTGGCAAATGGGCAGAATCCGATCAGCATCGTCGTACCCTGCCACCGAGTCATCGGCTCCGACGGTTCGCTGACGGGCTACGGCGGCGGGCTCGAGCGCAAGAAATGGCTGTTGAGCCACGAGGGAGGGTCGGCATGAACGACGTCGAGATGTTGAGTCGGCTCAACGCCGACTACATCGCGTCGGTGCAGAATTCCGACGTCGAGCGGTTCGGCGAAATCCTGTCGGAGGACTTCCTCAACACCAATCCCGACGGTTCGCTGGTCGACAAGGCGGGCTTCCTGGCCCAGATCGCGCCGCCCGCGAGGATCCGCGATCTGGCATGTCATGACGTCAACGTGCGGGTGATGGGCGACTTCGCCGTCATCCACGCCCGCACCACCTACACCCTGCCGGACGGGCGCGCCGGCAACGGCCGCTACACCGATATCTGGGCGCGCCGCGGCGGCCGCTGGCTGTGCGTGGCGGCGCAGGTCGCCCGCAGCTGAGAAAGCGGCTAAACTTCTCCCAACGTCAACCTGGGAGGACGACGTGCCGCTGCGCTTCGACATCGATCACACCGCTCGCTTCGTCCATGCCGTGGCCGATGGCGACGTCGTGCTGGCCGACGTCCAGCACTATTTCCACAACCTCATCACCCAGGGCGCGATGCCCTATCCGAAACTGCTCGATGCCACCCGGGCGGTGCCGCGCTTCAGCGACGACGACGTGATGGAACTCGGCGCCTGGGCCAGCGCGCACGCCATCATGGAACCGCGCGGTCCGATCGCCATCGTCGCGGTCGACCCCGAAACCACCCTGCTGATCCGTCGCTACATGAATGTCGGTGTCGGAAAGCGGCCGATCGCGCTGTTCAAGACGGTGGCCATGGCGCGCACATGGCTCGACGAGCAGGTCGGCGCCGCGGCGCCTCTCGCCCCCAGCAACGCCTGAAACGGTATCCGCGCAAGCATGGCAAAGGGCAAGGTCGGGCGCGCGCGCCCCCGCAGGAAGCTCCCGGCGCGACCGGCCGTCGTGCGGCGGGTCGAGGTCACGGGTGCCACCGACGGCCGGCATCGCCGCGGAGAGGCGACGCGCCGACGCCTCTACGAGGCGATGCTGCTGATGATGCGCGAGCTGCACGACATCCCGGCGACGGCCGACGTGGCGGCCCGAGCCAACGTCGGACTGCGCACCTTCTACGAACATTTCGCCGACGCCACCACCTTCTACGCCGCGACCTTCGACTACGTCATCGCATCGACCTTGGCGACCATGCCGCCGGTCTCGCCGGACGGTCCGCTCGCCGAGCGTGTTGCTGGCTTCGTCGAACGTCGTTCGCGTGTCTGCGAGGCCTGGGCGCCGATGTGGCGTGTGGCGATCCGCTTCGCCTCCCACGACGAGGGCTTTCGCCTGCGCATCGCCCGGGTCGCCCAGCTGCTGCGCGCCCGCGCCCAGATCCTCTATGCGCCGGAGCTCGCCACCCTGCCGGCGGGGGCGCAGGCGTTCCTGCTCGACGCGGTCATGAGCCTCACCGAGATGGACGCCTGGCTGCATCTGCGCGACCAGTGCGGCCGCGACGTGGCGGCCGCCCAGGCGGTCTGGCGCTACTCGGTCGCGGCTCTGTTCGCGCGCGCGGGCCGGATCGCTCTCGATCCCGCCCCGACCTGAGGCGACGTCAGACCGTCGCGTCCGCGCCGAGGCGCAGGCGCGAGGCCGGAACGCGCCCATCCTCGGTGGCCTGGTAGACCACGCTGAACAGCGAACGCGCCGAGGCCAACGCTTCGTCGAAGCCCGGCTGGTCGCTCTCGAAGGAATCGAAGCCGCAACGCAGCAGGAAGGGAAGCTGGTCGCGCAGCACGTTGCCGGTGGCCCGCAGCTCGCCGCGATAGCCGAGCCGGCCGCGCAGCAGGCGTGCCTGGCTGTAGGCGCGGCCGTCGCTGAACTTCGGGAAGTGCAGTTCGATCAGGCGCAGACGGCCGACATGGGACGCGAGATCCTCGACCGGATCGGTGTTGGCGAGCGACACGGCCGGCCAGTCGGTGCGCGATTGCCAATCGGCGAAGGGAATGGTGGTGAACGCCGATGGCGCACCGCTCTCGCTAAACAGCGGCATAGACTCGCTCCTTGAAGGGTTGGGCGCCGACGCGGCGATAGGTGTCGACGAAGCGCTCGCCGTCGGTGCGGCGCTCGAGATAGGTGGCGACCAGCGAATCGACGGCCCCGACCACCCTGTCGGCCTCGATCGCCGGGCCGAGAATCGTGCCGATGGCGGTTCGGCCGAAATCGACGTCGCCGCCCAGGCTGATCTGGTAGAGCTCGACGCCGTTCTTGTCGACGCCGAGGATGCCGATGTGGCCGACATGGTGATGGCCGCAGGCGTTGATGCAGCCGGAGATCTTGATCTTGAGATCGCCGATGTCGTGCTGGCGCGCCAGCTCGGCGAAGTGCCCGGAGATGCGCTGCGCCACCGGTATCGAACGCGCGTTGGCGAGCGCGCAGTAGTCGAGGCCCGGGCAGGCGATGATGTCGCCGATCTTGCCGACATTGGCCTCGGCGAAGCCGAGCCGGCCGAGCGCGCGATGGACCTCGGGCAGGTCGTCGACCGCGACGTGCGGAAAGACGAGGTTCTGTTCGTGGCTGACCCGCACCTCGCCCTGGCTGAAGGCGTCGGCGATGTCGGCAACGCCGTCCATCTGGGCGGCACTCGCATCGCCCGGCGGCGCGCCGGCGGGCTTCAGCGACGCCGTCACGATGCGGTAGCCCGCGAGCCGATGCGGCGCGGTGTTGGACCTCAGCCACAGCGCGAAGGCGCGATCCTCGAGCCTGAGCCGCTCGACTTCGGCCGCAATGGCCGGTCGGTGCGGCAGGGCGGGTGGCGCGAACTGGGCGGCGATGGCCTCGATCGTCGCGGCCGGCAGCCTGAGCGCGCCGTCCCTGACCGCGGCATACTCGGCCTCGACTTCGGCGCGCATCTTCTCGGCGCCGATCTCGTGCACCAGGATCTTGATGCGAGCCTTGTAGAGATTGTCGCGGCGTCCGTAGCGATTGTAGACCCGCAGGGTCGCTTCGAGATAGGCCAGCAGCTCCTCGCGCGGCAGGAATTCGCGCAAGGTCTTGCCGATCATCGGCGTGCGGCCGAGCCCGCCGCCCACGATCACCTCGAACCCCACCCGTCCCTCGGGATTCCGCCACAGCCGGAGCCCGATGTCGTGGACACGCACGGCGGCGCGGTCGTTGGGCGAGCCGGTGATGGCGATCTTGAACTTGCGCGGCAGGAAGCTGAATTCCGGATGCAAGGTCGACCACTGGCGCACGATCTCGCACCAGATGCGCGGATCCTCGATCTCGTCGGCCGCGGCGCCGGCGAAGTGGTCGGCCGTCACGTTGCGGATGCAGTTGCCGCTGGTCTGCATGGCGTGCATGTCGACCTCGGCCAGGGCGGCCAGCGCGTCGGGCGCGTCCTCGAGCCGGATCCAGTTGAGCTGCAGGTTCTGGCGGGTCGTGAAGTGGCCGTAGCCGCGATCGTACCGGCGCGCGATGTCGGCGAGCTTGCGCAACTGGCGCGAGGACAGCGTGCCGTAGGGGATCGCGATGCGCAGCATGTAGGCGTGGAGCTGCAGGTACAGCCCATTGGTGAGGCGCAGCGGCTTGAACTGCTCCTCGGTGAGTTCGCCGGCAAGCCGGCGCCTCACCTGGTCGCGGAACTGCGCGATGCGCTCCCGGACCAGGGTGCGGTCATAGTCGTCGTAGCGGTAGAAATGGGTGTCAGGCATAGCGCACCGCGTCGGCGGCGATGGCGTGGAAGGTCAGTCCGGAAACGCGGATGCGCTCGCGCAGACTGAGCGGCTCCAACGCACCCTCGTCGTCCTCCGAGACCGCCACGAGATACGGCTCGACCACGGTGAAGGCCTCGGCGCGGGCTCGGTGCAGCAGGATCTCGGCCGCGCGCCCGTCGCGGGCGACCGCGGCGCGGGCGATGTCCGTCACCCAGTCCCCGGCATCGCCGAGGAACACCACGACACCGTCGACGAGCCGGTTGGCCGACGCGACATGCAGTTCGCCGCTCAGGTTCTTGGCCATCAGGAAGCCTCCGCAAGACGGGGAAAGGCGGCACGCAGGCGCACCACGGTCTGGCCCGCGCTCACGCGGCGCGCGACCTCGGCCGAATCCTCGCCGGCCAGGGCGACGAACTCCGCATCGCGACGGGCGCGGGCGAGCACGGCGGCGGAGACCGTCTCGTCGTGCAGGACGGCGTCGGCGTCCTGCAGAACGCGCGCGGCGCGCAGGGTGAGCAGGTCGGGATCGGCTGGCGCCAAGATCTCGTGGACGACGCCGAGCGGCTTCAGCCCGCGCCTCGAATCGTTCAGCTCGGCAAGAACGGCGCGGCGCGCGCCTGCTTCGTCGCCGGCCAGGGCGCGCGCGCCCGCCGGCCCCTCGACCAGACGCCGCCAGAAGACGCGCCTTGCGGCGGGATCGGCGATCATTGCCCGGGCCTGGGCGCGAAAGGTGCGCGCAAGCCGCGCCAGCGCACCGATGCGTTCCGGCAAAAGCGCTTCGACCCGGCCGCGCAGCCAGGTCGCCAGCATCGGCGAGGCACCGCCGGTGGAAACCGCCACGACGACTTCGTCGCGATCGACGATGGCCGGCATGATGAAATCGCTGAGCGCCGGGCGGTCGGCGACGTTGACGGGCACCCGCGCCTCCCTGGCGGCGCGTGCGGCCGCCGTGTCGCCCGCCTCGCCGCCCGTGGCGACGAAGACCACGGCGGCGCCCTGCAGATCGCCGCGGCGGATCGCCTCGAAGCGATGGACCTCCGCGCCGGCGGCGCGGGCGAGCGCCGCCTTGCGGTCGGCCATCGCGCCCGCGCCGACGACGACGACGCGTCGCCCGGACAGATCGAAGAAGAGCGGCAGGTGCTTCACCGATCGGCCCTCTACTGGACGATGGCCCGCAGCAGCACGTTGATGCCCAGCATGGCCGCGCCGTTGACGAAGGCGATCAGCCAGAGGGCCCTGGTGGGATAGCGGTCGATGAGGGCGAACATGCAAAAAGCCTCGTGGGATCGATCTGGCCCTTCATCCCACAGAAGCCAGAGCGGGGTTTCCCGAAGGTTTTCCGCCTCCCGGCATTTCCTTTTCCGTTATCTCCAATTGGAGAAAATTTTGTTCTCACACTCCGGTCGGCGCCCCCTTGAAGGCGCAAACCGCCTCCCTAAATCGAGTGCCGTCAGCCGCGCCCATGACGGGGCGGCGACATTGGAACATCGCTCACTGGAGGATGATCAACATGCGTGCTTTCGACTATTCCCCGTTCTATCGCGCGTCCGTCGGCTTCGACCGGGTCTTCGACCTGCTCGATTCGGTCGCCGGCCAGGCCACCAGCAACGGCTATCCCCCGTACAACATCGAAAAGGCGGGCGACAATGCCTACCGCATCGTGATGGCAGTGGCGGGCTTCGCCGAAGCCGAGCTGAACGTGACCCAGAAGGAGAACGAGCTCCTGGTCACCGGCAAGCAGGCGCCGGCCGCCGAGACCGACAAGCAGTTCCTCTATCGCGGCATCGCCGGGCGCGACTTCGAGCGCCGCTTCCAGCTCGCCGACCATGTGAAGGTCACGGGTGCGAAGCTCAGCAACGGCCTGCTCACGATCGAGCTGCAGCGCGAGATCCCGGAGGAGAAGAAGCCCCGCGCGATCCCCATCGCCGCGGAGGCCGCCAAGCCGGTCCTGACCCACTGACGGGTCGAACGGGCGAGGTTTCGGAAGCGCCGCGGGCAACCGCGGCGCTTACCTTTTTCTGAGATAGGCGAGCCAGTACACGCCGCCCACGAGCGCTCCGCCGCCCACCGCGTTGCCGAGCGTGACGGGCAGCAGGCTGTAGACGAATTTTGCCCAGCTGAGGCCCGCCGCATCGGCGACAGCCGCCGGAATCCGTGCCCACAGCTCGAGTGGCGCCCAATCCGCGATCAGCAGGCCAAGCGGCACCAGATACATGTTGGCCACGGAATGCTCGAAACCGGCGGCGACGAAGGCCGACACCGGAAGCATCACGGCCAGGATCTTGTCCGTGGTGGTGCGGGCGCCGATGGACAGCCACACGGCGAGGCAGACCAGCACGTTGCAGAGGACGCCGAGGAAGAAGGCGCGGTCGAACGGCAACGCCGACTTCTCGGCCGCCAGGGACACGGCGGCGGCCGCCACCGCGCCGTCGCCGGCGAGATACTGCCCCGACAGGAACACGAGCATGGCAGTACCGAGCGCACCCAGCAGATTGCCGACATAGACGATCGACCAGGCGCGCAGCATCTCGGCGAGCGAGATCCGGCGTGCCGCGAGCGCCATCACCATCAGCGCGTTTCCCGTGAACAGCTCGGCGCCGGCCAGCACGACGAGCACCAGCCCGAGCGCGAACACGACCCCGGCGAGGAGCCGGCGGATGCCGAAGGGAAGCATCCCTTCGGTGCCCGCGACGACGGTCGTCGCGAACATCGCACCGAGGGCGATGAAGGCTCCGGCCAGCACCGACAGGACGATCAGGCTGACCGCGTCGAGCCGGGCTTTCTGCGCGCCGATGAGCTCCGCCTTGCGGGCGATCTCGACCGGCAGCAGCGCGTCGACGGCGGACGTGCGCAATGAGGATGACGGCTCCACAAGGCATTGTTGCCACGCTGTCGGTGCTTCCGCTTTGCCGCAGATCAAATCGGTCCGCCGCTCCTACGGCGAGGCCTAGGCATCGCGCACGAGGCTCGACTATTCTCGACGCACCAGGAGGCAAGCATGAGCGTACAGGGCGTGGCCTATATCGGTGGCAGGTACATGCCGCTCGCCGAGGCGAGCGTGCCGCTGCTCGACCGCGGCTTTCTGCGCTCCGACGTCACCTACGACGTGGTGCATGTATGGAGGGGATCCTTCTTCCGTCTCGACGACCATCTCGAGCGCTTCGAGAATTCGATGAAGGGGCTGCGCATGTCGCTGGCCCAGTCGCGCGCCGACATCGCCGGCATCATGGCCGAGTGCGTGCGCCGCACCGGCCTGCGCGACGCCTACGTCAACATCACCTGCACGCGGGGCATACAGCCGCCGGGAACGCGCGACCCCCGGCTGTGCGAGAACCGGCTCTACGTCTATGCCCAGCCCTTCGTGTGGATCGCCGACGAGCGCCAGCGCCGCGAGGGGCTGAGCCTGATCCTGTCGAAGACCGAGCGCATTCCTCCCGAATCGCTCGACCAGCGCATCAAGAACTACCACTGGCTCGACCTCACCATGGCGCTGTTCGAGGCCTACGACCGCGACGCCACGCTGGCGATCCTGCCCGATCGCCACGGCAACATCACCGAGGGGCCCGGCTTCAACCTCTTCCTGGTCAAGGATGGCGCGCTCGCCACGCCCGACCGCGGCCTGTTCGAAGGCATCACCCGGCGCACCGTGATCGAGCTGGCCGCCGACCTGCAGCTCAAGTGCCAGGTCCGTCCCGTGGCCGCGGCGGAGGTCGCGGCGGCGGACGAGATATTCCTGACCAGTACGGCGGGCGGCGTCATGCCGGTGGCGCGCTACGAGGGCCGCGCGGTCGGCGACGGCGCGCCGGGCGCCATCACGAAGCGACTGAACGAACTCTACTGGCAGCGACACGAATCGGGGCCCGACCTCACGCCGATCGACTACGGCACCGGCTGACCCCCCGATTCGGTCGGAACACGGCCGCCTCTGCACCTCCCGGTTGTGCTATGGTCATCGCCACGGGAGGGCCGTCGTCATGGTGCAATATTCGGGACTGCGCCGCTTCGCGGACGGCAAGATGCGCGATCGCGCCATCGACCGGCTGCTCGCCCTGCGCGCCGGCATTCGCGACAAGATCACCGTCCGCAACAAGCAGGACACGTTCCATTTGGCGAGCTGGAACATCCGCGACCTTGGCAGCAGCAAGTTCAACCCGTCGCCGCGCCTCGACGAGACCTTTCTCTACATCGCCGAGGTGATCTCGGCGTTCGATCTGGTCGCGGTGCAGGAGGTCAACGAGGACATGACCGACTTCCAGAAGGTCATGCGGCTGCTCGGTCCACACTGGGACTACATCGTCACCGACCAGAGCGGCAACAGCGAGCGGCTGGCTTATGTCTACGACACCCGGAAGATTCGCTTCCGTCACGTCGCCGGCGAGATCGTCCTGCCGCCGGTGAAGGGCAAGCCGTCGCCGCAGTTCAACCGCACGCCCTTCCTCGTCGCGTTCCAGGCCGGCTGGTTCAAGTTCAACGTCTGCACGGTCCACATCTACTACGGCTCGGCCACCGACACCGCGCAGCGCAAGCGCGAGATCGCCGACATCGCGGGCTTTTTCGCCAAGCGCCAGAAGAAGGACGGCGAGACCTACATCCTGCTGGGCGACTTCAACATCCTCAATCCCCAGGATCCGACGATGGACGCCCTGCTCGGC
Organism: Enhydrobacter sp.; assembly: GCA_025808875.1. Taxonomy (NCBI): domain Bacteria; kingdom Pseudomonadati; phylum Pseudomonadota; class Alphaproteobacteria; order Hyphomicrobiales; genus Enhydrobacter; species Enhydrobacter sp. The sequence continues at coordinate 2,076,607 of CP075528.1, read as the reverse complement.
AACGGCTTCGGCGTGCCCAAGGAGCTGCGCAAGCCGACCGCGCTCGCCAGCGCCAACTACTACGACCAGATCGCGCTCAGGGCCCGCGAGGGCGTGGTCGAGATCGCGCAAGCCGACTGCTTCCACTGGCAGGAGCATGTGTTTCGCGACACCGCCGAGGACTACGCCGCCTACAGGCCGCACATGCCGACCGTGACCAAGAAAGGCAAGCCGGCCAAGACCGACCTCGCGGCCTACCGGAACTGGCGCACCTGGCAGATGTCCGACCACCTGCCCCTGTGGGCCGAGATCAGGATGGACTTCACCGAGCGCTACCTGAACAGCCTGAAGTCGGGCCACCAGCCGCTGGCGGACTTCTCGCCCGCCACGGGCTCGCGCCCGAGCGCCGCACGGGAGGACGGTTAGGCGCGGTCGCGCAGCTCGGTCACTCCCGTCTTCTGGGCGCAGTGGTCGCAGCAGAAGAATGTGCCGCCCTTCTCAAGTCCGTGGCCGACGATCCGGATGCCGCAATGCGCGCAAGTCGGCGCCAGGGCGTGGATCGCGCACTCGAAGCTGTCGAAGGTGTGCGCCTCGCCGTCCTTGGTGACCAGGAAGGCCTTGTCGTAGTCGTTGCCGCAGGTCTCGCACCGTGCCATGTCGCAATCCCCGTGAGGAAGACGCCCCCACGGGGTTACGACGCGGCGGCGGCGCGGGTTCCCTCGCCGCCGTCAGGCGATATCGAAGCGGTCGAGGTTCATCACCTTGACCCAGGCCGCGGCGAAGTCGCGGGCGAACTTCTCCCGGGCGTCGGCGCTGGCATAGACCTCGGCGAGCGCCCGCAGCTGCGAGTGCGAGCCGAAGATCAGGTCGACGCGGGTGCCGGTCCACCTGACCTTCTTCGTCCTGCGGTCGACGCCCTCGTAGACGCCTTCCGCGCCCGAGGCCGGCCGCCATTCGGTCGCCATGTCGAGCAGGTTGACGAAGAAGTCGTTGGAGAGGGTCTCCGGCTGCCGGGTGAAGACGCCGTGCGGCGACTTGCCCGTGTTGGCGCCGAGCACGCGCAGGCCGCCCACCAGGACCGTCATCTCCGGTGCCGTCAGGGTCAGCAGCTGGGCGCGGTCGACCAGCATCTCCTCGGGCGACAGCCGCGACTTGCCGGCGAGGTAGTTGCGGAAGCCGTCGGCCCGGGGCTCGAGCGGCGCGAAGGAGTCGACGTCGGTCTGCTCCTGCGACGCATCCATGCGGCCCGGCGCGAACGGCACCGCGAGCTCGACGCCCGCCGCCTTGGCCGCCTTCTCGATCGCCGCGCCGCCGCCGAGCACGATCACGTCGGCCAGCGACACCTTCTTGCCGCCGCCGAGCGCCGCATTGAAGTCCTTGTGCACGGCCTCCAGCGTCTTCAGCACCTTGGCGAGCTCGGCCGGCTGGTTGACCGCCCAGTCCTTCTGCGGCGCCAGTCTCACGCGCGCGCCGTTGGCACCGCCGCGCTTGTCGGAGCCGCGGAACGTCGCGGCCGACGCCCAGGCCGTCGCGACGAGCTGCGAGACCGAGAGTCCCGAGCCCAGGATCTTGGCCTTGAGTGCCGCGATCTCAGGCTCGCCGATCAGGGCATGGTCGACCGCGGGGATCGGGTCCTGCCACGGCAGCTGCTCCTTCGGCACGAGCGGGCCGAGATAGCGCACGATCGGTCCCATGTCGCGATGCGTGAGCTTGAACCAGGCCCGCGCGAAGGCGTCGGCGAACTGGTCGGGATTCTCCATGAATCGCCGCGAGATCTTCTCGTAGGCCGGATCGAAGCGCAGCGCGAGGTCGGTGGTCAGCATCGCCGGCGCATGGCGCTTCGACTTGTCGTGTGCATCCGGCACCGTGCTGGCACCGGCGCCGTTCTTCGGCCGCCACTGGTGCGCGCCGGCCGGGCTCTTGGTCAGTTCCCAGTCGTAGCCGAACAGGTTCCAGAAGAAATTGGTGCTCCAGCGGGTCGGCGTCGTGGTCCAGGTGACCTCGAGGCCGCTGCCGATCGCATCGGCACCCTTGCCGCTGCCGAACTTGCTGGCCCAGCCCAGCCCCTGCTGCTCGATGGTGGCGGCTTCCGGTTCCGGCCCGACCAGGGTCGCGTCGCCCGCGCCGTGGGTCTTGCCGAAGGTGTGACCGCCGGCGATCAGCGCGACCGTCTCCTCGTCGTTCATCGCCATGCGGGCGAAGGTCTCGCGGATGTCCCTGGCCGCCGCCAGCGGATCGGGGTTGCCGTTCGGCCCCTCGGGGTTGACGTAGATGAGCCCCATCTGCACGGCGGCCAGCGGATTCTCGAGGTCGCGATCGCCGCTGTAGCGCTCGTCGGCCAGCCACTTGCCCTCGGCCCCCCAGTAGATGTCCTGCTGCGGCTCCCAGGTGTCGGCACGCCCGCCGCCGAAGCCGAAGGTCTTGAAGCCCATCGATTCCAGCGCGACGTTGCCGGCGAGGATCATCAGGTCGGCCCACGAGATCTTGCGGCCGTATTTCTGCTTGATCGGCCACAGCAGCCGGCGCGCCTTGTCGAGGTTCACGTTGTCGGGCCAGCTGTTGAGCGGTGCGAAGCGCTGCTGGCCGCCGCCGGCGCCGCCCCGCCCGTCCCCGACGCGATAGGTGCCGGCGCTGTGCCACGCCATGCGAATGAAGAACGGACCGTAGTGGCCGAAGTCGGCCGGCCACCAGTCCTGCGAATCGGTCATCAGCGCGTGCAGGTCCTTGATCAGCGCGTCGAGGTCCAGGCTCCTGAATTCGGCGGCGTAGTCGAAGGCCTCGCCCATCGGATCGGACAGCGGCGAATGCTGGTGTAGCACGCCGAGATCGAGCTGGTTGGGCCACCAGTCGCGGTTGGAGTGCGTCGCGTTGGAATGCAGGAACGGGCACTTGCCCGCGCCCTTGTCGCCCGCGTTGCCGTCGCTCGATCCATCCATGGCTGTCTCCTGTCGTCTCGTCGACACCATATTTAGAATTATTCTAATATAAGTTCAAGAGGGGGCGCCGATCCTAGGACGTGGCTCGTGACAGGACCATGATCCGGGGTCTTCCATCTCCTCGGCAGGGTCGCCGCCGTCGCCGCGCACGGCGATGTCCCGCCACTCGTCATAGGCCGACACCCACCCGCCTTGCCGCTTCGAGATTCGCGCTCAGACCGCGCGCGGTCAGTTCCAACGAGTGGCCTTCGCCGACGCCCTACGCCGCGGGCACGACCTTCGGGAGGATTGACGGTGAGCGAGGGAAATTCGGTCAGATCTATCGAAGGCATCGGTGTCCTCCGGGGTCGTATCCAGGGTCCTTCTAAAGCATCTGGAACAAAGATGGAACAAAAATGTATGAGGTATACAGCCCATTGCTTGTACGAGTTGGACCGCATTGAACCCGCGCCGATCGACGCCATGTGAAGGTGCCGATGGCAAAGCCCGCGCACGACATCCTCTCACCCGCCTTCCATGCCGCCCCCTTCCCCACCGCCGATCGGATGCGGGCCGAAGGAGCCGTCGTGGGGCTCCGGCTGCCGATCGTCGGCACGACTTGGCTCGCCGTCACGCACGACGCCTGCGCCGATCTCCTCAAGGACCACGCGACCTTCGCGCGCGATCCGGCCAATGCCGGCAGCCGCACGCAGGCGCGGATTCTCGCCCTGCTGCCGCGAACCTTGAGCCTGCTCGCGCTCAACATGTTGGGCCACGACGATCCCGAGCATCGCCGGCTGCGCGGCCTCGTCGACCAGGCGTTCCGCCACCGCACGATCGAGGCGTTGAGGCCGATGATCGCGGCCATCGCCGACCGCCTGCTGGACCGCCTGGAGGGAAGGACACAGATCGACCTGCTCGACGAATACTGCCGCGACCTGCCGCTGTCGGTGATCTGCGCCCTGCTCGGCCTGCCCGAGCGCGACCACGACCGGTTCAAGGGCTGGCTGGGCGGGTTGAAGGACACGGCCAACATGGCGGCGGTGATCCGCGCGCTGCCCGGCGTGATCGGCGTGGTGCGCCATCTGCGCCGCGTCTCCCGGCCGAACGGCGGCGCGCTGCCCGAGGGATTGATCGCCGGCCTGCGGGACGCCGAAGCCGATGGCCATAAGCTCAGCGAAGACGAGCTCGTCTCGATGGTCTTCCTGCTGTTCGGTGCCGGACAGGAGACGACGACGCACCTGATCTCGGGCGGGCTGCACGCGCTGCTGTCGCACGAGGACCAGTATCGGCGGCTGCGCGACGATCCCGGCCTGATGACGTCGTGCATCGAGGAATGCCTGCGCTTCGTCTCGCCGGTGCAGATGACCAAGCCGCGCTTCGCCACCCGAGACCTCGTCTGGCAGGGCCGGCAGTTGCGCCGCGGCGACATGCTCGCGGCGTTCCTCACCGGCGCCAACAGCGACCCGGCGAAGTTCCGCGAACCGCACCGCTTCGACATCGCGCGCCATCCCAACCCCCATCTCGCCTTTGGTACGGGCGTGCATTTCTGTCTCGGCTTCCAGCTCGCCCGCGCCGAGGCGGCCGTGGCGTTCGAGCGCCTGTTCGCGCGGTTCCCGAATATCCGGCTCGACGAGCAAGCCGGGCCCATCCAGTGGCGCCGCAGGGTCGGCATCCGCGCGCTCGCCGCGCTGCCGGTGCGGCTTGCGGGATGACGCGACCAGACCGAAGCTTGCCGAGGACGAAGCCCGACGAGGTAACACGCATGACGACCGACAAGCGCGATCTGGAGAAGTTCCCGCTGCATCTCGGCCTCGGCGCCCGCGCGGTGCCGCAACCCGAGTTCACCGGCATGGACTGGTACGCCGCCTACGGCGAGCGCACCGCCGCCGACGGCAACGAGGGGCGCCTGGTCTCGATGTTCAGCTTCGGCGAGAGCTGGACGAGCTGGGAGCGCCATCCCTCGGGCGACGAGGCGGTGATCTGCACCTCAGGCCAGATCACCCTGATCCAGGAGCTGCCCGACGGCCCGCACAGGATCACGCTGCGGCCGGGCGAATACGCCGTCAATCCGCGCGGCGTCTGGCACACCGCCGACATCGCGGGCCATGCCAGCGCCGTGTTCATCACCTCGGGCATGGGAACGGAAAACCGGCCGCGGTAACAGGGTCGGAGAGTCGCGCGACCGTCGCCCCGCCCCCCGCGCGACAGCTAGCGAGCGGCCGGAACGACGAGGACGTCGATGTCGGCGTCGCGCAGCACGTCTTCCGTGACGCTTCCCAGCAGGAGCTTGGCCGGCCCGGTCCTGCCGTGGGTTCCCATCACGACGAGGTCGGCCTTCTCCGCACGCGCGCAGGCGCGTATGGCCGCCGCCGGCGACGGATCGGCGAGTCGCACGAGGCCACGGGTCGGAGCGAGGTTCACCTCTTTCAGGAATTTCGCGAGCTCCTCGGCGGCACGCGCCTCCTCCTGGGCGAGATAGTCCCTCCATTGATCCATCGTCATGGAGGAGCGAACGAGCAGCCTCTGGGCCGAGGCCTCGAAGGCATGCAGCACCACGACCTCGAGGCCATCGAGAAAGCGCAGCGTCCGCATCGCCTTCGCCGCGGCGGCCGAGCCCGGCGAAAAGTCGGTGGCGACGAGGACGCGGCCGTAGGGGCCGGCCGGCGCGGCGTTGGCCACTACGATGGGATGTCCGCTTCGGCGAATCGTCCGGTCGAGCGTCGTGCCGACGAACACGTCGCGCAACGCCTGCCGCCGGTGAGGCCCCATCACCACGACGTCCGCGCCAAGGTTCGCCGCCGCCTCCGCGATCTGCTCGGACGGTTCGCCGAGAAGCACGCGCGTGTCGCAATCGACGCCGTCGACGCCGTGCAAGGTGGCGGCGAATTCGGCGAGCAGCTCGCGTGCCTCGCGCTCCCGGGCCGTCACCAGCCGCGCCGGCTGGTCGTCGTCCACGACATGGACGAGCACGATGTCGACGGACGTCCGCCGTGCCAACAGAACCGCGCGCCGCAGCGCGCGATCGGAGCGTGTTGAGAAATCGGTCGCAACGAATATACGTTTCATGTGTCGCCAAAATCGTCGAGTCGGTCCGCAGGGTGCAGCATGGGAGTGTGCCACACGATGATCTCCATCAAACCGTGCCGAAAGCGCATTGGCTAGTTTCAACTTCATCGTGGCGCACGCCAGCCCGGAGGACGAATGAACAACCCGGCATCGACTGATTCGTCCGACGCACGCGATCGCGCCTGGCATGCGCTTGCGCCCGAAGCGGCCCTCGACGCGCTGCAGGCGACCGCCGATGGCCTCGCCGCGCAGGAGGCAGCCCGGCGCCTAGACACCTACGGCCCCAACCGCCTGCCCGAGGGACGACGTGTCGGCGTCGTGAAGCGGTTCCTGCTGCAGTTCCACAATCTGCTGATCTACGTGCTGCTCGCGGCCGGCGCGCTGGCGGCGGCGATCGGCCATCCGACCGATGCGCTGGTCATCCTCGCCGTCGTGCTGGTCAATGCGATCATCGGCTTCGTCCAGGAGGGCCGCGCCGAAAGGGCGCTGGACGCCATCCGCGCGATGATCGACCCGCATGCCTCGGTGGTCCGCGACGGTCGTCGCGTGACGGTGGCCGCCGAGAAGGTCGTGCCCGGCGACATCGTGCTGCTGGAGGCCGGAGATCGCGTGCCGGCCGACCTGCGGCTCGTCAAGGCGCGCAACCTGCGGATCGACGAGGCGATCCTCACCGGCGAATCGGTGCCGGTCGACAAGGCCGTGGCCGGCGTCGACGCCGCCGCCGCACTCGGCGACCGCTTCTCCATGGCGTTCTCGGGAACCTTCGTCACCGCCGGCCAGGGAAGCGGCGTGGTCGTGGCGACCGGTGCCGCCACCGAGCTCGGCCGCGTCAGTTCGATGATCGGCGCCGTGGAGAGGCTGACCACGCCGCTGGTCCGCCAGATGGACCACTTCGCGCGGCAGGTCACCCTCGCCGTGCTCGGCGTCTCGGCACTGGTGTTCGTCTATGCCGCGCTGATGCAGGCCTACGGCTTCGACGACGCCTTCATGGCGGTCGTCGGCCTGGCGGTGGCGGCCATCCCGGAGGGACTGCCCGCGGTGCTGACCATCACGCTGGCCGTGGGCGTCCAGCGCATGGCGCGCCGCAACGCCATCATCCGGCGCCTGCCCGCCGTGGAGACGCTGGGCTCGGTCTCGGTGATCTGTTCCGACAAGACCGGCACGCTCACCCGCAACGAGATGATGGTGAGCGCCGTGGTCACCGCCGACCACACGATCGAGGTCGAGGGCACCGGCTACCGGCCGGCGGGCCGGTTCCGCGCGCCCACGGGCGAGCCCCTCGATCCGGCCGCCGATCCCGTCCTCGAGGAGCTGTCGCTCGCCGCGCTGCTCTGCAACGACGCGAGCCTGCGGCAGACCGGCGACGACTGGACGATCGACGGCGATCCGATGGAGGGCGCGCTGGTGTCGCTGGCGATCAAGGCCGGCCACGACGATGCCGCCGCCCGCGCGAACTTCCGCCGCCTTGACGAGATCCCGTTCGACTCGCGCCATCGCTACATGGCGACGCTCAACGCGCGCGACGGCCATCCGCCGATCGCCTACGTCAAGGGGGCGCCCGAGCGCATCCTGGCGATGTGCGGCCGGGTCGCGACGGCGGACGGCGAGCGCCCGCTCGACGCCGAGGCCTGGCACGGCAATGTCGAGCGGCTGGCGGCGAACGGCCAGCGCGTGATCGCGCTGGCGCGGCGGACGATGACGGAAGGCGAGCGCGGCATCGCCCCGTCCCATGTCGAGCGCGATCTCACCCTGCTCGGCCTGGTGGGATTGATCGACCCGCCGCGGCCCGAGGCGATCGCCGCCATCGCCGAGTGCAAGGCCGCCGGCATCAGGGTCAAGATGATCACCGGCGACCATGCGGCGACGGCGCGGGCGATCGCCGTCCAGCTCGGCCTCGCCGACGATCCGAAGGCCGTCACCGGCCAGGATCTCGACGCACTGGAGGACGACGGCTTTCGCGAGCGCGCGCAGACGGCGATCGTGTTCGCGCGCACCAGCCCCGAGCACAAGCTGCGGCTGGTCGAGACGCTGCAGGCCGACGGCTCGGTCATCGCCATGACCGGCGACGGCGTCAACGACGCGCCGGCGCTGAAGCGGGCCGATGTCGGCGTCGCCATGGGCGGCAAGGGCACCGAGGCGGCCAAGGAGGCGAGCGAGATGGTGCTCGCCGACGACAATTTCGCCTCGATCGTCGCCGCCGTGCGCGAGGGCCGGACGGTCTACGACAACCTCACCAAGGTGATCGCCTGGACGCTGCCGACCAACGGTGGCGAGGCCTTCACCATCATCCTCGCCATCCTGTTCGGCCTCACCCTGCCGGTGACGCCGGTGCAGATCCTCTGGATCAACATGGTCACCGCCGTCGCGCTCGGCCTGACGCTGGCCTTCGAGCCGACCGAGCCGGACGCCATGCGCCGTCCCGCCCGCCCCGCCAAGCAGCCGCTTCTCTCGGGCCGGCTGCTGTGGCGCATCCTGTTCGTGTCGGCGCTGATGGTCGCCGGCACGTTCGGCATCTACATCTGGGCAACCGAGCGCGGCCTGTCGGTCGAGGCCGCCCGCACGATGGCCGTCAACACCCTGGTCGCGATGGAGATATTCTATCTCTTCAGCGTGCGCTTCGCGCACGGCACGTCGCTGACCTGGCGGGGCGTGCTGGGAACCCGCGCGGTGCTGATCGGTGTCGCCATAGTGGTCGTCGCACAGCTCGCCTTCACCTACCTGCCGCCCCTGCAGATGGTGTTCGGCACCCGCCCCGTTTCGCTCGGCGACGGCGTCGCCATCGTCGCCGTCGGCGTCGCGCTGCTGGCGGTCGTCGAGCTCGAAAAGGCGATCGCGGCGCGGCTCGCCGCCCGACGGAGAATTCGGCACGACTGATGCTATGATGACGTCGCAAGCGTGGCCGCGGGAGGTGCGTGATCGACGTCGTTTTCCATGAGATCGCCTGGTTGCTGCTGGGCGCCGCCGCCGTCGGCATGCTCGGCGCCGCGCTGCGCCAGCCCGTGATCGTCAGCTTCATCGCGGTCGGCATCGCCGCGGCGGCCTTCTTCGACAGCAGTGCCCAGACGGCACAGCAGATCCGCTTCCTCGCCGAACTGGGCGTCGCGCTCCTGCTGTTCCTGGTCGGGCTCAAGCTCGACTGGCGCCTGATCCGCACGCTCGGTCCGGTCGCCCTCGCCACCGGGCTCGGCCAGGTCGTCTTCACGGCCGGCATCGGCTTCCCGATCGGCCTCGCGCTCGGGCTCGACTGGGTGACCAGCCTCTACGTCGCGGTCGCGCTGACCTTCTCCTCGACCATCATCATCGTCAAGCTGCTGAGCGACAAGCGCGAGCTCGAGACGCTGCACGGCCGCATCGCGCTCGGCTTCCTGATCGTCCAGGACATCGTCGTCGTCATCGCGATGGTCGTGCTGTCGACGGTCGGCATCGGTGCCGCCCAGGCGGACGCCGGCCCGGAGAGGATTCTCACCATCGCCGCATCGCTGGTCGGCGTCGTCGTCGTGCTGATCCTGTTCGTGCGCTACCTCGCCGATCCGCTGATGGCGCGCTTCGCCCGCACGCCGGAGCTGCTGGTGATCGCCTCGATCGGCTGGGCGGCGGCGGCCGCCGCCATCGGCGACACCATCGGGCTCGGCAAGGAGCTCGGCGGGCTGGCCGCCGGCGTGTCGATCGGCTCGACCCCCTATCGGGATCTCGTTTCGGCGCGGCTCGCCGCGCTGCGCGACTTCCTCCTGCTGTTCTTCTTCCTGTCGGTCGGCGCCACGCTCGACCTCTCGACGCTCGGCCAGGACGTCGGCCGGGCCGTCGTGTTCTCCCTGTTCGTGCTGATCGGCAACCCGCTGATCGTGCTCGTGATCATGGCGTGGATGGGCTATCGCGCACGCACCGGCTTCCTCGCCGGCCTCACCGTCGCGCAGATCTCCGAGTTTTCCCTGGTCTTCATGGCGATGGGCTTGAGTCTCGGCCATGTCGGCCAGTCCGCCGTCGGGCTCGTCACCCTGGTCGGCCTCGTGACGATCGCGCTGTCGGTCTACATGATCACCTATTCCCAGCAGCTCTATGCCTGGTGCCGGCCGCTGCTGCGGCCGTTCGATTTCGGATCGTGGCGCGAGGCGGCGGCGGAGGACGAAGACGGCGGGCCGCCCGTCGACGTCATCATCTTCGGTCTCGGCCGCTTCGGCAGCCAGCTCCTCAGGCGCCTCGAGGACGCCGGCTACAACGTGCTCGGCGTCGACCTCGATCCGCAGGCGATCCGGCGCTACACCCGCGAAGGCTACCAGGTGCGCTACGGCGACGTGACCGAGCCCGAGTTCTGGTCGGAGCTGCCGCTCGCCCAGGCGCGCTGGATCGTGCTGTCGGTTCCCTACGGCACGATCGTGCTCACCGAGACCGATCCCCACAGCGGCCTGCTGACCGCGATCCGCTCGCACCGCTTCGGCGGCCGCGTGGCGATCACCGCCCGCACCGACGCCGAGGCGCGCCGCCTGCGGGACGGCGGCGGCGTCGACGTCGTCCTCTATCCGTTCGACGATGCCGCGACGTCCGCCGCCAAGCAGATCACCGACGTCGACGAGGAGAAGGCGGCACGCGACGCGGCGGCCCGCCTCGCGCCCGCCGCCCACGCCTCCGCCGCGGTCGAGGGCGAAGCGCGGGTGATCGTCGTCGGCTGCGGCCGCGTCGGCGAGCTGGTGAGCGACATGCTCGCCCGCCACGAGGTGCCGCACGTCGCGCTCGACGGCGATTCGACCCTCGTCGCGCTGCAGCGCCGCCGCGGCAAGCCGGTCTTCTACGGCGAGGCGACCGACCCCGAACTGCTGCGCCGCTTCGGCATCGCCTCCGCCCGCGCCCTCGTCGTGACCATGGACGACCCGGCGGCCGTCGAGTCGGTGGTCGTGGCCGCCCGCACCGAACGCCCCGACCTCGTCATCGTCGCCCGCGCGCGCGACGCCGGGCAGGCGGCGAAGCTCTATGACCTCGACGTCACCGACGCCGTGCCCGAGACCATCGAGGCCAGCCTTCAACTGTCCGAGGCGCTGCTCGTCGGCATCGGCGTCCCGATGGGCGAGGTCATCGCCTCGATCCACGAGAAGCGCGACGAGCTCCGCCTGGCCCTCCAGGGACCGCAGCGGGGCGGCCGCCTGCGGCGCGGGATCCGCGCCTCGACCCGGTCGGCGCCGGACGGCGAGGCGTAGCCGCGCGACAAGACGCTTGACCCGCGCGCGATGGATGGCGTCTGAATGGCGGCCAACGCGGGGGGAAAGCCCATGAAGTCGTTCACACGATCGTTCACGACATTGCTGGCGGCCGCAGCGCTGGCGCTCGGCCTGGCGGCCTGCGCGCCCGATCCCGACCGGCCGACGCTCGAGAAGGAGAACCGGCTCGCGGCGGCCGGCTTCAAGAAGCGCTCGATCGCCACCGAGGCCCAGCTCGCCGACTTCCGCAGCATCCCGGCGCACCTGATCCGCCCGGCCACCTATCGCGGCAGGATCGTCTACGTCTACGCCGACCCCAACATCTGCGGCTGCCTCTATGTCGGCAGCGTCGCCGCCTACGACACCTACATCAAGGGCGCGCAGCAACGCTTCGTGCACGAGGAGCTCAAGTCGGCGGCGACCGGCAGCGGCTACGCGCCGACGCCCTACATGCTCGACGGCGGGCCGTGGGACGATGCCGAGATGTTCGGGCTTTACCTCAACTGAGCCTTCGTTCGCGGAACACCCCCGGTCTCAAAGAACGCCGCCGATGTCGGTCTTCGAAAAATCGTCGCCCACGTACAGCAGGCGACAATCGTGTTCCTTCGCCACCTCGTAGGCGAAGCAATCGCCAAAATCGAGAGCGGCGGCGTTCGCGCCCTTGCCCCATCGGGCATAGGCCCGCGCCACGCGACGCGCGGCCGTGACCGGGACGACGTCGAAGCCCAGCCCGTCGATGATGCTCGTCATCTCCGCGTCGACATTTCGCCGCCCCGCGACGATCAGCGCTTCGGGAGGGTCCTCTCCAATAGCTTTGGGATTTCTAGCACTCGAAAGAACAAAAAGCGAACGAAATGTATTGGGTTTGGAAGAATTCGTTTTGTACAATTCAAGCGCAGGCCGTTCGCGATTCAAGCGGGCTGCGGCAGCCAGGGATTGAGCACGGCCACCCCGGTCGGCTCGAAATCGGCGACATTGCGGGTGACGAGCGTGAGGCCGTGCACCATCGCCGTCGCCGCGATCAGGGCATCGCGTTCGGCGCGCGGATCCGGCGCATGAAGACGCGCGCAGCGTTGCGCCACCACGGCATCGACCGCGAGGATACGCCCCTCGAAGCGCGGCAGGATCTGATCGTCGATCCAGGCACGGAGCACCACGCCTTGCGCCGCATCCCGTCGCGCGCTCAACAACGCGCCGAGCTCGATCTCGAGGATCGAGATCGCCGACAGGAAGAAGCTGGCCGCCGGGATCGCGCCCGCCCAGGCCACCACGTCGCGATTCGCCCTCTCCGGCCGTCTGAGTTCGGAAATGACGTTGGTGTCGAGCAGGAACATCAGCCGAGGTCGGCGGGCTTGAAGAGGCCCCCTCCCACGCGCGGCGGCTCGAAATCGAAGTCGACGTCGCCCGGCTGGGCGAGCGCCTGGACGAGGCTCATGCTGCCGCCGGTCAGGCGCCGATACTCCTCGATCGTCAGCAGGACATGCGCCGGCCGGCCCCGATCGGTGATGAAGACGGGCCCCCGCCGCGCCGCCTTCTTGGCCCGGCTGGTGTCCTGATTGAATTCCCGGCTGGTCAGGGTGGTCGCTGTCATGTCGGCCTCCGATCGTAAATATAGTAGATATGTTTCTACATTTAACGCTCCGCTGGCGATGTTCCAGCAATCTTGCTCGATAAAGGCTAAAGGCCTACATGACTATCTAAATGGTCAGGAAGAGCACATGGACACGATCAACCTGGCGGATGCCAAGGCCCATCTGAGCGAACTCGTCGACCGGGTCGAGGCGGGCGATTCGATCGACATCACCCGGCGCGGCAAGCCGGTCGCGCGGCTCACCGCTGCGGTCAGGCCGCCCAAGCCGATCGATGCCGCCCTGCTCCAGTCCCTGACCGCGACCCTGCCGCCTCAGACCCAGACGGCCGCCGATCTGGTGCGGCGGATGCGGGACGACGACCGCACCTGATGCTCTATCTCGACACGTCGCTGATCGTCGCGGCGCTCTCCAACGAAGCCGTCACGCCGCGCGTCCAGGCCTGGCTCGCGGCGCGGGATCCGGCCGAGCTTCTGATCAGCGACTGGACCATCACCGAGATGTCGTCGGCGCTCGCGATCAAGCTGCGCACCGGCCAGCTCGATCTGGCGCAGCGCGCCGCGTCGCTCGCCCTGTTCAACAAGCTGGTGGCCGAGAGCTTCACCGTGCTGCCGGTGACGGGCGGGCACTTCCGGGCGGCGGCGAAGTTCGTCGACCAGCATACGCTCGGGCTTCGCGCCGGCGATGCGCTGCACCTCGCGATCGCGTCGGAGCATGGCGCCACGGTGCACACGCTCGACCAGCGGCTTGCCGACGCCGGCCCGGCGCTCGGCGTGCCGGCGCAGGTGTTGGCGTGAATGAGGCTGTCGCTAGCGACCGTACCGAGCGATCACTCCTCCATGCAAGTCTTCAAGTGGGGACGCGGTCGCCTGCCCGCCCACTTCAACACCTTACGGCAGCACCAGCCGGCCGCTGCGCGCTACGCGCCGGGGTGAAGACCCGGCGCCTCCCGGCCCGTCCGGGCCACATATTCGGTATAGCCGCCGCCGTACTGATGAACGCCCTCAGGTGTCAGCTCGAGCACCCGATTCGAGAGCTTCGCCAGGAAGTGGCGATCGTGGCTGACGAACAGCATGGTGCCCTCGAAGTCCGCCAGCGCCGCGACCAGCATCTCCTTGGTCGCCATGTCGAGATGGTTGGTCGGCTCGTCGAGCACCAGGAAGTTCGGCGGGTCGAACAGCATCTTGGCCATGACCAGGCGCGCCTTCTCGCCGCCGGACAGCACGCGGCACGGCTTCTCGACATCGTCGCCGGAGAAGCCGAAGCAGCCGGCCAGCGACTTCAGCGCGCCGGTGCCGGCCTGGGGAAACGACCCGTCGAGCGATTCGAAGACCGTCTCGTCGCCGTCCAGCAGGTCCATGGAGTGCTGGGCGAAGTAGCCCATGCGGACGCTGGCGCCGAGGGTCACGCTCCCCTCGTCCGGCCCAATTCCTTGAACCCGATCAGCCGCGCCCGCCACCAGCTTCAGCAGCGTGGATTTCCCCGCGCCATTGGCGCCCAGCACGCACCAGCGCTCCTGGCGGCGCAGGCGGAGATCGAGCCCCGAATAAATCGGCTGCGCGCCGTAGCCCTTGTGGACGTTCCTGAAGCTCACGACGTCGTCGCCCGAGCGCGGTGGCGCGCGGAACTCGAACTTGATGGACTGCCGCCGCCGCGGCGGCTCGACCTTCTCGATCTTGTCGAGCTTCTTCACCCGGCTCTGGACCTGGGCGGCGTGGGACGCCCGCGCCTTGAAGCGTTCTATGAACTTCATCTCCTTGGCGAGCATCGCCTGCTGGCGTTCGAACTGCGCCTGGCGCTGCTTCTCGCTGAGCGCGCGCTGCTGCTCGTAGAAATCGAAGTTGCCCGAGTAGGTGACGAGCGAGCCGCCGTCGATCTCCACCACCTTGCCGACGATGCGGTTCATGAACTCGCGGTCGTGCGAGGTCATCAGCAGCGCGCCCTCATAGTTCTTGAGGAAATCCTCCAGCCAGATCAGGCTTTCGAGATCGAGATGGTTGCTGGGCTCGTCGAGCAGCATGGCGCCGGGCCGCATCAGCAGGATGCGGGCGAGCGCCACGCGCATCTTCCAGCCGCCGGACAGCAGCCCGACATCGCCGTCCATGCGCTCCTGGCTGAACGACAGCCCGGCCAGCACCTCGCGCGCGCGGGCATCGAGCGCATAGCCGTCCAGCTCCTCGAAGCGCGCCTGCACCTCGCCATAGCGCTCGACCAGGGCGTCCATCCCGTCCGGCCCCTGTCCTCCGAGGTCGGGATCGGCCATCGCCGCCTCGAGCCTCGCGATCTCGACTGCCAGTTCGCTCACCGGCCCGACGCCGTCCATCACGGCTGCGACCGCGCTCATGCCCGACATCTCGCCGACATCCTGGCTGAAATAGCCGATGGTCATGCCGGCCTCGACCGTCACCTGCCCGTCGTCGGGCTGCTCCTGGCCGGCGATCATGCGGAACAGTGTCGTCTTGCCGGCGCCATTGGGCCCGACCAGCCCGACCTTCTCCCCCTTCTGGAGGCCCATCGACGCGTCGATGAACAGAATCTGATGGCCGTTCTGCTTGTTGATGTTGTCGAGACGAATCATGGGGGCGGTGGTGGCGGGAAAGAGGCGCCGATGCAAGGCACAGGCGAGCAACAGCGTTGCGGCCGATTGTCCCTCAACTCCCACTCGATCGCGTCGGACAGCCTACGGGCGAGATCGCTGATCATGCCGTTGACACCCTCAGTACTGATGATGCGGTTCTCTCTACTGACACCCACTTTTTTGGAAAGATCATCAGCTAAACTGTTACCACCGTAGATGGTATAGTTAAGGCAGTTAATCTGTTTTGAGAGCGAAGATTCCCATGAGCAAGATTTTCATCAGTCACGCAGCGGCCGACCACAACTTGGCAAAACTAGTCGTCGATTTCTTGAAGGAGGCGATCGGTGTACCAACGGGAGCCATCTTCTGCTCGAGCCTCAAAGGTCATGGAATTCCTTTTGGCGAGGACTTCAACGACTACATGAAGGAACAGATTCAGAACCCCGACTTAGTGATCCTTTTGATGACTCCCGCTTATGTCGAGAGTCACTTCTGTTTAATGGAACTCGGCGCCGCCTGGGCTCAGAGTGCCAGGAGCTTGCCAATTGTCGTACCGCCGATTGAGTTTCAAGCTGTAACAAAGACACTCGGTCTCAAACAGGCATGGCTCATAAATGACAAGAAGGGCTTAATTGAGTTGAAGTCACTCGTCCTGAAAGCAGTGAAAGACATCGAGGAACGCACAGAGCATACATGGGACGACAAGCGGACCCAATGGAGCGTCGACCTCAGGAAGATTCTGCCAAAGATTCAGCAAGCAACTAAGGTAGACGCCCAGAAGCACAAGCAAGTCGTAAGCGACCTGAAGGATAAGGAAGCCGAGATTGACCGGCTAGAAGCAGCACTCGCGAAGGCGCAAGAGCACAATGCTGAGCTCGAAAAGCTC
The DNA here is from genome assembly GCA_025808875.1 of Enhydrobacter sp. Taxonomy (NCBI): domain Bacteria; kingdom Pseudomonadati; phylum Pseudomonadota; class Alphaproteobacteria; order Hyphomicrobiales; genus Enhydrobacter; species Enhydrobacter sp. The sequence continues at coordinate 2,060,402 of CP075528.1, read as the reverse complement.
AAAGACAAAGAAGCAGTCAAGTCTCTCAAAAAAGGCGCTTCGGGATCTAAGGTCCTGCAGAAGGAGTTCGACGCTCTAATCGAGGCAGTCGACGAAGCGAAACCTAAAACTTCGACGCTCGTACTCAAACACATCATAGCCGACCATTTTGATCGTGCAGGCCGAATCGACTGGTTCAACAATTCCCCAGAGTTTGACGCCGCCGTTGCGTATGGCCTCATATCGCGTGAAGACGATCGCGTTGAATGGGGACGCGACAAGCTGAAGCCGTTCCAGAATGCAATTCGAGAAGTACAATGGTTCTTGGACAGCGATGACGGCCGAAAACTCCGCAAACTACAAGACGCCAACGTGCCTATGGACCCAGATGACCTGGCTTTCTGGGAGTACCACTTAAGCATGTGAACTTTCGAAGACGAGTTGAAGCTTCTTCGCTAAAGTCCAAGTCATTCATTGGTGATACGGAGGGCGCGCAGCCGAGAAAGGCGTGTTCGAACAGGTGATAGTCGACCATCACGCCGTCGACGACGTGAGCGCGCGGAGCGCATAAACCTGATCGGCAGGCCGTCGCCAGTCATGCCCACGGTGCGCACCCGCACCGATTCGCTCCAAATGGTGGTAAACTGCTGCCAGGCTGGGAGAGTGGCCCAGCAGCGTAGAGGGCAATAGAATGGAAATCGAGCGGGTCGTCGAGGCCGGCGGGCGCATGGAAATGTGGGCCTATGAATGGGACCTGTCGCAGACGCCAGCGCGAAAAATAAACCGGCGCTTCATCGGCCATGAGCAGCCCGTTCGCACCGCGCAGGCACAGGACACGGTGGTGCGCGAAGCGATTTGCTGGTCGTATGGTCGTACACTCGGCAACATTACCGTCTCAAGCGAGGAGTTATTGGGACGTTTCCCGGGCAACGAAGGCGACGACGCCCGCCTGGATTGCGATATCGTCGCGGCAGGCAAGATGCGTAATGGGAAGAGCCGCTGGTGGTGTAGAACCCACCAGCGACATTGGGGAACAAAGGCAGACATCGCTGATGCTGCGCAGAATGGAATGCGCTGCTCAAACCACGACCAGCCGATGTCATACGTCGTGGATCCGCATCACATCAAGATACAAGACTTCGCGGAGGTGGGAATTTGGTGCTCGATGCCCCCTGCACTGACGCATCAAGGACCATCAGCGCCGCGACGACCGAAGATTCATGTTCATGTGCGTGAAAGGCCAGGCGAAGAAAAGGTGATCGACCAGGATTTCAAGGCCCTTTCGCTGCGTTACAATGCCGACGACAATCTCTTTGGAAGCACGGAGATCACAAAGGTTCATCTCACGCCGCCATCTGCCCTTGAGTTCGTTGTTGCTCTGGAGGCCGGCAAAGCCATGGGATGCATCAACTGCAAGGACTGCGGCTACCCGCACTTGGACTTGGGGGATTTCGCCCGAAAGGCGCACAGCAAACATCTGTGCGGCAACTGCGGCCGCGACAATACCTGGAGCAGCAAGCCCATCGCGTCAACGCCACTCAAGCCTCTCCATGATCAGTTCAGTCGAGCGAACACGTACGAGGACGTTACGAAGACAATCAACCTCGACGACTACCCAGGTCTGGCCTTTCAGGTGTGGGCATCGACACCAGCGGTTCTCTGGACAGCCGATCGTCCCCAAGAGCGGGGCATCCATGTGCACGTTTACAAAGACGGTAAGTATCTCGTCGATGACACGTTCGGCACCGTGATCTACCAAGGCAATGTCCTCGAACGGGCCGTTCTCCTTGAAGCGATGATCAGTAGGACAATCAACTAGCGTCCGCAGGTGCGCCGCTCAGAGAGACGAGCCGAAAGCAGGGCTTAAACCCGCCAAGCCTTATGGCGAAGGTTCCAGCCCCGGTTGCCAAGTCCACTTTCAGGCAACTATAAGTTCAATTCGAAGAGAGTTTGAAGCGATCCGCCACAGGAACTTTAGCTTCATCGGCGCTAGTCGCATTTGCATAGGAGGGTGGAGTGGCTGAGACCCAGATCGAGTGGACTGATTCCACTTGGAATCCTGTCGCTGGGTGCTCGATTGTCACCGCTGGTTGCACTCATTGCTATGCAATGGAAATGGCCAAACGCCTTGAGGCTATGGGCATTGCGAAATACGTTGGCCTTACCCGCAAGAGTGGGAAGCGTTCGGTCTGGACGGGCGTTGTCCGCGAAGATCGTCAAGCGTTGTTGCTTCCATATCGCTGGAAGAAGCCGCGCAAAGTTTTTGTCAACTCCATGAGTGATCTATTCCACGAAAAGATCAGCGACGACTTCATCTTGGATGTTTGGCGCGTGATGCGAGACACCCCTCACCACAACTACCAGATTCTGACCAAACGTCCTGAACGCATGGCAAAATTCGTCGCCGGTAAAGTGAGAGATGTTCTGCCGAACGTCTGGCTCGGGACCAGCATAGAGAACGCGGGCGTCGTACATCGAGTTGAACATCTACGTGCGGCGCCGGCAGTTATCCGATTCATTTCATTCGAGCCGCTGATCGGACCGGTCGGACTGATTGACCTCACCGATATTCATTGGGCTATCGTTGGTGGGGAAAGCGGAAAGCATGCGCGCCCAATTCAAGAGCCGTGGGTAGATGAAATCTACAGCCAGTGCCTGAATGCGGGCACAGCCTTCTTCTTCAAGCAGTGGGGTACTTGGGGCAAGGACAACCAACGTCGATCAAAGAAAGCAAACGGAAGAGAATATCGAGGGCGAACCTGGGACGAGATGCCTACTGCAGTGCGAACACTCGCCACGGCGCCATAGAACTTTCGTGGGGGCTACTTGGTAGAAAAGCGATACGACTGGAACGAGGGAGCCAAACTAGAAGAGCACTCGCACCGAAAGCACAAGGTTCTGCGGGAATACTTCTTTGACTATCTGACAGTTCGCTGCAAGCTCCCCCAGCAAGAGCGGTTCCGACTAGCTATTGTTGACGGCTTCGCGGGTGGTGGCCGGTACCAATGCGGCACACCTGGGTCGCCACTGATCTTCATTGAAGAGCTCAAGCGAGCGAGCGAGTCGGTAAATGCGCAGCGGACTGCCCACGGCCTCAGCGCTATCGAAATAGAATGTCTCCTGATTCTTAACGATGAAAGTGCCGCCGCGATCGAGCTTCTGAAGACTCATGTTGCACCTGCACAAGTCGAAGTCGCTCAGACCACACCCAAGCTCCACCTTCGAATCGAATATTTGAATCAGGCGTTTGAATCCGCGTACCCCAACATCAAGGGGCTATTGGAGCGTGGTCGCTATCGCAGTGTCGTCTTTAATCTCGACCAGTGCGGACATAGTCATGTCGAGCGAACCACAATCGTTGACATCATGCGCACTTATCCTTCTGCCGAAATCTTCTACACATTTATGATCAGTTCGTTGCTTGCCTTTCTTCAAAGGACCGAGCCAGACCGATTGCGAACACAGCTTGCTTATCTGAATTTGAGTCAGCTTGATCTTCAGAACCTCGATAGCAGTATCGTTAGCAATAACGGTTGGTTAGGAGCGGCGGAGCGAATCGTCTTTGAAGCCTTTAGGATGTGCGCACCGTTTGTAAGTCCCTTCTCGATCAACAATCCCAACGGTTGGCGATATTGGCTCATTCACTTTGCCAACGTTTATCGAGCAAGGCAGGTCTACAATAATGTCCTGCACGAGAACAGCAGTCTGCAGGCGCACTTCGGTCGCTCCGGTCTCAACATGCTTTCTTACGATCCCTCTCACGACGGAAAGCTGTACCTATTTGACATGTCCGGTCGCGCGTCAGCAAAAAATCAACTCGCGGATGATATTCCCCGACTCGTTATGGAATCGGGCGACGCAATGCCGGTCTCCGACTTCTACGAAAGTATCTATAACATCACGCCCGCTCACACTGATGACGTCCATTCAGCAATCATTGAAAACCCCGACCTTGAAGTAGTTACCCCTTCGGGTGGGGAGCGTCGCAAAGCCAATACCATCGCCGTAAATGATGTTCTCAAGATCAAGACACAACGAAGCTTCTTCCCTCTGTTCCTCAACGCCAATTCCGCACGCCGCAAATAAGACGATTTCATTGGCCTCGTCGGCAGCCTATAATTTGCGAGTCAACCATCACTCGCTCGGCGAACAAACTGCTGAGCCGAGGCCCGGACCATTCCAAGGGAATCTCGCTCGAGCCGAACCAACACATGTCGAAGCTCGCTTTCCCTTGCTGACAACCAATCTCCGAAGAGCCGCGCACGCCAATCCACTTTGTCGAATTGACTGATTGGCACCGTCCACGTTGGCCGGCCCATGAAGACAGGCAACAAATCGCATAGGCGCGCGCTAGCTCCTGCCGCAATGTCCGGTATTGCCGCCACATCCTCTACCCATTCCGGGAGCCCGCTCGCTGCAGTCGTCACGAAGCCATGGTCAGCCGCGTTGCGCCATCCTGTAAGACCAAATGTCAAATAAGTAGCCAACCGGCCGAAGCATTCGCGCTTCTCAAAGGTATCAAGCGTCTCATCGTGATCGCTAATCCAAAGAGAACGTTGCGCTTCCTCTCGCAGTCCAGCGTTTAGGGTCGCCACAAACAGTGCGAGTCTGTAGATTTTTTCGACTGTGTGGTTCGGTGTGCCGGGGACAAAGCAGTCGTTGAGTTCTCTAGCGAGGGCGGCTGGCCCACCTACCACAAAGCTTCCGACATGTTGGCTGATCATGATCGTAATGAGATTGGCTGGAAGCTGGCCAACTAAATTTAGAAAATGAGGAAAGGCTCGACGCCGCATAGGCTCGCGCAATTGCTTGAAGGAGATTCTGCGTCGATCCGGTAGCCATTGGTCGCGAAAACGTTGCCGCAATGGCAACCACTCCACTATTTGGTCCTGTGTCGCGACTAGAAATGAATAGGCTTCGTGAGTCGCCCCCTGATGCTGGCCCGAATAGTCGCTAAACACGACCTGTAGTCCGCGATTGACGGGACGGAGCAAAGTTGGGAGGCGTTCGGATGCGCGCTCGATAGCTTGGCTTATGAGGTCGCTGTACCCCGACTCTGGAATATTGAAAGGCCTCCAGACCGTCACAACGATCCGCTAAGCCTTGAAAGAATGGAGTCTTCTAAATCGGATATTCATTCTCGCGATCTACTCCCACTCAATCGTCCCTGGCGGCTTGCTCGTGATGTCGTACGTCACCCGGTTGATCCCCCGCACCTCGTTGATGATGCGGGCGGCCACCCGGCCCAGGAAGGCGTGGTCGAACGGGTAGTAGTCGGCGGTCATGCCGTCGGTCGAGGTGACAGCGCGGAGCGCACAGGCCTGGTCGTAGGTGCGGCCGTCGCCCATCACGCCCACGGTGCGCACCGGCAGCAGCACGGCGAAGGCCTGCCAGATCTCGTCGTAGAGGCCCGACTTTCGGATCTCGTCGAGATAGACGGCGTCGACCTGGCGCAGCAGGTCGAGCTTCTCCTTGGTGATGTCGCCGGGAATGCGGATGGCGAGGCCGGGGCCGGGGAACGGATGGCGGTTCACCAGGTCGGCCGGCAGGCCGAGCTCGCGGCCGAGCGCCCTCACCTCGTCCTTGAACAACTCGCGCAACGGCTCGACCAGCTTCATCTTCATGCGCTGGGGCAGGCCGCCGACGTTGTGGTGGCTCTTGATGGTGACGGACGGCCCGCCGGTGAAGGAGACCGATTCGATCACGTCGGGATAGAGAGTCCCTTGCGCCAAAAACTGCGCGCCGCCGATCTTGTGCGCCTCCCTGTCGAAGACGTCGATGAAGAGGCTGCCGATCGTCTTGCGCTTCACCTCGGGGTCGGTGACGCCTGAGAGCGCCTTCAGGAACTGCCCGGAGGCGTCGGCGTGGATCAGCGGGATGTTGTAGTGGTCGCGGAACAGCTTCACGACCTCGGCGGCCTCGCCCTGGCGCAGCAGGCCGTGGTCGACGAACACGCACTGGAGCTGGTCGCCGATCGCCTCGTGCAGCAGCACGGCGACGACTGAGGAATCGACGCCGCCGGAGAGGCCGCAGATCACCTTGCCCTTGCCGACCTGGGCGCGGACCTGGGCGATGGCGCGCTCGCGGAACGCCGCCATGGTCCACTGCCCGCTGCAGCCGGCGATGCGCAGCGCGAAGTTGCGCAGGAGCTTGGCGCCGTCCGGCGTGTGCATCACCTCGGGATGGAACTGCACGCCGTAGTAGTTGCGCCGCTCGTCGGCGATGGCGGCGAAGGGCGCGTTCTCGCTGGTGGCGATGACGGCGAAGCCGGGCGGCAGCTTCGTGACGCGGTCGCCGTGGCTCATCCACACCTGCTTGCGGTCGCCCGGCTGCCAGACGCCGTCGAACAGGGCGGAGTTGGCCTTGATGTCGAGCTCGGCGCGGCCGAACTCGCGGTGGTGGCCGGCCTCGACCTGGCCGCCGAGCTGGTGCGCCATGGTCTGCTCGCCGTAGCAGATGCCGAGCACGGGCACGTCGGCCTTGAAGATTGCGGGATCGGCCGACGGCGCCGCGCCCTCGATCACCGAGGCCGGGCCGCCCGAGAGGATGATGCCGGCGGGGTCGAACTTCTTGATTTTGGCTTCGTCGACCGACTGGAAGGGGTGGATTTCGCAGTAGACCCCCGCTTCGCGCACCCGGCGGGCGATCAGCTGGGTGACCTGGGAACCGAAATCGACGATCAGCAAACGGTCTGCCATGCGGCGATATAAGGGCCTTGGGCCGGGCCTGCAATGTGGATTCCATTGTCGTCCTGAGCGCAGCGAAGGACCTAACGCCAGCCAAGGCAGCTCTTTGGGGTCCGCCCTAGATCCTTCGCTTCGCTCAGGATGACAGGTCGTCGGGTGCCAGCTTCCGCCGGACCAGCGGGGCGTCGAGGTCGCGCCAGGCGTAGGCGACCTCGTCGACGTCCTGGCCGGCGAGCGTGTCGGTGCGCTCGCCGACGCGCTGCCCACCCATGCCCTCGTAGAAGAAGCGCGTCGGGTTGTCGGCCAGCATCCACAGCACGGCGGTGTCGTAGCCGTCGGTGTCGAGCTGGCGGAACAGCGCGTCGAGCAGGCGCCGCCCCAGCCCGCGATTCTGGAAGTCGGGCTCGACATAGAGCGTGTAGACCTCGCCCACCCGCCGCTCGGTGCCGTCGAGGTTCGCGGGGGGATCGCGCACCGGCCCGCACGAGCCGAAGCCGATCACGCCCCTGTCGGGATCGTCGGCGACGAAGATGCCGCGCGCCTGCGCCGGATCGGCGATCGCGTGCGACCACCACGACGATTGCCGCACGTCCGACATCGAGGCCAGCATGGCGTCGGGCAGCAGCCCGGCATAGGCCGACCGCCAGGTCTCGACATGGACGCGGCCGATGGCGGCGGCATCGTCGCGCCGCGCGCGGCGGATGCGGACGGTCATGGTTCACTCTTTCCTCCCCCGTCACCGGGGGAGGTGTCGTCGTCATGCGACGACGGAGGGGTCACGGATTGCGTTCCGACTCTCGACCCCTCCGTCCGCGAAGACGCGGACACCTCCCCCGATGACGGGGGAGGCAGTGATTGCCGCACGTCCGACATCGTGGCGGGCATCGCGGCGCGGCGGATGCGGACGGTCATGGTTCACTCTTTCCTCCCCCGTTGCCGGGGGAGGTGTCGTCGTCATGCGACGACGGAGGGGTCATGGGCTTCGAGCGCTGAAGCAGCGCGGCGAAGAAACCGTCGGTGCCGTGACGCAGCGGCGACAGGCGGAGATACGGCCCCGACGCGAGTTCCGGCCACGGCACGGGCACGGCCTCGAAGTCGGGATGGCGCGCCACGAAGGCCTCGACCTGGCGCTCGTTCTCGGCCGGCAGCACCGAGCACGTCGCGTAGACCAGCCGGCCGCCCGGCTTCACCAGCTTCGCGGCGGCGTCGAGGATGGCGGCCTGCTTGGGCACCAGCTCCTCGAGATCCTTGCGGCCGAGCGTCCAGCGGCCATCGGGATTGCGCCGCCATGTGCCGGTGCCGGTGCAGGGCACGTCGACCAGCACGCGGTCGAAGGCGCCGGCCTGGCGCTTCAGCCATTTGCGGTTGTCGGCATCCAGCGGCCGGCGCTCGACATTGTGCGCGCCGGCGCGGCGCAGGCGCTGGGCCGAGCGGTCGAGCCGCGTCTCCAGCACGTCCATCGCCACGACGCGGCCCTTGTTGTTCATGCCGGCGGCGATGGCGAGCGTCTTGCCGCCGGCGCCGGCGCAGTAGTCGGCGACCGACATGCCGGGCGCGGCGCCGACCAGCGCCGCCACGAGCTGGCTGCCCTCGTCCTGGATCTCGACCAGGCCGTCCTGGAAGGCCTTGCCGGCGACCACCGACAGCCGCTTGCGCAAGCGCAGACCGTCGGGCGAATAACGCATCGGCTCGGTGTCGATGCCCTCGCGCGCCAGCGCCGCCCTCGCCTCGTCGACCGTGGCCTTGAGGCGATTGACGCGCAGGTCGACCGGCGGCGGCGTCTCCAGCGCGGCGATCTCGCGGCCCCACGCCTCGCCGTAGGCTTCCTTGAGATGCGGCGCGATCCACGCCTGGACGTTCAGCCGCACCCAGTCGGGCTGCTCGGGATGGGGCAACGAATGGCCGTCGAGCTGGCGCAGCACGCGGACCTCCGCCTCGTCGAGCGGCGCCGGGCGGTAGCGGCCGCCGTCGAAGATCGCCTCGAGGTCGGCGAGCGACAGGCTGTCGTGCAGCAGCAGGTCCGCAGCGACAATGGCCCGGGGCGCGCGGGGCTCGGGATGGCCCGCGCGCTCCAGCCACCAGCGAAGTTGTCCCCAGCGGCGCAGGATGCCCCAGACGCGGTCGGACACGGCGCGGCGGTCGCCGCCGCCGATGAAGCGGCGCTGGCGGAAGAAGGCGTTGGCGACGAGGTCGGCCGGCCGTTCGGAATGGCTGACGATCCCGTCGAGAAGCTCTATGGTGGCGGCCACCCGCGCGCCCGGTGTCACTGGAATCCTTTCGTCTTTTCCTGCCGCTACGATGAATACGCCGCCGGCGCAACGTCTCATCCAACTGGGATTGGTCCTCCTCTCGCTGGCCGCCGGGCTGGTCGCGCTCGAGCTCGGCCTGCGCGCCTGGCGCCACAGCCTGTGGCACTGGCCGAACCTCGTGCTCGAGGCGCGCAAGGTCCATTTCGACCGCGAGACCACCCGCTTCCGCCACGACGACCGGCTGGGTCACGTGCCGCGCGACGGCCTGCGGGCCAACGGCAACGGGGCCGGCGACGGACCGGCGGGCAGCGGCGCGCCGATCCTGGCGGTGGGCGATTCCTACACCTACGGCGACGAGGTCGACGATTTCGCGACCTGGCCGGCCCAGCTGCAGGCGCTGACCGGGCGGCGCACGCTCAACGGCGGCGTGAGCGGCTACGGCTTCGACCAGATCGTGCTGCGCGCCGAGAGCCTGGCGCGTGAGGTCGCGCCCTCGGCCATCGTCGTCAGCTTCATCGCCGACGACATCCGCCGCATGGAGATGCGCCGCATGTGGGGCGCGGAGAAGCCCTACTTCGCCTTCGAGGGCGACGGGCTCGCGCTCGCCAACGTGCCGGTGCCGCCGCCGCCCGACCCGACCGAGTCACTCGGCTGGCTGCGCCGCGCCTTCGGCCGTTCCTACCTGGTCGACTTCACCCTGCGCCGGCTCGACCTTCTGCATCACTGGTTCGGCGACCATGCGCGCGTGCATCCCGAGGGCACCGGCGAGCGCCTCGCCTGCCGCCTGACCGAGCGGCTGCAGGCCTTGCAGCAAACGAGCCGCGCGCGCGTGCTGCTGGTGGGGCAGTACGATCCCTGGGCATGGCAGAAGCCGGCCTACGCCGAGGAGCAGCGCCGCATGGTCGGCGACCTGCTGGCCTGCGGCCGCCGGCGCGGCCTCCTGACTGTCGACACGTTCGACGCGCTGGCCGGCGACGGCGCCTGGCGCGGGCTCTATGCGCAATGGCACATGAACGAGGCCGGCAACCGGCTGGTCGCACGCATCGTCGCGGGCGTGCTGCAGGTCAATGGCCACTAGGAATGTACGGACCGGCCTCGGCGCCCGCGTGGCGCTGGTCGGGGGCTCGCTGCTCGCGACGCTCATGCTGCTCGAGCTCGGCAGCCGACTGGTGCGCGGGCCCGCCGCCCTGCTCGACTGGAAGAACATCGTGCTCGACGAGCGCACCGGGCTCGCCGGCCAGAACCGGGGCCGCCATTTCGTGCACGATCCCGAGCTGGGCTACATCCAGCGCGGCGGTTTCGATCCGTCGCTGATCCGTTTCGAGGCGCCGGGCTTTCGCGCCATGCCCGAGCCGCCGGCCGGCTCGATCGAGGCGCCGCCGATCCTGGCGACCGGCGATTCCTACACCCAGGGCGACGAGGTGGCCGACGACGAGACCTGGCCGGCGCGGCTGCAGCAGCGGCTGAAATGGCGGGTCGTCAACGCCGGCGTCGCCGCCTACGGCATCGACCAGACCGTGCTGCGCACCGAGCAGCTCGCGGCGCGGCTCGCGCCGGCGGCGATCGTGGTCGGCTTCATCGCCGACAATCTGCGGCGCGCCGAGATGAGCCGCGCCTGGGGTGCACCCAAGCCGTGGTTCGAGCTCAGGGACGGTGAGCTGGTGCTGCGCAACGTGCCGGTGCCGCAGCCGCCCCATCCGCGCGACACGCTCGACTTCTGGCAGCGCTGGTTCGGCTGGTCGGTGGCGCTCGACACCTTCCTGACGCTGAACGGCCGGCGCTTCGACTGGGTGTCCGACCACGAGCGCGCCCTGCCACCCGGCAGCGGCGAGAAGCTCGCCTGCCCGCTGATGCGCCGGCTGGCGCGGCTCGGCGTGCCGACCGTCGTGGTGGCGCAGTACGATTTCTACGTCTGGGAGAACGCCGCGTTCGGCGCCGAACAGCGCCGCCTCTCGCGCGGCGTGCTCGACTGCGCCGCCCGGGCGGGACTGGCGACGGTCGATCTCTACGAGGCGACCGAGAAGGCGGTGCGCGGCAAGGGACGCAACGCCGTCTATCGCTCCTGGCATCCGTCGCCCGAGGGCTACCGCCTGATCGCCGACGGCATCGCCGACGAGATCGAGAAGAGGAAGATGCTGGGGCGGTAGCCTCGCCTCTTCCGCGCCGCCGATCGCTTCGCCTCGGCGAAGCGGCCTACATGCCGCCCCTGTAGTTCGGCGCCTCGCGCATGATCTCGACGTCGTGGACGTGGCTCTCGCGCAGGCCCGAGCCGGTGATGCGCAGGAACTGGCTGCGTGTCTGCATGTCCTTGATGGTGCCGTTGCCGGTGTAGCCCATCGCCGCGCGCAGGCCGCCGACCAGCTGGTGAAGGATGTTGCCGACCGGGCCCTTGTAGGGCACGCGGCCCTCGATGCCTTCGGGCACCAGCTTCAGCGTGCTTTGCACCTCGGCCTGGAAGTAACGGTCGGCCGAGCCGCGCGCCATGGCGCCGATCGAGCCCATGCCGCGGTAGGACTTGTAGGAGCGGCCCTGGTAGAGCACGACTTCGCCCGGCGCCTCGTCGGTGCCGGCGAGCAGCGAGCCGATCATGGCGCAGTCGGCGCCGGCGGCGATCGCCTTGGCGAGGTCGCCGGAATACTTGATGCCGCCGTCGCCGATCGCCGGCACGCCCGCAGCGTGGCAGACCTCGGCCGTCTCCATGATCGCGGTGAGCTGCGGCACGCCGACGCCCGCCACCATGCGGGTGGTGCAGATCGAGCCCGGGCCGATGCCGATCTTGACCGCGTCGGCGCCGGCATCGATCAGCGCCTTGGCGCCCTCGGCGGTGGCGACGTTGCCGGCCATGACCTGGCAGTAGTTGCTGAGCTTCTTCACACGGGTGACGGCGTCGAGCACGTTCCGGGAATGGCCGTGCGCGGTGTCGACGATGATGACGTCGACGTCGGCCGCGATCAGCAGCTCGGCGCGGCGCACGCCGTCCTCGCCGATGCCGGTGGCGGCGGCGGTGCGCAGCCGGCCCTTCTCGTCCTTGGCGGCGCCGGGGAACTTGTTGGCCTTCTCGATGTCCTTGACCGTGATCAGGCCGATGCAGCGGTAGGCGTCGTCGACCACCAGCAGCTTTTCGATGCGGTATTGATGGAGGAGCTTCTTGGCCTCCTCCTGGGTGGCGCCCTCGCGCACCGTGACCAGCCGGTCCTTGGTCATCAGCGCGCTCACCTTGGCGCTGGTGTCGGTGGCGAAGCGGACGTCGCGGTTGGTCAGGATGCCGACCAGCTTGCCGCCCTTCTCGACCACCGGGATGCCCGAGATCTGGTTCGCCGACATCAGCGAGAGCGCGTCGGCCAGCGTCTGCTCGGGATGGATGGTGAGCGGGTTCACCACCATGCCCGATTCGAACTTCTTGACCTTGCGCACCTCGTTGGCCTGGGCCTCGGCGTCGAGATTCTTGTGGATGACTCCGATGCCGCCGGCCTGGGCCATGGCGATGGCCATGGGCGCCTCCGTCACCGTGTCCATCGCCGCCGACATCAGCGGGATGCCGAGCTCGATGGTCCGGGTGAGCCTGGTGCGGGTGTCGGTCTGGTGAGGAAGGACGGCGGACGCGGCAGGCTTCAGGAGGACGTCATCGAAGGTGAGCGCTTCCTGAAACTGCATGCCAACCTCCGTCAGGGGGTGAACGAAAACGGCGGCCCCAATTCTCATGAGCGCGGGCGGGACCGCCGGGTTGGCGAGCCCTTATACACACTGGCTGGGCCGTGCCAAGCGGCGAATTGACCGGCTTGGAAAACCCGGCCCCCGGGGCGTATGGTGCGCCCCGCCCGACAGCCACTGAGTAGAGAAAGCGTGTGAGCCAGCAGCCGAAGTCGCCGAAAGCCTCGCGGACGGGGGGCGCCATCAAGAACATCGGCCTGCTGCTCGCCGTCCTGGCCCTCGGGGCATTCACCTTCGAGGGCATGGTCCGGCTGGTCGTCGACGACGGCCTCTCCTACGAACTCGAGATGTGGAAGTACGCGCGCGACGTCAAGCAGCGCGACATGCGCCCCGAGTTCGGCCATCGCCACGCGCCCGACCGCGCGGCCAACCTGATGCGGGTCGACATGCGGACCAACCGCCTCGGCATCCGCGGGCCCGACATCGCCCCGACCGCCGCGCCGGGCGTGGCACGCATCGCCTTCGTGGGCGATTCGACGACCTTGGGCTGGGGCGTCGCCGAGAAGGAGACCTTCGCCCACCAGGTCGTGGCCGATCTCGCTCGGCAGGGCCGCAAGGTCGACGGCTTCAACCTCGGCGTCGGCAACTACAACGTCCGCCAGGAACTGTCGCTGTTCCGCGAGGTCGGCGTGCCGCTCAAGCCCGACATCGTCGTGCTGACCTACTTCATCAACGACGCCGAGCCGCTGCCGGCCTACGGCGCACAGAGCTGGCTCGACCTCAACTCGGCCGCCTGGATCGTGCTGCGCTATCGGCTCGACACCTTGATCCGCTCGTTCGGCGAGCGGCCGGACTGGAAGGAATACTATCGCGGCCTCTACCGTGACGACGCGGCGGGATGGAAGGACACGCAGAAGGCGCTCGGCGAAATGATCCGCGCCAGCCGCGACATCGGCGCGCGCATCGTGGTCTTCCACCTGCCCGAACTGCGCGAGCTCTCGCCCTACCCGTTCGCCGACGTGACCGACAAGGTGCGCAAGGCGGTCGAGGCGCAGGGCGTGCCGTTCGTCGACATGCTGCCCGCGGTGGAGAAGCTCGACCCGGCCAGCCTTTGGGTCACCGTTCCCGATCCCCATCCCAACGGCCGCGCCAACACCGCCTTCACCGCCGTCATGACCCGCGAGCTGCTGCCGCTGCTCGACGAGCTCTGCCGCAAGGAGCGCAAGGGCTGCAAGGGCGAGTGAGCGTCAGGACGCCTTGCAGTCGAAGGTGATGGTGCGCGGCGGCACGACGAAGGCCGGGTGCCTGTCGGGCATGTCGTCGGGCACCGGCCTCGGCCATTCGCCGCTCGCCAGCCTGGCCTCGATCAGCGGCACCAGCTGCTGCATGGCGATCCAGGCGCGCAGCTTCACGCCCGCCGGCGTGTTGTGGATGCCGTCGCTGAACAGGTCGGGGTCGTAGGGCATGTACCTGGCGATGTCGATGAACGGCAGGCCGTGCACCTCGTTGTACTTGGCGAAGACGCGATTCTCGAACGCCGTCAGCCGCTCGAGGTCGCGGTAGGTGTAGGGGAAGTAGCTGACGTTCAGGGTGACGATGATCGGCTTGTGGCGCGCCGCGTTGACCACCAGCCCGTCCCTGGCCAGCCAGTGGAACGACGCCACCGACAGCAGGCTGCCGACCTTGTCGAGGTCGGCGCGGATCTGGTCGAGGTCGCGCACGATGCGGCTGAGATGGACCGGCAGATCGGGCCGCGCGATGTCGGGATCGAATTCGTCGACGCCCGGCGGCCAGGCGATCTCGTAGGGCGGCTTGGGCCATTCGCCGCCCACGGTCAGGCTCTCGGCGCGCCGCGCCAGCGCCGAATACTGCGCCATGTCGCGCAGCCAGCGCGCGATCGGGTCGCCCGGCATCGGCCTGCCCTTGGGCACCTCCCTGACCACCGTGGAAAGGTCGAGGCTGTTGCCGCCCTCGTAGTAGACGACGAGATCGGGCCGGGTCGGCGCCACCTCCTGGCGCACGATGGCGGCGATGTCGATGGAGTTGATGCTCTCGCGCCCGGCGTTCAGCACCTCGAAGCGCACGTCGAGCCTGCGCGCCTCGGCCCACTTGTTGAGCCAGTTGTCGAGATACTCCGGCCCCGAGAACGGCAATGGATGGATCTCGGCCACGGTCGAGGCGCCGACGAAGACGATGCGGATGGTGCGCGGCGAGCGCTTGAAGGTCACGGGCGGGCCGCGCCAGCCGAATTCGTTGGTGGTCAGCCCGTCGGGTACCGTGGCGTCGGGCAGGAAGCGGAAGGTCGGGCGGGCCTCGCCGTTCGGCGGATCGTAGACCCAGAGCCGGCCCGGCGCACCGCTGAGATAGGGATGCTTGCAGGGATCGCCGACGAAGGCCGAGTTCCACGCCTTGAACATGTCCCACGGCAGGAAGGGATTGGGCCTGGCGTCGCCCGGCGCGTTGGGCGCGAACTGCGGCTCGCGCTGGATCCGGCGGTCGAGCTCCAGCCATTCGGCCGGTACCGGCTTGCGGTTGGGCAAGGGCGGCGGGTCGCTGAAGAAGAGCTGGCGCTCGACGCTGGCGGCGCGCGGGATCGAATCGAGATGGCCGCCGGTGGTGTCGATTCCCTCCGAACCGAGCTGCTCGGGCAGGACCAGGCTGACCGGCGACTGGCCGTCGATGACGCGGATGGCCAGTTCGGCGAAGGCGACGCAGGCCACCACCGATACGACCGTCAACAGGGCGTTCGCCAGGAAGTTACGCATCGCGCCTGTCTAGCCGCGAAAGCCCGTGCCGACGACATACATTTCCGCCGAATCGGCCCGGCTGGCCTCGGGCTTGACGTGGCGGACCCTGACGAAATCGCGCTTGAGCTGATCGAGCAGCGCGCGCTCGGTGCCGCCCTGCAGCACCTTGGCGACGAAGCTGCCGCCCGGCTTCAGCACCTGGCGGGCGAAATCGTGCGCCAGCTCGGCCAGCGCGATGATGCGCAGATGGTCGATCTGCGGATCGCCGGTGGCCGGCGCCGCCATGTCGGAGAGCACGACGTCGGCCGGTCCTCCCAGCGCCTGCTTCAGCATCTCGGGCGCCTCGTCGTCGTAGAAATCCCCGGCAATCAGGGTGGCTCCGGCGATCGGCTCGACCGGCGCGAGGTCGATGCCGACCACCTTGCCGCCGCGCGTCTCGGGCTTCACGCGCTCGACCGCGACCTGGGTCCAGCCGCCCGGCGCGGCGCCGAGATCGACGACGCGGATGCCCGGCCGCAGGAAGCCGAACTGGTCGTCGAGCTGCAGCAGCTTGAAGGCGGCGCGCGAGCGGTAGCCGCGCTTCTTCGCCTCGGCGACGTAGGGATCGTTGAGCTGGCGCTGCAGCCAGCGCTGCGAGGACACGGTGCGGCCGCGCGCCGTCTTCACCCGCACCGTGGCGCGCCGTCCGGTGGGACCGCTCGATCTCTTCCTGGTCATGCGGCGGAGCTTCTAGCACAACTCGCCCCTCCCCACGTCATGCGTGGGGAGGTGGCCGAAGGCCGGAGGGGGTCATGACTCATGACCCCTCCGTCGGCGCAAGACGCCGACACCTCCCCGACGTCGTCGGGGAGGAGCATCAGTATCCGCGGCGGCAGAGCGGGTCGGCGTCGCGGTCGGCCTGGCGCATCAGGTCCATCAGCACGCCCTCGCGCAGGCCGCGGTCGGCGACCCGCACGACCGGCGTCGGCCATTGCCGGCACATCGCCTCGAGGATGGCGCCGCCGGCCAGCGCGAGATCGGCGCGGTCGTCGCCGATGCAGGGCAGGCCGCGCAGCTCGGCGACCGACAGGCCGGCGAGCTGGTCGCAGATGCGCAGGATCGCCTCGTGCGCGAGCGACGAGCCGTCGACCGCGCTCCGGCTGTAGCGCCTGAGGCCGAGATGATGGGCGCTCACCGTCGTCACCGTGCCCGAGGCGCCGATCAGCTGCACCCGCCCGCGCCCGATCTCGCCGGCGATGCCGTGGCGCGCGCAGAACGGCCGCAGGTCGGCGCGGATGCGCTCGATCATGTCGTCGTAGCAGGCGCGCGGCACCGGCGCGTCGGGACGGCCCTCGTGCTGGCGGGGCCGCACGCAGGCCTCGGTGAGCGTGACCACGCCCCACGGCACGGAGACCATGTCGATCAGTTCGGGCGTGACCGCCCCGCTGCCGCCGTCGCGGCGCGCGATCCGGATCCAGCTCACCTCGGTCGAGCCGCCGCCGATATCGACCAGCAGCGCGTGGGGCAGCGCCGGATCGAGCAGGTTCTCGCAGCTCGCCACGGCGAGCCGCGCCTCCTCGGCCGGCGGGATGACCTCGAAGCGGAGGCCCGTGCGCTGCTTCACCCGGGCGAGGAAATCCTCGCCGTTGCAGGCGCGCCGGCAGGCCTCGGTGGCGATGTGGCGCGCGCGCGTCACCCGGTTGCGATCGATCTTGTCGGCACAGACCTCGAGCGCGCCCAGGGTGCGCTCGATGGCGTCGCCGCACAGCGTGCCGTTCAGCGCAACGCCCTCGCCGAGCCGCACCGGCCGCGAATAGGCGTCGATCACCTCGAAGCCGGACATGGCGGCGCGCGCCACCAGCAGCCGGCAATTGTTGGTGCCGAGATCGATCGCCGCGAAGACGTGCGCGAAGCGGCCGCTGTGCCAGCCGCCCCGCGACCCTGCCGACGCACCGCCCGATCCGGGCGTGGAGTCCCCTGCCATGCGTTTCTCTTGGTTCTTGGGCGGGGATGGTAACCGACGACGGAGCCCGGGGCTACGGCCCGCCGGCGCAAGATGTTGTGGGTACCCTGTACAGGAAAAGGAAACTCAAGGGAGAGCCTGGCAGGTCACGCCTCCTCCGAGCGAGTGAGTACCGCCCGTGTCATCTGACGCGAATCTGACAGGTATTTAACAGCGACGACGCCGAGGGGCGCCGCTCTTCCTTCCACATCCCGTGCCGCTCCTGTTCAACAAGCATCGAATCAAGCATGCCGGCACCAGCCGTTGTGGGTGCCATCCATGCGACGGATCCAACCTACAAGACGCCCGCAACATCGTTACAACCTGACGGTGGTTGACGGGCAGGCAGACGGCCGAATCGGAAGTTGGTCCCAGATGTTGTGTCGGCGACCGCGTGTGAGATCGGGCCCGTTCTTGCCGGGAGCGCGCACTCGAGTGCCGCGCTTCCGACACCGAGATTTCTCGCCGCCGCGGTAACGAACGAACCTTCGTCTCGTTTTCTGCTTTCACGATGTTTCCCGAAAACGGCGGAATACGGCAGTGACTCTCGCTTTACGTAAAGGGAAGTCGGACATTCGATCGGAGACCGGCGCAGGCATGGGCGCGAAAATAAAGGCGACGTGCCTGCCGGTCCAATCCGGTCAACCATCCGCAAATTGCCCTTTGATTCTCCAAGAAAAGCGTCGAGCTGCTTGACCACGCCACCCCTCGCGCATCGTCACCATCCTGGCGCAGACGCTACACGCGGCCCGACACGACGTCCAATCTGGTTCACCGGGTCGGATTCGCGCCTTGATTCTCCATGCGAATTTTCGGGGCGGTGAACCAAATTCGATTCTCTCCTCGCGCTCTGCCACTCCTGTGCGCGCTCGCGTTCCCGCGAGCGAGCAGCCCGCACTTCCGCGGGTGACGAGCAAAGTGAGTGGAGTCATGAGCGAGAAAGGATTGTTCATCGCAGGCGGCACCGGCGGACCCGGCCGTCCCAAGGGCAGCCGGAACCGGCGCACGATCATGAAGGAGCATCTGCGCAGCGACTGGAACCGGGTCGCCGCCGCCTTCGTCGGCCACGACCTCGAGGCCGGGCGACGTTGGGCCGAGAACGTGATGCACGACAACATGTCCAAAGCCCGTGACCAGGCCTTCGATTTCGATCTCGGCGGACTCGAGACCCTGGCCGACGTCCTCGGCGCACAGTATGCCGTGATGATTGCGGTTGCCGATCGCGAGATCCGCACCGGCCACGCCCAGAACCTGCTGCGCCGCCTGGAGAGGCACCGCGAGAAGCTGAGCCGCCAGACATCGGCTTGAGCGCGAGCGGCGCCGGGAACTCACAAACGCCGGACAGAACTTCGTGTCATCCCGAGCATGGCAGCGGACCTTCCTGACGCCTTGAAGGCCCGTCGCTTCGTTCGGGATGACAATCATGGCTTCCGTTCGAGCGATAGTCGGTAGAAGAACGGCGGCTTGCCAAGCCCGTCCGACGTCGCTAAATCCAGCGGCCTCAAGGCCTTGCGCCCTGCCTCGGGCGGCGTTGGGGGATAGTTTAACGGTAGAACAACCGGCTCTGACCCGGTTAGTCCAGGTTCGAATCCTGGTCCCCCAGCCATCCTTCGAGACACGCGCCAGCGGCGCGCTCCTCCGGATGAGGTCTCGTCTAGGGCTTCGGCAGGGCGTCCTTGAGTTTCTCGAACTCGGTTTGCGCCTCCGGGTCGTCCTTCAAGGACTCTTCCAGCACGGACAGGCGCTTCAAAGCGTGGGCGATCTGCACCAGGGGCCGCCGCATTGCCGGATCGATTGTCCAAATGGTCCGGAACTGCCGGCGCACGATGGGCGCCTCCTCGGCATTCATCCATGGCCAGTAGGCCAGCAGCATACGCGCGCGCACCAGCCACAAGTTGCGCTGGTTGGGCGCCATGTCGATCGACTGGACGAGGCAGGACACCACCGAGCGCGCGGACGCTCCGAGGAAGGCCCGCGTCCAGGCGAGCCGCAGCCAGGCCGTCCCGTCCACCGGATTGAGCGACAGACCCTCGACGAAATGCGCCTCGGCACTCCTGAGCATCTCCTCGCGACGCGGCTCGCCAATCGGCAGCCGCTTGGCCTCCTCGAGTTCCAGGGTGGCGAGGTCGATCAGACGCTTCGCCGACGGTACCCATTCGATGGCGCGTTGAAGGGCGGCAATGCCCGCCGCGATGTCCTCGGGTCTGGGCTCCCGCGCCTCTTTGACCTCGTGCAGTGCCGGCTGCGCCCCGAGACCGGCCCAAGCAGCCATCGTGCGCGGCACGGCGAGCGCAAGCAACGACGCTCCCAAGGCGAACGACAGCCCCGCCACGAACCATCGCGCCGCACCGCCGGCGCGCGGCCGCTCACCTGGTGTAGTAGTCGCGGTACTTGGAGTAGTAGTAGCCATAGTCGCCGTAGCCGTAGCGCGAATGGCGGCGCACGTTGACCTGCGACAGCACCACGCCGACCTGCCGGTGGGCGTCGCCCAGCAGCTTCAGCGAGTTGACGGCGAGTTCCCGCGCCGTCTGCTCCCATTGCACGAGGAAGATGACGTAGTCGGCGATCTTCGCTGTCAGGCGTGCATCGGAAACGGCCATCAAGGGCGGCGTGTCGATGAACACCAGGTCGAAGCTCTCCGCCAGCGAGCGCACGAACTGCTGCATGGCGTGGGAGTCGAGGATCTCGGCCGAGTTGGGCGTATCGGGGCGCGCCGGGATGTAGTAAAGCCCGCTCGCCGTCTCCTGGCCGACGACCTCCTGCAGCGGCTTGGCGCCGGACAGGTATTCGTCGATCGTGCCGCCGGTCGCCGGGACGGCCAGGGCCTTGAGGACCGACGAACGTCGGAGATCGCCGTCGACGACCACGATCTTCTTGCCCGGATTGGAGCGCGCCATCAGGCCGGCCAGCGAGCAGACGAAGGTCGACTTGCCCTCGCCCGGCAGCGACGACGTCACCATGATCACCCTGGGCGGACTGTCGAGCGTGCCGAGGGTGATGGCGGTGTAGGCCGAGCGCAGGGATTCGGCATAGGCGGACGACGGCTTGTCGATGGCGAAGGCCGCCGGCAACAGCTTGCCGAGGGTGAGTCGCGACAGGGCCGGGATCATGCCGATCAGCGGCCGGCCGGTGAGGCGCTCGATCTGCTCGCCGGTGCGGAAACCGCCGTCCAAGCGTTCCATGAGGGCGATCAGGGCCACGCCCAGCACCAGCCCGACGGCCAGGGCCAGCGCCATGGTCAGCGCGTAGCGCGGATAGACAATGCCCGGCGGCACCACCGCCGCCGACAGGATGCGGGCGTCGGGCTGCTGGATGTCCTGCTGCTCGCGCAGCTCCTTGGAGCGCTTGAGGAAATCCTCGTAGACGGAACGGGTGGACTGGGCTTCGCGCTCGAGCTGGCGCAGTTCGACCTCGTGCTGGCCCAAGCCGCCGGCCTGGCGCTCGAGCTGGGCGACCTGCTCCTCGAGTTCCTTGACCTTGGCCCGCGCCGCCTCGGCGTCGCCGCGCACGCTGGAGATGATCTTGGCGACCTCGGCGCCGATGCGCGCCTGGATCTGGCCCTGCTCCGCCCGCGCCTGCAGCAGCCTGGGATGGCTGTCGCCGTAGCGCTGGTTGAGGTCGCCGATGCGGCGGGCGACCTCGGCCTCCTGCGCGCGCAGCGAGCCGACCAGCGGATTGGCCAGCACCTCGGTGACACCGCCCAGGGTCCTGGGATCGCGTGCCGCCTGCTCCAGCGCGATCAGCCGCGATTCGCGGTCGGCGCGCTGGGCACGCGCCTGGATGAGCTGGGAGTTGAGTTCCGACAGCGACTGGCTGGTCACCGTCGCTTCCTTGCCGATGGTCAGGCCGTGCCTCTCGCGGAAATTGGCGATGGCGCGTTCCGACGCCTCGACGTTGCGCCTGAGCTCGTCCAGCCGCTCGTTGAAGAACTCGGTGGCACGCCTGTTGGCGTCGAGCTTGGCCTGGAGCTGGTCGACGAGATAGAAATCGGCGATCGCATCGACGATGCGCCTGGCCTTGGCCGCCTCGGCCGAATCGAGCGACACGGAGATCACATACGAGCGGCCGCGAGTCGCAATCTGCACTTTGCGGGTCAGGGCGGCGATGGCGCGGGCACGGGGCGTATTGTCCTCGGACTGGACCCGATTCGGACTTGCCGGCGCGCCGACCAGACCGTCATAGAGCGCGCGAACCTGACCTGTCACGAGCGAGAGCGTACCGGGAGGAGCCGCGCCATACTCACGATCCAGGTCCAGTCGCAATTTGTCGACGACATGGCCGAGCAGGGTGGCTGAGCGCAATACTTCGATCTCGGTCTGAACAGCGGCAACGTCGACCGACAGGCCGCTCAGCACGTCCGCCGTGTTGGTGACCTTCGCCTTGCGGGTGTCGAGCATCACCAGCGCCGTGGCGCGGTACTGCGGCGTGATCTGTAACAGCACCAGCGCCGCGAGCGCACAGACCAGTGCCGTCACCCCCGTCAGATGCCATTTGCGGCGATTGAGCATCCGCAGCATCTCGCGCACATCGGTGCGCGTGCCCGCCAGGACCGGGCCGCGCGGTTCCCGGGCCGACGGGTCGGCGCCAGCAGCCATGCTGGCGCGCGACGGCGATGAAGGCGGAAGGGTCGTGTCGGGGGCCATCGCGAAACGGTCGAGCTAGAAAAAGCGTTCGGGAACGCGGACGATGTCGCCGGGATAGACCGGCGCATCCTCGGTGGCCGGTTCCTCCTTCGGCGCCCCCACCCGCTGGATGGTGATGCGGCTGCGCGAGGCGCGATAGGTATAGCCCCCGGCGATGGCGACGGCCTGCGCCACGGTGAGCCCGTTGACGTAGGGATAGGAGCCGCGCTTCTCGACCTCGCCCAGGATGAAGAATGGCCTGAGGTTGACCAGTTCGATGCTGATGCGCGGATTGCGGAAGAAGCCACGGCTGCGGTAGTGGTCGATCAGCGCCTGTTCGACCTCGGAGACCGTCATGCCCTTGACGGCGACCCGGCCGATCAAGCGGGCCGAGATGGCGCCCGTCGCATCGATCTCGTACTCGCCCGAGGCATCCTCCTCGCCGAACACCGTCACCTTGAGCTTGTCGCCGGCGCCGAGGCGATAGCCACCCTGGGCCAACGCCGTCGATCCGACGGCGGCCAGCAGCAAGGCGAGGACCAGTGCCATGAAGCCCGGCAGTCGAACGCTCAGATGGCGGTTGCGGCCGATGCTTCGAGACGGCCGCTTCGCGGCCTCCCCGGCATGAGGTGGTGGCGCATTCGCCTGGACGAGCTGGACCTCATCCTGAGGAGCGGCCGCAGGCCGCGTCTCGAAGGATGGGCAACGAGCGACTCCAATACTTCCGACCGCTCCCGCAGCCATCGGCTTCCGCCCCATCACACCGTCGAATTGAAGAAGAAAGGCCGCCGATTCAACATCGGCGGCCCCGCTGCTGCAAGCCCTATTGCAATCAGAGCCGCGCGCCGAGGCGCAGCATGACAATGTTCTGGTCGTAGCCCGATCCCGCGACGTTGGAGTTGCGGTTGGTGAACTGGTACATCGGGCCGATGAAGAACTCGCGCGTCGGGTTGTAGGTCACCGAAGCGCGGAAGACGACGTACTGGTCGTAGCGCGACGCCGCCCCCGAGGTGACCGAATAGTCGGCGATCGAATAGTCGAAATGGCCATCCACCTTGATGTTGGGCCGCACCCGGTAATCGACGTCGACACCGAAGGCAGTATTGAAATAGGCCGAGGTGCTTGTCAGCGCCGATTCCTCGATGGTACGGCGCACGAACGGCTTGATGAACAGCTCGCGGATCGGGTTCCAGAAGCCGGTCAGGCCGAAGGACGGCCCCTGCACCACCGGATAGCGCGGGTCGCGGTAGTTCTGCTGCATGTAGCCGGCGAACAGCTCGATCGCGGTGATGCCGCCCAGATCGATGGAGACTCCGCCGACCACGTCCCAGCCGCTGGAATTGTGGGTGAAGCCCAGCGAATCGATCATGTTGGAATAGGTGCGCTGGTTGAGGCCGCCGCGGGTCCACACCTGGTAGCCCGGACTGAACTCGTAACCCAGGCGCAACGTCTCGCGGAACTCGGTGCGATCGCGATCGCCGTTGAAGATGGCGCCCGCGGCCGGGCCGGGGCCACTGTCGACGAAGTTGTAGTTGTCCATGCGGCCGTCGAGGCGAACGCTGAAGCGATTGAAGGCCTGGTAGTAGCCGAGATTGGCGACGAGCTGGTTGTACTTGTTGGGCGGGAACGTCGAGGTCACGGCGTTGGGCGTGCCGCGCTCCTCGTGCCGGCGGCTCCACGAGGCGCCACCATAGACGTTCCAGTTGCGCTGGATGTCGATCCGGCCATCGCTGGCGAAGGAGAAATCCTGGAAATTCTCGGTCGAGTTGGCCGAGTAGAAGCCGAACGCGCCGCGAGCGACGACGTTCAGCATGTGATTGTTCCAATCCGAGCGTAGATCGAGCGTCGGCTTGATCAGCTGGATGAAACTGCCGGTCTTGCCCGAATTGGCGGCGTAGATGTTGTCGTTGTAGACCTCGTCCAGCTCGAGCTCCGGGAACAGGCGGAACGAACCGACCGGCACGCCGACCGGATCGTAGCTTTCGGCCGCAATTGCCGCCGGGCCGCGCTGGTCGCGCTCCTGGCGCTGCAGCGGCGAGCGTTCGGAGCCGGGAGCCTGTTGCGCCTGGGTTTGGGCCTGGGCCGGGTCATCCGTCGCGGACACCCCCGCTCCCAACACCAAGGCAACGGCAAAGGCGACGCGCTTGATCGACTTCATTGGCTATTCTCGAAGAAGAAGGAGCTAATTTACGGATCCGGAATTCTGCGGTGCCGCCTGGGAACCGCTCGACGCCACCTGCACGGGGTTGGTGGTGACGCCGACGAGGACCGCGTTGGCGATCACGGACGGCGGAACACCGGCGTTGGCGAAGGCGACCACCGCGGCGGCGATGGCACTGCCGCTCACATTCACCATGTTCGTCGCCGTGACGGCGGCATTGCCCTGCAGGCCGCCCGAGGTGAGGGCGATGGCGGCGAGGATGCCCGCGCCGCCCGGATCGCTTGCCTTGATGCTCTGGGCGGCGGCGAGGACGGTGGCGGCGATGGCCTGGAGCGCGGCCGCGTTGCCCTGGTTGGCGGCGACCACCAATTGGACCGCCTGCGCGTCGCCGGCGGCAAGGGCGTCGCTGAGCGCCTGAGCGGTCGCGGCATCGAGCTGTTGGGCACTCGCGGGCTGCACGTTCATGGGGCCGGCAAACAGCACAGTCGCGACGGCCAGCATCGCGAATTTCATGATCCACCGCATTCAGCAGTCTCCCCAAGAGGCTTCCGCTCGGCCAGTTTACCCACCTGCCCCCATTCTGGCAACAAATGGCCTTTTGGCTGAACGACTTAGCGATAAACTGTGAGTGTGGCGTGACCGCCAGACCACAGATTATGGCGATCGGCACGCAACCCATTGAATCGCAAGGTGGATTTTACGCACCGCGGCAGCGTTCCTGCCTTCTGCGCACCGGATACCGGGGACGCTCGACAATCCACAGGAAATTAAATCGCACATGGGGTGCCGGTTCCGGACGGGCCAGCGACGATCGCCGGGTCGTTCGGCTCGGCCCTGAAGCAACCGGGACCGACGGCGCTACTGCGCAGCAACCTCGCGTGGCGAACGGTACTCGGGCACCAGGGTCGCCAGCAGCTCCAGCGCCGGCCCCTCGCGGCCGGCGGCGCAAAGAGAGTCAAGCGACTCGAGCGCCGCCCGGTAACGGGCAAGGTCCAGCGCGCGCGGGCTGGCCACGTTCAGCCGCGGCGTGCCGGTTGCCTCCATCCGCTCGCTTTCGTGGAACAATTCCTCGGAGAGCTTCTCGCCGGGGCGCAGGCCGGTGTAGCGGATCTGGATGTCGTGGGCGGGACGCAGCCCGGCCAGGCGGATCATCTGGCGCGCGAGATCGGCGATGCGCACCGGCTTGCCCATGTCGAGCACGAAGACGCGGCCCGCCATCTCCGTCCGCGCCGCGCCGAGCGCCGAGGCCTGCAGGACGAGCTGCACGGCCTCGCGGATGGTCATGAAGTAGCGCTCCATGTCGGGATGGGTGACGGTGAGCGGCCCGCCCGCCTTGAGCTGGCGCTCGAACAGCGGCACCACCGAGCCGGTCGAGCCCAGCACGTTGCCGAAGCGCACGACGACGACGCGCGTGCCCTCCGGCCGCCCGGCTTGCTCCAGCGCCAGCGCCTGGCAATAGCCCTCGGCGCAGCGCTTGGTGGCGCCCATGACGTTGGTCGGGTTGACCGCCTTGTCGGTCGACACCAGCACCAGGGCGTGGCAGCGCGAGGCGATGGCGGCGTCGCAGACGTGGCGCGAGCCGATGACGTTGGTCCAGATGCCCTCGACCGGATTGCCCTCGACCAGCGGCACGTGCTTGAGCGCGGCGGCATGGAACACGATGTCGGGCCCGAACGACGCGAAACACGCCTCGAGCGTCGGGCGATGGCGCACATCGACGACGCGGGCGATGCGCTCGAGCGCCGGCCATTGCTCCGACACCTCGGTGTCGATCGAGTAGAGGTTGAACTCCGACGAATCGACCAGGCAGAGCGCCGCGGGGCCGATGGCACAGACCTGGCGCACGATCTCCGCGCCGATCGAGCCGCCCGCCCCGGTCACCAGCACGCGCTTGCCCGCGACCAGGTGGCGGACCGGCTCGGGATCGAGCACGATTTGCGAGCGCCCCAGCAGGTCCTCGACCGAGATCGGCCGCAGCTCGGACGCGTCGCTGGTGCCCGGACGGAACTGGGTGGGATCGGGGCCGCGCGCCACGGTGAGCCCGAGCCGGTTGGCGACCTCGACCAGGCGATCGAGCGTCGCCGGGGCCAGCAGGTGATCGACCACCACCAGCTTGCGTGGCCTATCGCCCGCCTCGGCGAAGCCCTCGACCACGCGCTCGACGTCGGCGATGCGGCCGAGCACCGGCACGCCGCGCAGCGTGCCGTGGCCGGCATCGTCGAGCACGCCGACCGGATAATACTCCGACGAGTTCTGCAGGCCGCGCAGCAGGAGATCGGCGTCGATGCCGCCGCCGACGACCAGGATCGGCACCTGGTGCGGCAGCATGGGCCGACGCCTGAAGAACAGCCCGCGCTCGCGGTAGAGCCGGTAGGCGACGCGCGAGCCGCCCATCAGCAGGAACATCGCCATCCACACCATGACGATCGAGCTGCGCGGGATGAGATCGAGCCGGGTGACGACGAAGCTCATCGGAAGGTACACCAGCACCGCCAGGGTGACGGTGTAGAAGATGTTGGTGAGGTCGGCCGTCGAGGCGTGGCGCCAGCTCGTGCGGTAGGTCCGCATCACCAGCAAGGCGACGGCCGTCGCGGCGGCGAACGGCAGCACGCCGCCGAGGAACAGGCTGCGGTCGTCCATCTCGGCCAGGCTGCCATGGCGCACCCACAGCGCCAGCAGCAGCGCCAGCACCGACATGGCGACGTCGTAGCCGAACACCAGGACCCTGATGTTTTTTGTGTTGGCGATACCTGCCATACTTGCCCACGCCGGCCAGCTGCCGGCGCTTCCCCATTCAACGTGGCCGTCTTCGGCCTGTCCCACCCACACTCACAATAAGCATACGGATGACGGCGAGTTGGCTCAACGGAAACTGCAAATTGTTCAGAGATGCCGGGAAGCTCTCGTCAGGCACTTCCCGGGAGGCCCTGCGAATCGAGAGCCGCATTCCGGCCGGCAACGCGCACCAGATCCTCGGGTGCCCCAAGGCCCTCCAGCAGACGGCAAACACCGGCCAGGGCTCGACGGGGAGCGACGATCCGCAGCACCGTGAGCTGAATCAACCTCAGGTCAACGAGGAACGTCCGGTGCTGGACGTAGAAGAGGCCCAGGCGGCTCTTCCACGGGCGAATCAACCGGACATAGGTCTGATACGGGTCGACGGCACCCGCGAGAATGGCACCTTCGTCCGCGAAAACGATCGATGCGAAGTCAGTAATGCCTGGCCTGACGGTCAGCAGAGCTTTTTCGGTGTCGCTGTAGGTGTCGACTTCCTCGAGCACCTGCGGACGTGGTCCGACCAGGCTCATGTCGCCCTTGAGTACGTTCCAAAGCTGACTGAGTTCGTCGATCTTCCAGTTGCGCACGAAGCGGCCGATGCGCGTCACGCGCGGATCGTCAGCGGACGTAGAGTTGCTGCCGATCCGGTCCGCATGGGACACCATGGACCGTATCTTGACCATTCGAAACGAGCCGCCGCCGCGAGCCGCGCGGAGAGCGACATAGAAGGGCGATCGCAGATCCTGCAGCCAGACCAGCGCACAGACGATGACCAGAAGCGGCGACAGGACAACGAGCCCGATCATCGCCACCGCGCGGTCGAAGAGCGCCTTGGCCATTCGGCTCACCGCGATGCGAGGATGGCGCGCGCCGCTTCGACGATGGCCTTTCTGCCCATGCCGTAGCGCTGGCGCAGGAAGTCCTGTCCGCCGACCACCGTGGCGAACTCGTCCCGCAGACCAAGCCGGCGGAAACGACGCGGACGAACATCCGCTTCCATGCAAAACTCGGAGATGGCCCCGGCCAAGCCGCCCTTTATGCCGTGCTCCTCGACAGTCACGATCCCCTCGGTCTGTCCCGCTGCATCGCGAACGGCCTCGCCATCCACCGACGTCAGCGTGTGATGGCTGATGACCCGGCACTCGATACCCTC
This sequence comes from Enhydrobacter sp., assembly GCA_025808875.1. Taxonomy (NCBI): domain Bacteria; kingdom Pseudomonadati; phylum Pseudomonadota; class Alphaproteobacteria; order Hyphomicrobiales; genus Enhydrobacter; species Enhydrobacter sp. The sequence goes on along the minus strand of CP075528.1, from coordinate 2,032,395 downwards.
CAGCCCGAGCGTGTCGGCCGCTGCCATCAGATCGGCAACGATACCTCCGCATCCGATCAGTGTGAGACCGTCGCCGTCGCGCAGCCGCCGCGACTTGCCGAGCTCGAAGCGCTCGCCCGGTCGCTCTGTCCGGCCGGCGTTGGACTTGTCGAGGCGCAGATAGGCGCAACCTTCGGAACCGGCCAGCGCGATCGTCGCCTGCTCCGTCTCCCAGAGATCAGCCGGCGCCACCACCGTCATGCCTGGCAGGGCGCGCAGAATTGCCAGATCCTCCGTGGCGTGATGGCTGAAGCCCAGATTGCCGTACGAGAAGCCGCCGCCAATCGCCACTGTCTTGACGTTGGCCTTGTGGTAGCAGGCATCGTTGCGCAGCTGCTCGAGGCACCGAAGGGTCGGGAAGTTGCCGATCGAGTACGTGAAGGCGACGTGCCCTTCCAGGGCCATCCCGGTGGCGATGGCGGCGAGGTTCTGCTCGGCGACGCCGACGTTGATGAAGCGGTCCGGCAAAGTGCGGCGGAATTCGTCGAACACGGCGAAGCCGAGATCGCCGGTGAGCAGGGTGATGCGCGGATCGGCCTTGGCAAGGATGGTGAGCTGACGAATGAAGGCGTCCCTCACGCGCCGGCCTCCAACTCCCGCCGCGCCGCTTCGTATTCTTCGCCCCGTGCCGTACGGTAGTGCCACAGCACGGTGTTCTCCATGAAGGAGACGCCTTTGCCTTTCACCGTATGGGCGATCAGGCAGCTCGGCCGATCCGCCTCGACCGGAAGGCTTTCCAGGTGGCGCTGGATCGCCGCATGGTCGTGCCCGTCGACCTCGCGCACCGCCCAGTTGAAGCTGCGCCACTTGTCGACGAACGGCTCGAGGTCCAGCGTCTCTTTCACTGGCGCGAGGCTCTGGAGCTTGTTGTAGTCGACGATCGCCACTAGGTTGGCCAGCCGATGATGGGCAGCGAACAGGATGGCCTCCCAGTTCGAACCCTCGTCGCATTCCCCGTCACTCATCAGACAGAAGACGCGATGCCGCTTGCCGGCGCGCTGGGCTGCCAGGGCCATTCCTGTCGACACCGGCAGCCCATGCCCCAGCGAGCCGGTCGAAAGCTCCACGCCTGGCACGCCCTTGTGCGAGACATGCCCCGACAGCGCCGAGCCGTCCTGTCCATGCTGGTCAAGCATCGACACATCGAAGAAACCGCGCTCGGCGAGGGCGGCGTAGACGCCGGCGCCCGCGTGCCCCTTCGACAGCACGAAGCGGTCGCGGTCCGGCCACGCGGGCCATGCGGGATCGATCCGCAGGACCTGCGCATAGAGGACCGCCAGCAGGTCGGCCATCGAGAACACCGATGCAATATGCGACGTCCCGCCAAGACTCGTCATGCGAAGCGCATGGAGCCTTATCCGACGCGCCAGCGTTGTGGCGTCGATGCGCGAGTTAGTCAGCATGCCCGCCGGCGCGCCAGTCGCCCTCGCCCTCCGCCGCCATGTCCTTCCACGGCGGCAGCCCGTAGTACGCGCGCACGGACGAAGACACCTGCAGCACATCCTTGTCCGACAGGTATTGGTTCATCGGCAGCAGCATGCACCGGGCAAAGAACCGGTCCGTTCGGTCCAGTTCTTGCCGGAACCCCAGCGCCCGCAGCTGGTGGATGGCGATGCCGCCCCACTGGATGATCGTCCCGACACCTACCTGCTGGAGGTAAGCGCGCAGTCCGTCGCGATCGCCGACGTCGATCTCATAGTTCTGGAAGACGTCGAAGTGCGGCCCATCGACATCCGGCCCCGGCGGCAGGCCGAAGTCCGGCAGCTCCTCGAAGGCGGCATGATACGTGCGCGCGATCCGGCGCCGGCGGGCGACAGTGGCCGGGAACTTCGGAAGCTTGTAGCTCAGCAGGGCAGCTTGCACGTTGTCAAGGCGACTGTTGGTGGCCCATAGCGTCGACGTCCTGTCGAGTTGCTTCTGGCGGTTAGCGCCATGATTGCGCATGTGGTAGACGCGCTCGGCGATGCCGTCGTCATCTGTCGTCAGCACGCCGCCGTCGCCGAAGCATCCGAGCAGCTTGCTGGGATAGAAGCTGAAGGCGCCGAAAGCCCCGAACGTGCCCGCCTTTCGGCCGCGGAACGTCGCCCCCAGCGCCTGAGCCGAGTCCTCGACCACGATCAAACCGCGCTTGCCGGCGATCGCGGCTATCCGATCCATGTCGCAAACCCGGCCGTTGAGCTGCGTCACCATGACCGCCCGGGTACGCGGCGTCACCGCCGACTCGATCGCATCGGGGTCGATCATGCGGTCCGCGCCCACTTCGACCGGAACCGGCGTGGCGCCCGCAAAGTGAACCGCCTGGGCCGTCGCGATGAAGGTGTGCGAGCAGATGATCACCTCGTCCTCCGGCCCGAGGCCCGCTGCCCGAAGCCCGAGCATCATCGCATTGGTGCAATCGGACGTGCCGACAACGTGGCGGCAGTTGAGATAGGCGGCCAGCTCCTGTTCGAATTGGTCGACTGCCTTCTGGAGGATGATCCCGCCTTCCGCGAGAGTGCTGCGGAACACGTCGGTGAAGCCGTCGGGATCCTCGGCGAACACCGCCTTGAAGTCAAAGAACGGCACCGTATGTGACGGATATCCCTGAGACATTCCTATCGCCGTTTGGCGCACGCTCCCCTGTCGTGCGCGTCATATTTGAAATGCGGGAGGTTGTCGACTCGCACATCGGTCTTCGCGGCTTGTTTGCCCCAGCGCCGATACTTACGCTGGGCCCTTCGTGGGGAGATACAGGAACCGACGCAAATGCCGAAACGATCCGCAGGTCAAAGCGCCGCATCGAGACAGCTCGAAGGGGGCTTCCGAACCGAAGCCGAACAACAGGAGGGCGGCCGCAATGCCCAATGCTTCGAGCGCCATCCAGCAACGACGGAATCGAAGCTGAACAATTTTCCGAAGTACGTTCGTCGTCAGGCTCTTACCCGCTTCCTCTCCCTCTACGAGCTCTTCAAGCTGGTCGTGCCGGTGAAAGGATCGATCGTGGAATGCGGCGTGTACGAGGGCTTTGGCCTCATGACCTGGGCCCGGCTTTCGGCAATCCTGGAGCCGGTGAACTTCACGCGTCGCGTCTATGGCTTCGACACTTTTGCCGGCTTCCCGGAGGTCGGGCGCAGGGACAGGACGAAGATATCTCGCTCAGTGAGAAAGGGCGGCCTTCACGCCAACAGCCACGACGAGTTGCTCGAGCTCGCCGCGATAAACGATTCAACGCGTTTCATCGGGCACATCCCCAAGGTCCAGCTCATCAAGGGGGACGCGACTAGGACGATACCCCGGTTCGTGAAGGATAATCCTCACGTGCTGGTCAGTCTGCTTTTTCTCGATTTCGATCTCTACGCACCGACCAAGGCCGCCATCGATCGCTTTTTGCCCCGCATGCCGGCCGGCGCGATCATCGCCTTCGACGAGCTCGACAACCCGCTATGGCCGGGCGAGACCGAGGCATGCATTGAGTTGATGCAGCGGCATCGCCTCAAGATCGAGAGGCTTCCGTTCGACCCGTATATTGGCTACAGCCGCATTGGATAAGGGATCGAAGCGGTCGAAGGGTGCTGGCCCGGTCGATGGCCAAGCGAAGTTGAACCGATGCGGATATGGCTTCTCACGGTGGGCGAGCCGCTGCCGACCGACCCTGGCCGCCAGCGGCTCCATCGCTCCGGCATCTTGGCCGAGCTGCTTGCGGCGCGCGGCGTGGACGTCGTCTGGTGGACGAGCGCGTTCAACCATTTCGACAAGACCTTCCGTTGCCAGGGCACGACATGGAGCCGCGTCGACGATCACCTGCAAATCTGCTGTCTTGCTTCCCGCCCCTACCTCCGAAACGTCTCAATCGCGCGCATCCGTGCCAATCGCGATATCGCCAGGGCGTTCGAGGGGGCCGTCCGGGGCCAGCGGGCACCTGACGTCATTCTCGCCTCCTACCCCATCCCGGAATTGGCACTTTCGGGTGCCCGGTATGCGGCGGCTCACGGCATTCCGGCGGTCGTGGACGTCAGGGATCTTTGGCCGGACGTATGGCATGACGCCCTACCGAGACCGCTGCGGCGATTCGGTCGACTGGGTGCCCTGCCCTTCTACTGGCAATCGCGAAGAACGTTGCAGGCCTTTCAGGGAATCTGCGGCATCACCGACGAGTTCGTGCAGTGGGGACTCGACCGCGGCGGGCGCTTGCGCGGCAAATGGGACCGCGCGTTCCCGCTCGCCTATGTCGACGGCCAGTACCCTCACAGCGAAAGGCAGGAGGCTCAGAAGTTCTGGACATCCATTTTCGATGGCCGACCGACGGCGCGCCTTCGACTGTGCTTCTTCGGCAACATCGCGATGGAGCGCGCACGCATCGATGTCATGCTCGAGGCGGTTCGTCGACTTCCGCAGAGAGTGCGCGACGAGATGCGGTTGATCCTATGCGGCAGAGGCGAGGACTTCGAAGCTGTCCGTGCCGCAGCCGAAGGCATGCCGCAGATCGTCCTTCCAGGCTGGGTTACCGGTCCGCAGATAGAGGCGCTCGCTGCGCAGTCGCATGCTGGGCTCCTCCCCTATCCCAGCACCCCGGACTTCACTCGCTCGCTTCCAAACAAAGCCGTTGAGTATTTGGCATATGGACTACCCATCCTGACCAGCCTCAAAGGGCCGGTGTCGCAGCTCATCGACGCTGAGCACTGCGGATTGCTCTATCGCGAGACCGATCCGGACGACCTCGCCCACAGGATCGAGGAGTTGTTCGACGCACCCGCCCGGATCGAGCAACTGTCGACCAATGCGCGACGCGTCTTTCGCGACCGTTTTCAGGCGGCGCAAGTCTACGGTCGTTTCGCGGATATGCTGACCGAACTCGCCTCAGCCGGCCGCGCCTCGGCATAGGGACGGCAATTCGCCGCCAGTTCCCGGCCGATCTGGTCGTCACGCTCGCGCCTGAATCGGTCCAGCTTGGACAAAGTGTCTTCGCCAGGTTCGGTCACCCACCAGATGGGATGCGTCAGCAGCTGCAGGGCGCGACCTTCGAGCACTGCCGGATGATTAAGCGGATGATGGTAGCGAAACGCCCCGGCGCTGTCGGAGCAGTAGCCCATGCTCTCGAAGTAGCGTGGCTGGTAGGCATGTATTCGGCCAGACAGCGTAGCCTGATGTCCCAGCAGCCACCGTGCCGGCCGATGGAAGGTCACGACGCGGACGGCACGCCCGGTCTGCATCTCAAGCATGGCGCATTCGAGATCGACCTCTCGCGTCAACGCTCCCAGGTCGTGGTCACGGATGTGCGCTCCATCAAAATGCAATCCGACATCGTGGCCGAGTTCGAGCAGCCGCCGCAGCGCTGCCCGGCCGGCAGTGGAGGCCACATTGTACATTTCGGTGTTGAGCAGCACGAAGTAGGACGCAGTCACCTCCATCTCCGCTTCTGCCTCCGCGAGCCGCACTGCCCGTTGCAGGCACATGTCAATGTCGTGCCGCAGCAGGAGGTGCCGGCACTCCGGAGTCGCGCTCAGGAAGTCCACCACTTCATAGTCGCGTCGCCGGAGTTCGCCGACCAATCGCACATATTCGGCGATCGAGAACTCTTCCGTACCGCTCAAGTCCCCTCCCCACTGGTTCTCGGCGCGCTGGTTCGCCACATTATTTGAGTTGTACCTCCCAATGGTAGAATATAATAAACTTCAGATCGGGCCGGTACGGGAATGGATGTCGAAACCCTTAGGCAGGAGCTGGACAAGCTCTCGCTGATGACCAACAGCGAATGGCTGCAGAGCCTGAACGATCGCAAGCTCGCCGAACTCGAATTCCATAACCGCGTTCGTGACCAGCGGGCAACACTCGACGAAATGCCGAAGGACACCTACGAGAAGTTCTATGGCAACCGCAAATACTATTCCGCGACCCGACGGTCGAACGAATACATCCGGAAGTGGATCGACCGGCACGCGCCCGGCAGAGTCTTCCTCGACTACGCCTGTGGCAATGGCGGCATGGCGCGCCAAGCCGCCCATGCCGGTGCGAAGCTTGTCATCGGCCTCGACATCTCCGACGTCTCCGTCGCCAACGCCAAAAAGGCGGCCGCGGCCGAAGGTCTGTCGAACACGTACTTCGTACAAGCCGACGCCGAGAACACGCGACTTCCCGACGGGTGCGTGGATGCCGTGATGTGCAGCGGCATGCTGCACCATTTGGATCTGTCCTACGCCTTTCCGGAACTGCGACGGATCCTCAAGCCGGGAGGACGCATCCTCGCCGGCGAAGCACTCGACTACAACCCGCTCATCAAACTTTATCGGCTCGTCACGCCCTCAATGCGCACCGAGTGGGAAAAGGCACACATCCTGAGCCTCAAGGACATAGCCTTCGCCCGGCGGTTCTTCGAAATCGGTGAGATGCGCTTTTGGCACATTACTGGATATGTCGGAGGAAAGTTCCCGGCGCTGCTGCCCGCCCTCGACAGCCTTGATCGCGTACTGGAGAGGATCCCGCTCGTGCAGCTGATGGCGTGGATCTTTACGTTCGAGCTGATCCGGCCCGTCGCAATATCGGCTTCCGAAACGTAGTCTCCGGCTGAAGATGCATCACGCCTCGGCTGCAGCCATTGACATCACGCCGGCGGCTGAGTGTCCCTTGGCCGGCTTCTCCGGACGACCCGAGCCATTTGTGAAGGTATCATCCACGCTCGAGGCGAACGCAGTCGCGTTTCGCGACGACAATGGTCGCTGCTCCGTGTTGGTGACACTGGACACCCTGTATGTCGGCGAGGCCCTTCACACCGATCTGATTTGCCACTTTGTCTCGAAGCACGGACAGAACGCAGCGGATCTGCTTGTCCTGGGTTCCCATACTCATTTTGCGCCATCGCTCGACGCAACGAAGCCGGTGCTCGGACCTGTCGACCCGGCCTACCTCTCGATGGTGAAGGAGCGCTGCCGCCTGCTCGTCGACCGGGTAGTGACGGAATCGGGCCGGCCCGTCTTCACGGAGCGAAGGACAGGCTCCAGTCTCGCTGCAATCAATCGACGGCGCCGGTGGCCTGTACCCCACTTTTATCGCCGGCGTCTGGTCCATCCGCAGACGGTCATGGCGCCCAATCCCAGCGGGCCGTTTGATCCGACGATCACGGCGATCGCAATCATCGGCGTGTCGGGCGATCCCATCGCGCTCTTGTGGCACTACGCCTGCCACCCGACGGCTTTTCCGCATCCGCTGCATGTCAGCGCGGAGTTTCCCGGTGTCGTCCGTAGCCGTTTGCGGGAACGTTATGGTGACGCCTTGCCGGTGCTGTTCCTCCAAGGCTTTGCAGGCGACATTCGCTCTCGCGTGCCTGAGACACGTCCACTTTCACGTCGTGCCTTCGATTGCCTGTTCTCTGGTCCCAGTTTCGACTCCTTTACCTCTGACGGCTGGCAGAGATGGTCGGAGTCGCTGGCCAGCGATGTCCTTGGCGCGTTCAAAGGCGACCGTCGGATGAGTCGCAATGCACGGGACGAACCTACGGCAATCGGTTCCGCGCACGGCTCTGCTCCACTCGACAGGCTACTGACGGGTGACCAGGGAGGAAAAGCAGTTCTCCTTCAGCGCGTTCGTCTTTCCGCCGACATCGACATCGTCGCGGTGGCGGCTGAGCCTCTGACAGGCCTGCGCACATTGGTGCCGTTCGAGGACTCGCTCGCCGTGGGTTACTTGGGCGATGTGTTCGGCTACTGGCCGACGGACCGCGACATTCCAGAAGGAGGGTACGAGGTCAATCATTTCATCGAGCCCTTCGGTCTGCGAGGCCGCTTCCACCGTCCACTCGACGCCATCTTCCGAAGTGCTGTTGATGAGCTACGTCTTCTGAGATGACCTTGGCTGCTCCAGACGGCTCACCGGACGGTCCCGGGCGTAACCCATCTTTCCTGGCGAACACCGCTGCACTCGTTGGCGCCGCCGCCTTCAGTCAGATTGTGGGATTTGCCGCGATGCTGGTGGTGGCCCGCCTGTATGGTCCTTTCGAAGTCGGAATTTTCGGTCTGTTCAACGCGATCTTCACAGTTGCCGTGTTTGCAGCCTCCTGGCGCTACGAAATGGCCATTGTGACGGTGGATGATGATTCCGAGGCGAACGACGTCGCTCTTTTCATCGTAGTATCCGGCCTGATCAGTGCGGCGGTAGCCACCGCCGTTCTCGTCACGGTCGAGTTGTTTCCCACTGCCGTGGGGCTGTCTGCCCCCTTGCGTCGAGCACTTGCCGCCATTCCGCTCGGGTTGTTGTTCGCCAGCGCCATCCTCGCGGGAACGAACATTTGCATCAGACAGCGCCGGTTCGCTCGCGTCGCCATCCATCAAATTGTACTGACGGGGGCGACAGCAATCGCCCAGGTACTGCTGGTGTCGGCGGACTTTCCCGCTGGTGGACTTGTTGGCGGGTTCATTCTTGGTCAAGTCTGCGGCCTGATCGTCTTTGCCGGTGCACTCACGCCGGCGCTCGCTGCATCGATCCGTCAGTCCGAGCCGATTCGGCGCCTAAGGGCCGTGGCGACAAGACACAGCGGGCATTTCTTCTATACGGTGCCCTATTCGCTGGTGACGCAGCTCTACTACCAGATGCCGGTGATCCTGCTCGGCTCGCTGGTCGGCGCGCGCGAAGCCGGCTTTTTCAGTTTGGCGTTCCGCACGACGTTTACCCCGATCACCCTCGTCCCGACGGCGCTCGCCCAGGTGTTCTTTCCCGAGATGGTGCGCAATCGCGACCGGCTCGACGAATGGGAGGCGCGCCTGCTTGCACTCCTGGTCGCGCTCGGAGTGCTGCTCGCGCCGGCGGCGGCGGCCCTCATCGTGTTCGGCCCCGAAATCTATGCGTCCGTCCTCGGCGAGGACTGGCGAACCGCGGGCTTGTTCGCACAGCTTCTCATCGCTGCAAACCTGATGAACGGACTAGCCACCGGTTACGATCGAATCTACTTCATTCTCGGCCGCCAGCGCGCGGCATTGATCGTCACCTGCCTGGTTTTGTGCCTCAGCTCGCTGCTCATGCTGTGCGCACATTGGATGGGCCAACCCGTAGCTTGGATAGCGGGCGCATGGGCACTCGCCCATCTGGCGATGGCGTTCGCCTGGATGCTGACGATCTACCGTATCGCGGGCTTTTCCCCGAGCGCCCTGGTAGCTCGGTGGTTCGTCGTCGGCATTTGCGTGGCATTGCTGACCGCCGCCCTGATAGCCACCAGGCTGGCAGTTGCCGGAGGAGAATGGACCATGCTCGCGGCAGCATCGCTCGTTCTGGCCTACGCATGGGTCGCCTGGAAGGTCGTTCACCCGTTGAAGAAACTCCTGCCGCAGGGCACAACGCCCTGATACGAGTTCCTGGCCCTGCAGCCGAAAGGAGGTCGGCGTCCCTGAATGACTGACGCGATAGAAGCAAGACTCCTGGCGGTTGCAGCCGCCTTCCTGAAGACCGATGCCACGACGCTGAACCTCGATTCGGGACCCGGTGACGTGCCGCGATGGGACTCCTTTGCGCAAGTCGGACTGATTGCCGAAGTCGAGGCCCAATTCGATCTCGCCTTCGATGTCGAGGAGATCACGACGTTCGAGACATTGCGTGACATCCACGATGCCATCCGGGCACGTCTCGGCGCGCCGGTGGACGCCGGCAAGGCCTGACCCCTATTCGAATCATGCTGCAGCCGATCGGCCGGATCCTCAAGGCGCAGCTTCGGGCTCTTGGAGTACGTCGTCCATCCGAAATGTGGGCCCGCCTGCGCCGCCTCGCCCAAAAGCGAGTGCTGGCCCACCGCTATCCGAAGTTTATGGGCCCTGCCCTTTCGACGGCGCTGGATCGCGTTGGCATTGCGACCGGCGCCACCGTCTTCGTGCATTCGGCCTGGGACGAGTTCTACAACTTCGAGGGCAAGCCGATCGATCTGATCCGGGTCCTTCAAGAGAAGGTCGGTCCCACCGGCACGATCGCGATGCCTGCGTATCCACTGACGATCGACCCAGCAGCCCTGTTCGACGCGCGCCGCACACCCACCGGGGCAGGGCTGGTACCCGAGACGTTCAGGCGGTTGCGTGACGCGCGCCGCGGCGTCCATATCTTCCATTCGGTCGCAGCCGTTGGACCGAACGCGGAGTACCTAGTCGGGGACCATCATCGGTCGCTCACGACGTGGGATCGCCATTCGCCGTACGCGCGCCTCGCTGAGCTGGACGCCACGATCCTCTGCCTGGGGCTGCCGAGGTCCTTCGGCCTCGGCACCTGCATGCATTGCCCCGAGAGTCTGCTCTACGAGGAACTGCCCTACTTCAAACGGGTCTTCGGACCGCCGCTCGAATACAGGTACCGTGATCAGGCCGGCCGTGAGGGCGTCCACCGCCTGTTGCCGCGCACGGGTCGGTGGCGTCCGACACGTGTGCTGCGCCACATCGATCCACGCGAAGTGCGCGTGACCCACGTCTCCAACGTGCGTCTCCAGGCAATATCTGCCCGTTATCTGGTCGACCGCATGGTCGAGCTCGCCCGCCGTGGTATCGTGAACTACTACTGGCCATGGCCCAGCCGAAGGCTGTTCAGGGCCGACGGATGATGGATCGCGACCGCAGCGACATGGCAATGGAATCGACAGGAGACGCAGTTCTGGTTTTCGAGCCGGTGCTCGCTCGCGCGGCCCGCTTCGCCGAACGTCCCGCCCTTGCCGACGTTTCCCGCCAGTACAGCTACGGCCAGCTCGGCTGCGCGATCGAGCAGCGGGCCACGGTCCTGCGTTCCCTCGGCATCGCGCCGGGCGATCGCGTGGTTCTCGCGTCGGACAACTCCGCCGAGCAGCTCGCCACCCATTTCGCCATCCTGCGGACGGGGGCCGTCTCCGTGCCCCTGCCCGGCAGCACGCCGGTGGATCGGCTGGACTTCATCGCGCGCGATTGTACGGCACGGATGATCTGCGTCGACACGCGTGCTCTGGCTGGTGCCCGCGCCGGCGGCGAGCGGACCATTTTGTCACTGGCCGACCTCTCGCGCCGAGGCGAGGAGGCCCGGCAGCTTGCCGAACCCGCCGGCCGCACCCCCGACGACATCGCCTGCCTGATGTACACGACCGGCTCCACGGGCGATCCCAAGGCCGTGATCCTGACGCACCGCAGCCTCGGCAGCGCGCTTTCGCACATCATCGACTATCTCGGGTGTAGCGCGGCCGATCGCGAGGCGATCGTCTTGCCGCTGTCGCACAGCTTCGGTCTCGGCCACGCCTACTGCACCCTGTGGTGCGGCGGCTTCGTCTGGGTCAATGACGGTCTTCGGCCGCTCAAGGCCGTGCTCGACGCGCTGACCCGGTTCGAGATCAACGCCATGCCGACGACGCCGTCCATGCTGCGCCTGTTGCTCGGACCGTATCGCCAGGCGTTCCTGCGCAACGCGGGCGGGCTGCGTCGCATGGTGGTCAATTCCGAGCGCCTGCCACCCGACCAGGCGGCCGAGGTGCTGGCCGCCCTGCCTGGAACGGACATCGTGATCTACTACGGCCTCACCGAGGCCTCCCGCTCGACCTTCCTGCGCCTGCGCGACGAGCCGGCAGAGCGTCACGGCACGGTCGGCAGGGCCGCGCCGCGGGTCGAGATCGGCATCTGCGATGCCAGCGGTGCTCCTCTGCCGTCGGGGTCGGAGGGCGAGGTGCGCATCCGCGGCCCTCATCTCGCGGTCGGCTACTGGCAACGGCCGGACGAGCAGGCCGCCGCCTTCCGCGATGGCTGGCTCCATTCCGGCGATCTCGGCACGCTCGATTCCGAGGGCTACCTCACCATCACCGGGCGGCTGAAGGACCAGATCAACGTCGGCGGCTTCAAGGTCTCGGCGAAGGAGGTCGAAGACGTCCTGCGCCGCTATGCGCGCATTGCCGATGTCGCCGTCACCGGCATATCCGATCCACAGGGCCTGCGCGGCGAAGCCGTGGCAGTTGCCGTGGTCGGCCACGATCGCGATCTCACGGCGGAAGAGGTCGCGGCATTCTGTGCTGACCATCTCGATGCCGCTGCCCAGCCGCAACGCATTGCAATGGTGGATGCGATCCCCCGCGCCGAAAGTGGCAAGGTCCTCAAAGGCGACGTGCAACGGCTCTTCCAGTCGGGCGATGGGTGGACGCGTGCTTAGGCTGAGAGTGCCGCTGCCGCGACTGATCGGCCCCGGCGAGGTCATCGCCGGCGAAGGCGCCCTGGCCGCCCTGCAAACGCTGCCGGCCGTACGAGTGGCCATCGTCGCCAGCGAGCGCGCGTACGCGGACCCGGTGGTGCAGCGCTGGCGGGCGCTGCCGGCGGCTTTCCAGCTCGAACGCTTCGCGCCGAGCTGGCACGGCGAACCGAGCCTGCCGGCGCTCGCCGGAACCGTGCACGCGATCACGCAGTATCGTCCCGACTGGATCGTGGCCATCGGCGGCGGCAGCATCATCGACGGCGCGCGCCTCTGCTGGGCGCTTTACGAACACCCGACCTTTCCCGCCGAGCGGTTGGCCCGTCCCTTCGCCCTGCCGCCGCTGCGGGCGCTCGCCCGCTTCGTGGCAGTGCCGACCACCGCCGGCACCGGCGCCGAGTGCTCGTCGGCCGCGATCATTACCGATCCCGAGACCGGCCACAAGGTGCCGGTTGTGACGCACGATTTCCTGCCCGACGTCGCGATCCTCGATCCGCGTCTCACGATGAGCCTGCCCGTCGGACTCACAGTCGCGACGGCGCTCGACGCGCTGGCACACGCGCTCGAGGGCCGTGTCTCGAAACTCACCAATCCACTGGTCGACGACATCGCCGACAGCAGCGCCACGACGATCCTGGGCGCGCTCGCCGAACTGCTCGACAACGGCGAAACGCCGGAACTGCGCAGCCGCCTGCAGATTGCGGCCTACTATGCGGGGCAGGTGCAGAACCTTCGGCTTGTGGGCCTGGCGCACGCCGTTGCCCATCGACTGGGCCCATGGCAGGGCGCACACGCCGCGGCCGTCGGGTACCTGCTGCCGCTCAGTCTCTCCCTGGCGGCCCGGTCGGCGGCGGCGCGCGCCGCCTACGACGGTATCGCCCGCCGCAGTGGATTCGCCGACGCCATGGCAATGATCGATGCGATCCGCACCCTTCCGGGTCGCGCTGGGCTGGCGACCAGGCTGCGCGACGTGGCGCGGGCCGGCACAACGTTCTCCGCGGCAGACGCCGGCCGGTTGGCCGAACAGGCTTTGGCCGACCCGATCGCACGCTTCCTGCCCTACGAGCTGTCGGCCGAGGAGCTGACCCGGCACCTCCAGGAAGCCTGGTAGCCATGTCCGACCGGTCGCTGTTCGACGAGGATCCCTTCGCGCAGCCCCGGGCCGAGCGCGAGCGGCGGCTGCTCGCCGAGCTCGTGTCAGGCATCGCCGCGCATCGGCAGGCAGGCCCGTTGTTCGACCGCATCTGCGAGGCAACGGGCTGGCCAGCCGCCACGCCGCCCGCCCGGCTGGAGGATCTGCCGTTCATCCCCGCCCAGTACTTCAAGGAGGCCGGAGAGGAATTGGTCTCGGTGCCGAAGGAGCGGCGGTTGCGCTCGCTGTCGTCGTCCGCGACCTCGGGCCGCGCCAGCACCGTCGTGCTCGACCAGGCGACGGCCCGGCGGCAGGTGCGGGCGGTGGCCAGCACTCTTGCCAAATTCATCGGCCCGCAGCGCCGCCCCATGCTGGTCTGTGACGTCCCGCCCGAGCAGGCGCGGACCGGCGAGATCTCGGCGCGCGCCGCGGCGATGCTGGGCTTCATGACCTTCGCCTCGGCGTACAAGCATCTGCTGACTCTCGGTCCCGGGAGCATCGTGGCACTCGACGAGGGCGCGCTGGAGCAGGCGCAAGCCGCCAGTCAGGGCAAGCCGGTCACCATCATCGGCTTCACCTTCCTGCTCTACACGGCTCTGATCGAGCCGCTCGACAGGGCCGGACGGAGGATCCCGTTGCCCGAGGGGTCGACCATCCTGCACATCGGCGGCTGGAAGAAGCTGGAGGACCGCAAGGTCGATCGCCTGCAGCTCGCGGCGGCGGCATCGCGCGTGTTCGGCATCGATCCCGACCGCATCGTCGACTGCTATGGCTTCACCGAGCAGATGGGCACGCTCCACCTGGAATGCTCGGCCGGTTGCAAGCATGCCCCGGCGTTCGCCGACGTCATCGTGCGCGATCCCCTGACCATGGCCGTGCTGCCGGACGGCGACGTCGGCGCCGGCCAGTTCCTGTCGCTCGTCCCGCTTTCCTATCCGGGCAACTCCGTGCTCACCGACGATCTGGTGCGCGTCATCGGCCGCGACACCTGCCCCTGCGGGCGGCAGGGCACCACTTTCGAGGTGCTGGGCCGACACAAGTCGGCGGAGGTGCGCGGCTGCGGCGACGTGCTCGCCGAAAAGATCGTGCTGCAGATGGCGCCGCCTGTGCCGGCGGGCGTCTCGATGGATAGGGCGAGGGCGACGACCAAGCCGCAGGCCGTCAGCTACTTCGGTGGTGGCGTCGCATATCGGCAGTTCGCGGGCGATCGCCCGTTGCCATCGGTGAAGGATTGGGGCGCCCTCGAGCGGCGCCTTCGCCTCGCACAACGCGAGCTCACCAAGCTGCCGGTCGACGACATCGTCGGCGTGTTGGATGTGGCTTGCGCACGCTGGTCGGCAGCCGACAGTCCGTTCGCCGCCTTTCATCCGCACGGCCTGTCGTTCGTCGCCGGGCTGGTCGCGGGAGGTGGCTTTCAGCGCATGGTCAACGCCTCGCTGCGGGGATCGCGAGGCCATGTCGATGGGTTCCGGCCTGCCGCTCACGGCGCCGGGCGCCTGCGCGCCCTGCCGCTCGGCATCGTCGCCCACTGGCTGGCCGGCAATGTGCCCACGCTCGGCTTCCTGTCGCTGATGCTGTCGCTCGCGGCCAAGAACGCCAACGTCGTCAAGGTCCCTGAGTCGGTGTCGCCTCTCCTGCCGGAGATGCTCGCGACCATCGCCGACGTGCGATACGCCTCGCCGTCGGGCCGCGAGGTCAAGGGGCACGTGCTGACCGACTGCATCGAGGCGCTGTGGTATCCGCACGATGCGGCCGACGGCGCGCTGCTGTCGCGGATGGCCGACGCGCGCATCGTCTGGGGCGGCGCCGAAGCGGTGCGCTCCATCGCCTCCCTGCCGCGCCGGCACGACTGCGTCGACATCGTCTTCGGACCGAAATTGTCGCTGGCCGCGGTCGGCCGGGAGGCTCTTGCCAATGAGTCCCTTGCGCGGCGGGCGGCCCGCGGCGTGGCCATCGACTGCTCGGTGTTCGACCAGGAGGCCTGCGCCTCCGCCCACACCGTGTTCGTCGAACTCGGCGGCGAGGTGACGCCCTCGCAGTTCGCGCGCCTGCTGGCAGAGCAGATGGCCGCCGCCAACCGCCGCATCCCGCGACTCGGCGTGTCGGGCCAGGTTGCCGGTGCCCTCAAGAGTGCCCGCATGCAGCACTTCCTGAACGGCGAGGTGCTCGCGCCGGCGAGCCTGGAGTGGTCTGTGCTCTATCGCGAGGTCGAGGAGCGGCCGGCGCCGGTCTACGGCAGATGCGCCCTGGTGCGGCCGATCTCCGACCTGGGCCAGATCGCCCGCCATCTCGATCGCGACACGCAGGCGGTCGGGCTGGCGTTGCCCGGAGCGCGACGGCTTGCCGTCGCCGAAGCCATTGCCCAAGGCGGCGTCGATCGCATCACCGAGCCCGGCCAGATGGCCGAGTTCGCCGCACCGTGGGACGGCGTCTTCCCGCTCGACCGTCTTGTGCGCTGGGTGTCGCTCAGCCGGTAGGGGCGCGCAACGACGCGAACTCGCGCCGGCTCGGAAAGCTGATCAACACCGCCTTGTGCGTTCCGTGGAAGACGAACAGGCTGCCCGCCGCGGCACCCGCCGCGCCGCTCGACAGCGCACTGCGCAGGTCCTGCACCGAACCGGCCCCGCCCAAGGCGACGACCGGCACGTCCACCGCCTTGGCGATACGCCCGACGAGATCCAGGTCGTAGCCTTGCATCATGCCGTCGCGGTCGACAGCGCTCAGCAGGATCTCGCCGGCGCCGAGCCGCTGCAACTCCACAGCATAGGCCACCGGATCGGCGAGGGCGACCTTGCGTCCGGCATGCGACCAGACCGCGGGCCGGCCGAACAGCGGCTTCTTGACGTCGATCACCCCTACGGTGCTCGAGCTGCCGATCTCGGCGGCGATCTCGGTGATCAGCCCCGGCCGCTCGAGAGCGCCGGAATTGACCGCGACCTTCTCGACGCCGAGCCGGACCAGCCGCCGGGCATGATCCACCGACCGCACACCGCCGCAGTAGCCGATCGGCATGAAGGCCTCCGAGACGATGTCTTCGATCTCGGCGAAGCGCGGCTCGTAGCCTTTGCGGGTGGCGTCGATGTCGACCAGGAAGAGCTCGTCGGCCTCCTTGTCGCTGAAGATCCGGACGGCATTGATGGGATCGCCGACATACGTCGGGTTGCGGTAGCGGACGGTCTTGACCAGGCCCGCCCCCCGCCAGAGCAGGCAGGGGATGATCCGTCCGGCGATCATGTGGCCTTCGCGAAGTTGGCGAGCAGGCGCTTGCCGAACTGGTGGCTCTTTTCCGGATGGAACTGCACGCCGGCGACATTGTCGTGGGCGATCGCCGAATCGAACCGGTAGCCGTAATCGGTCTCGCCGATCACGTCGCCTCTGTCGCGGCAGACGAAGTGATAGGAATGGACGAAGTAGAAGCGCAGCTCGTCGCCCCTGCCCTCGAACAGGCGATGGGGACGGACGACGGTGACGTCGTTCCAGCCCATGTGCGGGACGCGCTGCCGGCTGGCGAAGGCGGCGGAGTCGAAGCGCTTCACCACGCCGGCAATCAGGCCGAGTCCGGGCAGGCCCCCCTCCTCGCTGCCTTCGGCCAGGAGCTGCATGCCGAGGCAGATGCCGAGCATCGGCACCCGGCGCTGCCGCGCCGCTTCGACGAGCGGGCCGCGCAGGCCTCGTTCCTCGACGTTGCGGACCGCCGCATCGAAGGCGCCAACACCCGGCAGGATAATCTTGTCGGCGGTGGCGCACTGGGCCGGATCTCCGGAAATCACCACGTCCGCCACGCCGATGCGTGAAAGCATGTTGCGGATAGCGCTGACGTTGCCCATCCCGTAGTCGACGATCAGAAGCATCCAGTGCGATTGGCGTGGCCGTTTGGTCAGCTTGACAACTACCAGCGTCAAGTCAACAAGGTGCGCACTAAGCAGGCCAAGCTTACAGCAACCTGTCGGAGCCTTTGGGAAGGGGACGGATGGCGTCGCGTGTCGAGGGGGTGACGGGCTCGCCGAAACTCGGTCCGCCGCAGCACGAAGGGCAGGTCTGCCGCCAGTGTCTGATGGACACCAGCGACCCCGAGATCGCCTTCGACGAGCACGGCGTCTGCAATCACTGCCATGGCTACCATCGCAGGATGCGCGAGGATCTGCCGGCCGGCGACCGGCGGACTTATCTCGAGGGCCTGGTCGCGCGCATCCGCAAGGCCGGCGCCGGACGGCCCTACGACTGCGTCATCGGCGTTTCCGGGGGGGTCGACAGCACCTATGTGGCCTGGTTGTGCAAGAAGGAGCTGGGGCTGCGGCCGCTTGCCGTGCACCTCGACAACGGCTGGAACACCGAACTGGCGGTCCGGAACATCGAGACCGTGCTGCGCCGGCTCGACATCGATCTCTATACGCACGTCATCGACTGGGAAGAGTTCCGCGACCTTCAGGTGGCGTTCCTGAAATCAGGCATCGCCAACTGGGAGCTGCCGACCGACCACGCCATCCGCGCCCTGCTCTATCGCGAGGCGGCGCGTCGGGGCATCAAGCACATCATCACCGGATCGAACCTGGCGACCGAAGCCGTCATGCCGTCAGCGTGGATGGCGGACAATGTCGACCTGCGGCTACTCACCTCGATCCACCGCCGTTTCGGCACGCGGAAGCTCAAGACCTTTCCGAGAATGAGCCTGCTGCGCCTCGCGTGGTACACGTTCGCACGCCGCATCCGGCAGATCCCGATCCTGAACTATGTCGACTATCACAAGTCGCGGGCGATGGAACTGCTCGAGCGTGAGTTAGGCTGGCAGCCCTATGAGTTCAAGCACGGCGAGTCCCAGTTCACCCGCTTCTTCCAGCGCCATTACTTGCCTCGCCGGTTCGGGTATGACAAGCGCAAGGCGCACCTCTCCAACCTGATCCTTTCGGGCCAGATCACGCGCGACGAGGGCCTGGCCGGGCTGAACGCGCCGCTCTACTACCCCGACGAACTCGATCGCGATCTCGCTTACGTGGCGAAGAAGCTCGAGATGACGCCAGCAGAGCTCGCGGCACACATCGAGAATCCGCCGCGTCGCGCCGACGACTATCCGAACAGCAATTGGATCAGGCGGCGACTGCCGACGCTGGTCGCCATTGCCCGGCGTGTAGCAACAGCGCGCAATTTCACGACGACCGCGCCGCGCAACGGTGGTTACAATCTGCACATCTATCCGTCACCAATCTCGCGGGAAAGCAGGATCTTTCGCATCACCGAGGCGCTCGACAAATGGTCTCTATTCGACCGCATATTCATTGTCGGCATGCAGGATGGCGCAGCGCCGTCGCATCAATCGATGGGCGGCCGCCGAGAAATCGTGCGGATCAGGCCGTCATTTCGCAATTCGCGCAATCTGTTCCTTCGCCTGGCACGCTTTATCTCCTGGTACTATCGCACCATGCAGACGTTTCGGCATGAACCGATTGCCTGTGTGAACAGCCATTCCCTGTCGACGTTGCCACTGGGCTGGATGTTGAAGCGCGTGACCAGGGCGAAACTGGTCTACGACACGCACGAACTGGAAACCGAGACGCTGAATATGAGAGGTGCCAGACGGTGGCTGGCCAAGCTTACTGAGGCATTGTTCATCAGTTCGGCTGACGCTGTAGTCGTGGTTAGTCCGAAAATAGCGGAGTGGTACGCCGCCCGCTATCCTGGAATTTCACCACTAGTGGTCCGCAACTTGCCGCAAGAACTCTATGCTCCCGGGCGGCTCGACCTCTTTCGCGAACACTTCGGCATCCCATCCGATGCGCTGGTCTTCTTTTATCAAGGCCTACTGGATGAAGGGCGCGGTATCGATGTCATCCTCGATGCCTTTGCACGCGTTGGCGCTGATCGTCACGTCGTCTTCCTTGGATTTGGTTCCCAGGAGAGCCTGATAGTGGAATACGCCCACAAACATACGAACATTCACTTCATGCCGGCAGTCCCGCCCAATCAAGTGCGCAAGTACACAAGCTCTGGGGATGTCGGTCTGTGTATCGGTCAGCCGGTTTGTTTGAGCTACATCTACAGTTTGCCGAACAAACTGTTCGAATACATGGGATCGGGCGTCGCAGTTGTTGCGACGAAGCTTCCCGAAATCGCCAAGGTGATCGAATCGTCGGGGAGTGGCTGGACGGTCGAGAACGACAGTGAACACCTGGCCCGTCTAGTCGAGACGATCAGCCGAGAGCAAGCCGTGCAGCGTGGGACCAAGGGTGCACAATGGACAAAACTGAACACATGGGAGAAGGAATGCGAGGTGCTGAAGTCTGTGTATGACAAGCTGGAGTTCACCGCGACCAATGTCGCGGAACCTCAAGTGCGGGCACCCGTACTTGTCGTTGCCGAAACGCTGGGGCGGTAGTGTCTCTCGAACATCCGTCCCTTCATCAATCTTCATCGACTTCTCCGGATCTGACGTCCGGGATTTCCGGTATGGCCGCGCTTTTTGCGCTGCACCTCATGTTCGCCCTTGGCTTGCTTTGGTTCCATCGCGAGCTAACCCCTGATATCTACGCGATGGTGCTCGACGAAAACGTCTCCCGTACCTTCGACGAGGTCGCTCTCGGCATTGGTTTAGGGCTACTGCCCCTTTTTTGGGTACCTTGGCGCCTCAGCCATCCGTCGGAGGTTTTCGCATATCTGCTTTTCTTGGCCGTCTATTTGCCGTTCTGCACAGTTGGACTGCAGTCGATCGCGGTCCCGAGTGCAACGCTCCTTCCTTACATCGTTCTCTGCGGACTTACGATCATCAGCTTATTCATGCTCGCCAAGGTTCCGTCTCGGCCAATTGTCCGCAGGGGCCTCTCCATCAATCAATTGGCCTTGGGTGTGGCCCTCCTGAGCGGCGGAATCATCGTTCTGTCCGCAGCAACGATCGGTTTCGATTTGGCGCCGCGAGCTTTGGAGGATGTCTACGACCTCCGCCTGATCCGAAGAGAACAGTTCGCTGCGGGTGGCTTTGTGCTCGTCGTATTGGGCTATCTGTTGTCCCCAATGAATCTTGTCTTGGGGCCGACACTGGTCCGAATTGGTCTCACGTCCGGCCGCCTTTATCTGCTACTTGTCGGCGCGGTTGTGACCTACCTGAGCTACCAGATAACGGGACAGAAAGATGCCCTCGGCGCCTGCTTCATCGTTATCGTTGCCACGTTTGCCTGGGGAGGAACGCGCGATGGCCAGTTTGCCTTCGCGACTTGGCGCATCGTTGCCATGTTCCTCGGCTTCTTAGTCATCGCGCCAATCTACGATGCATGGCAGGACGACCCGGGGCGACAGCTGAGCCAGCTAACGGTTTCTCGACTCTTCATCATTCCAGGCATGCTCGGCGCTTATTGGGTAGAATTCTTCTCTCTGAACCCGCACGGCTATTATGCAGGGGGCGGGGCGCTCGGATTGCTGTTCGGCCGTGATGAAGTCTACGGAATACCGCTGTCGCGCATGATCGGCCTCGTCTATGGCGGCAACGAGGAGAGTAACGCCAACGTCAATATGTTCGCCGAAGGCTATGCACAGGCGGGGCTGCTCGGAGTTGTCGTCGCATCGGTAGTTGCTATCGTCGCCTTTCGCATCGTCGACCGTGTCACCTTAGATCGAGACTCCAAACTCGTGTTGCCACTTTGCGTGCCGCTGGCCTTCAACGTAACAAACGGCCACATCTTCGGCTTGATCTTAACTGCCGGTCTATGGCTGTTCGTTGTTCTCATCTATTTCATGCCGGCGCAACGGGACGTCCGCTGATCTCGATCCTGCGCGCTCAATAATCTCTTTGTTTGAGCGGATAATCCTGGGAGCACATGTTGAGAATAGCACTCATCGCGTTCGGCATGGCGCTCTCAGTGGCCTCTGCGCACGCGGAGGATTGCAACGCCCTGGTGCCCGAAGTCGCAAACGATCTCATCGAGGCGCCAGTCCCAAAGGCTGAGAATCGTTGGCGGGCGATCGAACGCATCTGGCGCGAGTCGTTCGATCTGGTGCGGCAGGATGTCGAACGATCTTTGAGAAACAGTGGCATCAGTCCGGTCGCCGACGTGATTCAGGGCCGAACCCATGATCCGTTGCGGGAGGCCATTATCCATGGACGAGATGACTTGGCACACTCGCTGCTGGCGATATGGCAGATGCCGCTCGACGTGTTGTCGAAGCGCGATCGCGTCAATGTCTACTATCTGACGCCTGAGCGACGGCACTCAGAGGCACGGCTCGCAGCCGAACATGCCATGTGGGTTGGACCGGATGGTTTCGAAAGCGTGCTCTACTCGGCAATATACTTGGCTGGAGCCACGGACGTAGTTGTCGCCATTACCCGAAGGCCCGCCGATAAACGGTCCAGAGCAATGGTGAAGTTCGCCAAAGACATCGGAGAGCTTGCGCTAGACCATTACAAGCGCTGGGCATTCGGACCACCTAAAATCTGGCAAGTCCGCGGCTGGGGTTGCGAAGCTTCCGGTCTGGATCTCGTCGAGTTCACGCGCCGGCGGTTGGACCGCTCGCTGGGCAACGGTCGGCTGCCCTATTGCGTCGCCCCCACCGATATCGACATGTTGATCGCCATAGGCATCACCAACCTCTTGGCTGTCGGCAGCACAGCACCGGAACTGGTAACTGTCCCCGATGATGATCGAGGACGGCTGGTCGAACTGCTGAGAGTTCAATCACAATTCTTTGCATCTCGGGTGGAGTATGGGTTCTCGGCCGACGCTTACGGCAAGTTTACGGAGACAGCCGACTTCGACCCCGCGACTTGGGCCTCGCATCCCGACTTCGTTTATGTCGGGAACGACTCGCCCGCATTCCCCGCGCTTCCGGTGTCTGCCGGCATCAGAGTAGGCTGGGACTTCGCCCATGGTGTGCGTATCGCGTGGACGGCATTGGCGCTGGCCGAACATGGACTTGATCACGGATTCGATTGGGCGCGCTTTGCTGATGCTTTTGCAGGCCAAGTGGCTCACCGCGTGTTGGATGACAAGGCTGACGTGCCGCGTTTCCGCAACTACCTCGACGGCAGCAATGGTTGGTACCGGGTCAATCCAGTTGCCGGCACCGGCATCCCTCCGTTTGGACTATCACGTGCCTTTCTCGCGGCGCCTTGGGCGCACCTTGGCGCTCGGGACGATAGGCTTGTGAAGGCCACAAGGGTTATGTGGAAGGCGCTCGCAGCTCCCACGCCCGAACAGTGCCGTTTGCTCAAGGAGATTTACGTCGAGGGCAGCTACTGGAAGGATCGCAAGCCAGCAGGCGCCCCGATATCAGGACCGTACTATGGCTTGCATTTGCTCCCATTCCTTGCGGTAGCCCCGGTTCGCTAGCTAAGTTGAATCATATGACCTCTGGCGCCGCCTTTCTGCGTCTGACCTCCGGCATCCTTCTGATCGCTGTAGTAGGACTTTCACCGATGCCGCTGGCGAGCAACCGTGATTGGGCGTGGAGCCCCTTGACCATGGCTGTCGGAACGTCATTGGTTGCCTACGGCATGTCGAACGCGCTGAGTGGGCCGTGCCGAAGAATTCTTTCTCCCAGTCTGATCGTGTCGATGGTGGCCATGTCTTGTGTCATGGCGTGGGGCTTGCTTCAAATCAAGCCCGCGCTTGGCGGGGCACATCTTGAATCATTCCTGGCCTCGGCGCATTCGGCTCTCGGTGTCGACGTCGCCAATTCGAACTCCATCGACGAAGAACGCGCTCTGACGGGGGTCATGCGACTTGCTACGTATGCGGGAATCTTCTGGCTGGCTACTGAGTTTGGACAGGAGCGACGCTACGCCAAGACCGTTTGCATCGCGCTCCTGTGTTCCGCCGTCCTGATAACCCTGTACGGGTGGGCGATGGAGACTACGGTCCGATCCTGCATTGCACTGACGGTAGTGAAACGTGACTTTTCCAGTGGCGATCCGTGCACTCTTTCCGGGACTTTTGTGAATTCGAGCAACTACGCCGACTTCGCTGCCCTAGCCGGCTTGTTTTGTCTGGCAAGTCTTCACGACTTAATCCTTCAAGCCCGCGGTAGCGCACGCGGCAGCCGAGCCCGCTGGCGCGCCCGGCTGATGATCCTAACGGGATCCGGCTCCCCTTACCTCGCGGCGTTGCTGCTTCTCCTCGGCAGCGTGGTCTACACTACCTCCCGCGCCGGCTTGGCCTCTTTCGTGACCGCGGGCGTCATCATGACGATCCTCGTTGCGGCCGCGCATCGAGCACGAATCGGGACCATAGTGAGCTCGACCGTCGGGCTGATGCTTCTTGCTACCATCGTGGTCATCTTCGGAGGCGGGACGGTATTGCAGCGGTCAATAGGGCTGCTTACCGAAGGCGACTCCGACCGAGTGCATCTTTTTGCCCTCACGGCTGAGGCGATATCGGTACGCCCATGGACAGGATGGGGCCTGGGATCCTTTGAGCCGCTGTATCCCGTGCTCCAACCGACGGCGGTGTGGTTGAATTTCGACAAAGCCCACAACACCTATCTCGAAAACGCGCTCGATCTCGGCATCCCGGTCTCGCTGCTGCTGATCCTGGCGATCGCAGCGCCCGCGTGGCAGTGCCTGAAGGGCCTACGCGAGCGTCAGCGCGACACGCAGTTCGCGGCTACCGCCGTCGGCGCGACGATCTTGATTGCCGTGCACTCGATCGTCGATTTCGGAATCCAGATTCCGGCCGTTGCCGTCACCTATTCGGCGCTTCTCGGCGTCGGCTGGGCACAGTCGTGGAGCAGCCGCCACTTCGCCGATCCGAACGCCAACCGGCCCTAGGCCTTCATGACATAGACCCGCTGCCCAATCAGGAACGGAAACAGCGCGCGCATCGTGAAATACAGCGCTGGCGCGAAGCGCGAGACGGCGCGCCCGATCGGCGGAACCAGGGCCCCGGGGACGCTGAAGGCGACCGGAAGGCCGACCAGACGCTCCAGCCTGTCCCGCGTCACCGCCCGAGTGGTCCGGTCGCCGGGACGTTGTCGGCACCAGTCCCGGGTGACGATGAAGCCACCGGGCTTGACGACGCGCCGCATCTCCTGGCCGATTGCCATCGCCACTTCCTCGTCCGTGCTCTGGAAAAAGATGGACGAGGAGAAGACGACATCGAACCGCGACTCGAACGGCAAACACCGGGCGTCCGCATGAACGAACTCTATCCCGGGAAATCTGGTGCGACCGAGCTCGATGGCCCGCTCGGAGATGTCGACGCACGTGAGGTTGGCGCATGGGGTCCGGACGGAGAAGAAGGGCATCAACGAACCGCCCGAGCTGCCACCAACATCGAGCACGTGGGCGGTTTGTGGTACGAAGCCTATGCGGCCTAACGCCTTGAGCATGGCGGCCTCGCCGGCGAGCGTCTGAAAGAGCACACCTGGATTGTCGAGCAAGTCGTTGCGGCTCTGCCCCTTCGCCGCATAGTAGGCGGCGTAGTTTTTCGCGGTCTCCCGCGGTAGAAGCGTGCCAGGTCTTGCGTCTATCACAGCGCGTCTTCCAAGGCCTGCACGATTCGCTCCTGGCTGGCAACATCAAGATATGGATGCATCGGCACACTCAGGACCTCCGTCGACAGTCTATCCGACACCTCCAGTACTGTTGTCGCTGGGAACTGCCGATACGCCGACTGCCGATGCAGCGGCTTGGGGTAGTAAATCGCCGTCGGGATGCCCCGCGCCTTGAGCTTCGCCGCCACCTCATCGCGTCGACCGCCGACGATACGGATGGTATACTGCGCCCACACGGAAATACAGTCACCAGGCACAGTAGGCGTGATCACGCGATTGCCCAGCGCCTCGGCGTAGCGCGCCGCCACCATTTGCCGCTTTTCGATCTCGTCGGCGAAGATATCGAGCTTGCACATCAGGATGGCGGCCTGCAGCGTGTCGAGCCGGCTGTTCATGCCGATGCGCACGTTGTCGTACTTGTCGCTGCCTTGGCCGTGCACGCGCAGCGACTTCAGGGTCGCGACCAGCTCCGGGTCGTCGGTCAAGATGGCGCCACCATCGCCGTAGCAGCCGAGCGGCTTGGCCGGAAAGAAGCTGGTGGTGGTCACGGGCGCGAGCGTGCCGACCTTGCGGCCGCGAAAGGTCGCGCCGAAGCTCTGCGCGGCATCAGCAATCAGCAGCAGACCGTGGGCATCGCAGAATGCGTTCAGCGCGTCATAGTCGGCGGCGAGGCCGAACAGGTCGACGGCAATCAGCGCGCGCGGCACGAGGCCCCGCTCCCTGGCCGCGCGCAGGCCCGCGTCGAGCTGGCTGACGTCGACGTTGAAATCGGCGACCTGCACGTCGACGAAGACGGGCGTGGCACCGACTAGCGCGACGGCCTCGGCCGTCGCGGTAAAGGTATAGTCCGGCACGATCACCGCATCGCCGGCGCCGATGCCCCTAGCCATCAGCACGAGCTGGATCGCATCGGTGCCATTGCCACAGCCCACGGCAAATTTAGCGCCGCAGCAAGCGGCCAGCCGGCGCTCGAACTCGGCCACCTCCGGCCCCGAGATATAGACACCGCGCTCGAGCACGCCGGCGATCGCGGCATCGATCTCGCGGGCGATGCACCGGCGCTGGGCGGCGAGATCGATGAAGGCGATGGGCTGGGTCACTCGACAGTTTCCTTTTTCGTGACTGGGATCTCCTCGAGCCGGTCGGGGCCGGCCAGCCGGTAGCGCCGTCCTTCGCGCGGGCAGACGAGATCCTTGCCCAATCGCTCGCCGGAGTGACCGACCCAGCCAATGCGGCGCGCCGGTACGCCGGCCATCAGAGCGAAGGGAGCCACGTCCTTCGTGACGACGGCGCCGGCGGCGATGAAACAGTATTCGCCCAGCGTCGTGCCGCAGACGATCGTGGCGTTGGCACCAATGGTGGCGCCACGCCTGACCAGCGTCGCCCGAAACTCGTTCTTGCGCTCGATCTCGGCGCGCGGATTCATGACGTTGGTGAAGACGCAGGACGGACCGCAGAACACGCCGTCCTCCAGCGTGACGCCAGGATATATGCTGACGTTGTTCTGAAGCTTGCAGCGGTCACCAACGATAACGTCCGGCCCGATGCTGGCATTCTGACCGATGACGCAGCCCTCGCCGATGCGGCTGTTCTTCAGGACGTGGCTGAAGTGCCAGATGCGGGTGCCCTTGCCGATCTCGACACCCTCGTCGACAGCGGCTAGCGGGTGGACAAAATGGTGAGGCTTCGCCAGCGGGGCCGCCTCCGGCGAGGTGACTTCCCTGAGGCGCACGCTGGCGCGCGTCTCTAACGAGCGTTGCCCCGCCTCCAGCACGGCCAGCACCGCCAGTCCCTCGTGCCCATCAGTACGCGGGCAACTGCCCGTGGCGACCGATTCGAGGAAATGCCGACACTCGTCGCACAGCGGCTCGGACTCCTGAAGCTCGACCGGTTGACCCGCCGCCTTGCGCGGTTCCGGCTGGCCATCGATCCAGTCGATCGAGTGCGGGTAGAGCGTCAGCTTGCCCGGCCAGGGCTGGCCGTCGTCGAACACCGCCATGGCCTTGTCGCCCACCACGACCAGCTTCTGCTCCTTAAAGGGATGAAGCCAGGAAACGTGGATGTGGGCATCGACACCGGAGGCGAAGCGCATGTGCATCAGTGTATTGTCGGCAATTGATGGATGGAGATGGAAGGAACCTTCAGTATGAACGCTGACCGGCGGCTCGCCAGCCAGTGCCAAGATCATGGAGATGTCGTGCGGCGCGAAGCTCCAGAGGATGTTCTCCTCGCGGCGTACCTTCCCGAAGTTCAGGCGGTTGGAATAGACATAGCGCAGACGGCCAAGCACGCCTTCACGCACCAGCGCGCGCATCCTCAAGAAGGCGGCGTGATACTGGAGCAGGTGGCCGACCATGAGGACGAGGCCACGCCGCTCTGCCTCGGCAACGAGCTTCGCCCCCTCGGCATGACAGAGGGCGAGCGGCTTCTCGACAAAAACATGCTTACCGGCAGCGAGCGCCTCGGCGACCATCTGGGCGTGCTGCTCTGCCGGGGCCGCAATGGCGACAGCCTCAATGACCGGATCGGTGAGCACGTCGGCCCAGCTACGGGCCGGCACCGAGTATTTCCTGGCGACTTCCGCCGCAACCAGCAGACGCGGATCTACTATGGCTGCCAGTGCGCCCAAACCGGCGAAATTGCGCACAAGATTTACGCCCCAATAGCCGCAGCCGGCGACGACGATGCTCGGCACGCTTGTACTCCCCGCCCGAATGCGCCCAGTCCCCGAATCAGACACTATTATAAATGAGACGGCGCGGCCAAGCCAGTGTCGCGCCGTGGGCGCGCCGATTTCACCCTACAGACCACAATCTGATCGTACCCAAGTATCTCAGAAAAGAATAGGTAGCTACCGGGTCGTGCCTCCCGGACGGACCGTCCCATGATGGCGCCCATGGCTGCGAGTTCCGGCCGAAATAGCCGGAGACCGGCGAGCATCGCCGACCGTGGACATCCGTTGGTCCCAATCGTTAGGTTTCACTACATGCGACACAAACTGAAGAAGCCGGTCTTGGTTTCCGAAATCGTCCGTGCACTCGGCAGCGACGTTCTTTCGCAAGTTGGCCCTGATCGCGAGGTAGTCGGCGTCTCGCCGTTTCCCAACTCGGATCCAGGTAGCCTGGCCTTTTGCAACCAAAAGGGCTGGCCAGACCTAGAATGCCACGCCGCGTGCCTAATCGTCTCGGGCGTCGAGATAGGCGACAACACCTACCCAACGAAGATCGTTGTCGCAAATCCCCGGCTGTCCTTTGCTCGTGCGGTCGCCTTCCTGTTCAAGGAAGAGGTTCGGTCGGGCATCCATCCCACCGCGCTGGTCGATCAGACGTCCATCGTCGATCCAAAGGCGGAAATCGGCGCCGGAGTCGTCATCGGGCCACGTTGCCACGTCGGCGAAGGAACGGCGCTCGGCGCAGGTGTCAGGTTGGTGTGCGACGTCAGGATCGGAGCCAACACGAAGGTTGCCGCCAACACGGTAATCGGCGAGGAGGGCTTCGGCTTCGAGCGCGATGACGATGGCCGGCTGGTGAACATGCCACACCTCGGTGGCGTCATCATCGGTGACAATGTGGACATTGGCGCCAACGCCTGCATTGATCGTGGCACGTTGCACGATACCGTAGTCGCCGATGGCTGCCGGATCGATAATCTCACCCACATCAGCCACAACGTGCGGATGGACCGGCATGCTGTGGTGATCAGCAACGTAACCATCTGCGGCAGCGTCCATCTCGGAGAGCGGTCGTGGGTCGCGCCAAATGCTGTCGTCAAGAACCAGCTCAAGATCGGCAAGGATGCCGTCGTCGGCCTGGGCGCCGTCGTGGTCCGCGACGTAGCTGATGGCGAAACCGTCGCGGGCAATCCTGCGAAGCCGATCCGCAAGCAGTAACGCTGAGCCGCGGCGGTGGAAGGTCGAGCAGCGCGGCGCACGGTTGGTATTCCTCTCGGAGTGTGTCTTGCCTCGGGCGACAATCACTCCGTCGTGGATGACGACTACTCCACCGTCGTTGCGGCCAGCCCGAGCAGCGCCCGGCGCCGCAGCCACTGGCTCGGCCGGTAGCGGTCGTCGCCGGTGATGGCCTGGAGCTGCAGCAGGATCTCGTGGCAGTTGCGCACGCCCAGCCAGTCGGCGAGCGCCAGCGGCCCGCGCGGATAGTTGAGGCCGAGCGTCATGGCGGTGTCGACGTCGGCGGCAGAGGCGATGCCGATCATCGCCATCTCGCAGCCGAGGTTGGCGATCATGGCGCACATGCGCTGGGCGACGAAGCCGGGCGAATCCTTGATCAGGGTGACCTTCGCCCCGGTGCGGGCGAGGATGGCGGCGGCGGCGTCGCGCACCAGGTCGTCGGCGCCGGGCGCGGTCATGATGGTGAGGCGTTTGGCGACGTCGCCGGTGAGGTCGACCGCCACGGTGCGCCGGGGATCGAGATTGCGCTCCACGACCGTGGTCGTGCAATCCTTGCCGACCGGCGCCACCAGGATCGGGCTGCGGCCGTCGTCGACGGCCAGCGCCCTGGCGCCGGCCTGCATGACGAGCTGGACCAGCTTCTCGTTGTGGGCGTCCATCACCACCACCGAAGCCGCCGGCACGACCGACGGCAGATGGTCGGCGCCGGGATCGATCTTCCCCCCCCTGGCGTCGTAGTCGTACCAGCCGCCGCCGGTCTTGCGGCCGAGGCGGCCGGCGGCGTAGAGGCTCTCGTGATACGGGCTCGGCGTCATGCGCCGGTCGTGGAAGAAGCCCTCGTAGATGATCCGGCGCGCCGGGAAGTTCACGTCGATGCCGGTGAGATCCATCAGCTCGAACGGCCCCATGCGGAAGCCGCAGGTGTCGCGCATCACGGCGTCGATCTGCGAGGGGCTCGCCCGGCCCTCCTGGTAGAGGCGCAGGCCCTCGGTGCCGATGGCGGTGCCGCCGAGATTGACCAGGAAGCCCGGCGTGTCGCCGACCACGACCGGCACGCGGGTCTGGCGTTTGCCGAGCGCCACCATGGCGTCGACCACCCATTGCGCGGTGTCGGCGGCGCGGATCACCTCGACCAGCTTCATCAGGGGCACGGGGTTGAAATAGTGCATGCCGCAAACCCGATCGCGCTTCTTCAGCGAACGGGCGATCGAGGCGATGCGGATCGACGAGGTGTTGGAGGCGAGCACGCAGTCGGGCGAGACCACCGCCTCGAGCTCGCCGAACAGCTTCTGCTTGACCTCGAGATTCTCGAACACCGCCTCGACCACGACATGGCAGGCCGCGAGATCGCCGATGCCGCCGGCGACGACGAGATTGGCCTCGGTCTTCGCCACGTCGGCATCGGAGAGGCGGCCCTTGGCGACCAGCCCCTTCAGCGTGTCGAAGATCGCCGTCTTCGCCCTGGCCGCGCCGCCCTCGGCGGCATCGAACAGGATCGCCTTCATGCCACCTTGCGCCGTCACCTGCGCGATGCCACGCCCCATGGCGCCCGTGCCGACGACGCCGACGGCGAGATCGGAGCGGTTGATGTCGAGAGTCATATTTCCTCCATTCATGTCGTCCTAAGCGAAGCGAAGGACCTCGCGGGACGACCAGACTCGGTGCAGCGGACGTTAGATCCTTCGCTGCGCTCAGGATGACAAGTTGGCAAACCCCGCCGTCTTCAGCCCGCCCTTGATCTCGTCGAGGGCGGCCGGGTCGTCGATGGTGGCCGGCATGGTCCAGGGCCGGCCGTCGGCGATCTTCTGCATGGTGCCGCGCAGGATCTTGCCGGAGCGCGTCTTGGGCAGGCGCGGCACGATCAGCGCCTGCTTGAAGAAGGCGACGGGCCCGATGCGGTCGCGCACCATCTGCACGACCTCGCGCACGATGTCGTCACCCGGCCGATCGACGCCGGCCTTGAGCACGAGGAAGCCGAGCGGCACCTGGCCCTTGAGCTCGTCGGCGACGCCGACGCAGGCGCATTCGGCGACGGCGTCGTGGCCCGCCAACACCTCCTCGATCTGGCCGGTCGAGAGGCGATGGCCCGCCACGTTGATGACGTCGTCGACGCGCGTCATCACCGAGACGTAGCCGTCGCCGTCGATGAAGCCCGCGTCGCCCGTCTTGTAGTAGCCGGGATAGTCGTCGAGATAGGCCTTGCGGAAGCGCTCGTCGGCGTTCCACAAGGTCGGGAACGTGCCGGGCGGCATCGGCAGCCTGGCGGCGATGGCGCCGACCGTGCCGGGCGCATCGATCTTCCGGCCGCTCTCGTCGAGGATCTCGAGTCGCCAGCCCGGCGCCGGCACCGAGCAGGAGCCCGGCTTGATCGGCATCGGCTCGAGCCCGACGAAGTTGCCGCAGATCGCCCAGCCGGTTTCGGTCTGCCACCAGTGATCGACGATCGGCACGCCGAGCAGCTTCTGCGCCCACTGGATGGTCGGCGGATCGCCCCGTTCGCCGGCCAGGAACAGCGTGCGGAACCTCGCGAGGTCGTACTGCGCGAGCAGCCTGCCCTCGGGATCCTCCTTCTTGATGGCGCGGAACGCCGTCGGCGCGGTGAACAGCGCCACCGCCCCGTGCTCGGAGATCACGCGCCAGAAGGCGCCGGCGTCGGGCGTGCCGACCGGCTTGCCCTCGTAGAGCACCGACGTGGCGCCGTAGATCAGCGGGCCGTAGACGATGTAGCTGTGGCCGACCACCCAGCCCACGTCCGACGCGCACCACCAGACCTCGCCCGGCTCGACGCCGTAGAGGTTCTTCATGCTCCAGTGCAGCGCCACGCAGTAGCCGCCGGTGTCGCGCACCACGCCCTTGGGCTGGCCGGTCGTGCCCGAGGTGTAGAGGATGTAGAGCGGATCGGTCGCCTTTACCGGCACGCAGTCGTGCGGCTTGGCGGCGGCGACGGCCTCGTTCCAGTCGAGGTCGCGGCCGGCCACCATCGTCGCCGGCGCCTGCGGCCGCTGGAAGACGATGCAGCGCGCGATCTTGTGGGTCGCCAGCGCGATCGCCTGATCGAGCAGCGGCTTGTAGGGCACGATGCGGCCGGGCTCGATGCCGCACGAGGCGGTCAGCACCAGCTTCGGCGAACAGTCGTCGATGCGGGTGGCGAGCTCGTTGGCGGCGAAACCGCCGAACACCACGGAGTGGACGGCGCCCAGGCGCGCGCAGGCCAGCATCGCCATCACCGCCTCGGGGATCATCGGCATGTAGACGATGACCCTGTCGCCCTTGCCGACGCCCGCGGCGGCGATGGCGCCGGCGAGCCTGGCCACCCGGTCGCGCAGCTCGCGATAGGTGAAGCTCTTCTTCGAATCGGTGACGGGCGAATCGTAGATCAGCGCCGCCTGGTCGGCGCGCCCTCCGTTCACATGGCGGTCGAGCGCGTTGTGGCAGGCGTTGAGCTCGCCCCCGGCGAACCAGCGGTAGAACGGTGCCCTGGAGCCGTCGAGCACCTTGTCCCAGCGCTTCGTCCAGTCGATCGCGCCGGCCTGCTCGGCCCAGAACCCCTCGGGATCGCTCAGCGAACGGGCGTGCAGCGCGCGATAGATGTCACCAACCGCCATGACAACGTTCCCTTCCCTTTCCGGACAGCAGGCTTAGCCTCGCCCCCGTACGGTCGCAACATGGGAGGTTTGCGGTGCCGAAGCCGATGATGCACCTGGCGCAGTTCCTGTGCCACAGCCCGACCTACCACAGCCTGGCGATGTGGCGACATCCGCGCACGGCGGCGGCGGGCTACGACTGGACCAGGCCGGAGCTCTACCAGCACATCGCGCAGGTCTGCGAACGTGGCCTGTTCGACATGGTGTTCTTCGCCGACCTCAACTACATCTCCGACACCTACACCGGCTCGCTGGCGCCGGCGATCCGCAACGCCACGCAGGCGCCCGAGCACGATCCGATCCCCCTGCTCTCGTTCATGGCCGCGGCCACCACGCGCAT
The DNA here is from genome assembly GCA_025808875.1 of Enhydrobacter sp. Taxonomy (NCBI): domain Bacteria; kingdom Pseudomonadati; phylum Pseudomonadota; class Alphaproteobacteria; order Hyphomicrobiales; genus Enhydrobacter; species Enhydrobacter sp. The sequence goes on along the minus strand of CP075528.1, from coordinate 1,999,726 downwards.
CGGACTCGGCGCCACCTACTCGGTGAGCCACCAGCACCCGTTCCATGCCGCGCGGCTGTGGGCGACGCTCGACCATCTGACGCGCGGGCGGGCGGCATGGAACGTGGTGACCACGCTCAACCACAACCAGTCGGCCAACTACGGCGAGGAGATGAAGCCGACCGACGAGCGCTACGACCGCGCGCACGAGTTCGTCGAGGTCTGCCGCAAGCTGTGGTCGAGCTGGGACAAGGACGCCGTCGTGATGGACCGCGCGGCCGGCCTCTTCGCCGACCCCGCCAAGGTCCATCGCATCGATCACGTCGGGCGCTACTTCAAGTCGCGCGGCCCGCTCAATGTCGTGCGCTCGCCGCAGGACGGTCCGGCCATCCTGCAGGCCGGCACCTCGGGCAAGGGCCGCGACTTCGCCGCGCGCCATGCCGACGCGGTGTTCGCCATCCAGCCCAATCTCGCCGGTGCCAAGGCGCTCTACGACGACATCAAGCAGGGCGCGGTCGAGGCCGGCCGCCGGCCCGAGGAATGCGTCTTCCTGTTCGGCGTGCAGCCGATCCTCGGCCGCTCGCGCGCCGAGGCCGAGGACCGGCAGGCCGAGCACAATGCGCTGGTGCCGCTGGAGGGCGGCCTCGCCATCCTGTCGGGCCATCTCGATTTCGATCTCTCGACCCTGCCGCTCGACACCGTCATGGCGCATCGCACCGAGCCCAAGCTGCAGCGCATGCAGACGCGCTACCGCAGCATGACGGGCGAGCTGCTGACCCTGGAGCAGGTCGCCCGCAACCACGGCCAGAGCGTCGGCCTGCCGCAGATGGTCGGCACCCCGGCCGACGTCGCCGACCAGCTCGAGGCCTATTTCGACGCCGTCGGCGGCGACGGCTTCATGCTGTCGCCGATCCACTCGCCGGGTGCGATCGAGGAGTTCGTCGACCTGGTCGTGCCCGAGCTGCAGCGACGCGGCCGCTTCCGCAAGGCCTACACCGGCACCACGCAACGCGATCACCTGCGGCAGGCTGCGGTCGAACGGGGCCCTTGAATCGCGACGATCAGAATATATATTCCCTTATTAGGGAGTAATTATATGCCCCATGAATTCTCTGCACGCGAGGTGGCCGAGTTGGCTGATGTCCCCGTTCGTGCGGTCGACAAGGCGATCGAGGAGAAAGTGCTGGCGGGCATCCGCCGCCGTGGCATGCCGAGCCGGCGACGGCTGCTTCCGCTTCATGCCGTGCCGTATGCCGCGATCATCGCCCGCCTCCCGGTGACCCTCTCCCTGTCGGCCAAGCGCGACCTCGCCAATGCGCTCGGCAAGCGCCCGGTCGCCCGCATGACGGCCACGCCCCTGAAGATCGCGTCGGCAGTGACAATCGATGTGCCAACCCTTGTCGGCCGCGACCTTGCCGAGCGCGCCGCCCGCTACAGCCGGGCGCGCGAGCAACATATCGAGGTCGATCCCGACATCATGGGTGGAACCCCGGTTCTGCGCGGCACACGGATAACGGTCTATTCGGTGCTCGGACGGCTCGATGGCGGCGACTCTGTTGGCGACATCCTGGAGGACAACCCGCACCTCACGCGCGAGGCAGTGGAGACGGCTGCGCTCTATGCCCGCACGCATCCCCTCCTCGGCAGACCAGGCGGGCGTCCCTGGGCAAGGGTCGCTTGAGGTTCTTCATCGACGAATGCCTGTCGCCGCAACTCGCGCATCATCTCAACGCTACCGGCGACCATGATGCGGTCCATCCGCGTGACATTGGCCGTCTCGGCGAACCTGACCACGCCGTCCTGGCGCGATGCCTTGCCGCGGATCGTGTGATCGTCACCGAGAACGCGGTCGACTTCCGCAAGCTGATAGGGCGAGAGGAACTGCACCCCGGCCTGATCGTGCTCCCCAGCGTGGCACGCGACTTGTCGCTTCGGCTGCTGATGGACGCCATCTCGCATCTCGAGTCGTTGGGGCAGCCTTCGGACGTGATCGTCAATCATGTCCTCGAAGTCACCGAAGCGGGAGAGCTCACCCTCTCGCCTCTACCTGGGTGACGTCAGATGTTCAGAAGCTTCAGCCCCTTCTCGCGCGCGCAGGCGATGGCGTCGTCGTAGCCGGCGTCGGCGTGGCGCATGACTCCGGTCGCCGGGTCGTTCCACAGCACGCGCTCGATGCGGCGCGCCGCCTCTTGCGTGCCGTCGCACACGATCACCATGCCGGCGTGCTGGGAGAAGCCCATGCCGACGCCGCCACCGTGGTGCAGCGACACCCAGGTGGCGCCCGAGGCGCAGTTGAGCAGGCCGTTGAGCAGCGGCCAGTCGGAGACGGCGTCCGAGCCGTCGCGCATGCCTTCGGTCTCGCGGTTGGGGCTGGCGACCGAGCCTGAATCGAGGTGGTCGCGGCCGATCACGATCGGCGCCTCGAGCTCGCCCTTGGCCACCATCTCGTTGAAGGCAAGCCCCAGGCGATGGCGGTCGCCCAGCCCCACCCAGCAGATGCGCGCCGGCAGGCCCTGGAACTTGATGCGCTGGCGGGCCATGTCGAGCCAGGTGTGCAGATGCCGGTCGTTCGGCATCAGCTCCTTCACCTTCGCGTCGGTGCGGTAGATGTCCTCCGGATCGCCCGACAGCGCGACCCAGCGGAACGGCCCGATGCCGCGGCAGAACAGCGGCCGGATATAGGCCGGCACGAAGCCCGGGAAGCTGAAGGCGTCGGCGACGCCCTCCTCCAGTGCCATCTGGCGGATGTTGTTGCCGTAGTCGACGGTCGGCACGCCGAGCTTGTGGAACGCGAGCATGGCGCGCACGTGCTCGGCCATCGACCGCTTGGCGGCCTTGGCCACGCCGTCGGGATCGCTGGCGCGCCTCGTCTCCCAGTCGGCCAAGGTCCAGCCCCTGGGCAGATAGCCGTTGACCGGATCGTGCGCCGAGGTCTGGTCGGTCAGGCAGTCGGGCCGCACGCCGCGGCGCAGCAGCTCGGGCAGCACGTCGGCGGCGTTGCCCAGCAACCCGACCGAAACGGGCGTCTTCTCCGCCGTCGAGCGTTGGATGATCGCCAGCGCCTCGTCGAGGTCGCGCGCCTGGCGATCGAGATAGCCGGTGCGCAGGCGGAACTCGATGCTGCTCGGCCGGCATTCGATCGCGAGGCAGGAGGCGCCGGCCATGGTCGCCGCCATCGGCTGCGCGCCGCCCATGCCGCCCAGCCCCGCCGTCAGGATCCAGCGCCCGGCCAGGCTGCCGCCATAGTGCTGGCGCGCCATCTCGACGAAGGTCTCGTAGGTGCCCTGCACGATGCCCTGGCTGCCGATGTAGATCCACGAACCCGCCGTCATCTGCCCGAACATCATCAGGCCCTTGCGGTCGAGCTCGTTGAAATGCTCCCACGTCGCCCAGCGCGGCACGAGGTTGGAGTTGGCGATCAAGACGCGCGGCGCGTCGGCATGGGTGCGGAACACGCCGACCGGCTTGCCCGACTGAACGAGCAGCGTCTCGTCGGCCTCGAGATCGCGCAGGGCAGCGACGATGCGGTCGAAGCTCTGCCAGTCGCGCGCAGCGCGGCCGATGCCGCCATAGACCACCAGCTCGCCCGGCTTCTCGGCGACCTCGGGATCGAGGTTGTTCATCAGCATGCGCAGCGGCGCTTCGGTGAGCCAGCTCTTGGCCGAGCGCTCGCTGCCGCGCGGCGCGCGCACTATTCGGACATTGTCGGCACGGGCATTGTCGACGCGGCTCATGGCGAGCTCCTTTGCAACGTGGGCAGCAGGCCGCGCCCGGCGGCGTCGATCACCGCGCCGCTCGCGATCAGCCGCCTCGCCTGCTCGATGTCGGGATGGAAATGGCGGTCGTCCTCGAGATGCGGCACATGGGCGCGAACGAGAGCGCGCACCGCCTCCAGCGGCCCACTCGAACGCAGGGGCGCGAGGAAATCGCAGCCCTGCGCCGCCGCCAGCAGTTCGATGGCGAGCACGCCGAAGGCATTGTCGACCATGTCGAGCAGGCGGCGCGCGCCGTGCGCCGCCATCGACACGTGGTCCTCCTGGTTGGCCGAGGTCGGGATGGAATCGACGCTGGCCGGATAGGCACGCTGCTTGTTCTCCGACACCAGCGCCGCCGCCGTCACCTGCGGCACCATGAATCCGGAGTTGAGCCCCGGCCGCGGCGTCAGGAAGGCCGGCAGTCCCGACAGCGTCGGATCGATCAGCATGGCGATGCGGCGCTCGGCCAGCGAGCCGATCTCGCACACCGCGATGGCGATCATGTCGGCGGCGAAGGCCACCGGCTCGCCGTGGAAGTTGCCGCCCGACAGCGCCTCGCCCCCACTGGAGAGCCCGTCGGCGAAGATCAGCGGATTGTCGGTGACGCCGTTGGCCTCGTTGCCGAGCGTGGTCATCGCCTGGCGCAGCAGGTCGATCACCGCGCCCATCACCTGCGGCTGGCAGCGCAGGCAGTAGGGATCCTGCACGCGCTCGTCGCCCACCAGGTGCGAGGCGCGGATCGACGAGCCGGCCATGAGCTGGCGCAGCGCCTCGGCGGCATCGATCTGGCCCTGGTGCCGACGCAGGCGATGGATGCGCGGGTCGAACGGCGCATCGGAGCCGCGCGCGGCATCGGTCGACAGCGCGCCGGTGACCAGTGCCGATTCGAACAGCAGCTCGGCCTCGAACAGGCCGGCGAGTGCGTAGGCGGTCGAGAATTGCGTGCCGTTGAGCAGCGCCAACCCCTCCTTGGCGCCGAGGGTCAGCGGCGCGACGCCGGCGTCGGCCAGCGCCCGCCCGGCCGGCACGCGCGTCCCGTCGACCAGGAAGTCGCCGACGCCGATCATCGCCGCCGCCATGTGGGCGAGCGGCGCCAGGTCGCCGGAGGCGCCGACCGAGCCCTGGCACGGCACCAGCGGCGTCAATCCCTTCGCCAGCAGAAACTCGAGCAGATGCACGGTTTCACGACGCACGCCCGACGCGCCCTGCGCGAGGCTGGCGAGCTTCAACGCCATCATGAGGCGCGCCACCGGTTCGGGCATCGGCGAGCCGACGCCGGCCGCATGCGACAGCACGATGTTGCGCTGCAGCCGCTCGAGGTCGGCCGGCCCGATGCGTACGCTGGCCAGCTTCCCGAAGCCGGTGTTGATGCCGTAGACCGGCTCGCCTTTCGCGACGATGGCCGAGACCGCCGCTGCCGCCGCGTCGACCGCAGCATGGCTCGCCGGGTCCAGTGCCACCGCCGCGCCGCGGTAGATGTCGCGCCACGCCGCCAGCGGCACCTCTCCCGGCACGAGACGGATCGGGGTCATGGATGGATGGTAGCCGGGCTTCTCTGCGGGGGCGACCGTGAGCCGACCGACGAGACTCCAGGGCAACGGGGCGCCCGGGGCTCCCGGCGAACAGTCGCCCGTACATTTTCAATGTACATCGGCGGCAACCCATGATAGCCTGCCCGGATGACGAACTGCGACAGCTCTGTGTTGAGAACCGCCGGACCGAATTTTGGCATTTTTGGCATTTTTGGCATGACGGTTTGGTCCCGCATCGGGACTTTTTGTACGATTTCCGCAGTTTGCGCGGTTTCCGCAGGCGCTTTGCCATGCGCAGCGGCGATGGCTCGCGGCGAGCCATGCTTGACGCGCGCATCTCACACGGCAGTCTGATAAGAGAGCGGCACCCGAAGCGGGAGTGAACAGGGATGGCCCAAGGCAGGAACAAGGGCAAGAAGCCGACCAGGAGCAAACGTCCGGCCGGCAAGCGCCGGGTCGCCCGCAAGAAAGTCGTGGCGAAGAAGAAACCCGCCGTCGCCCGCAAGGCGCCGGCTCCCGCACCGCGCCGCCCGGTCAAGAGCCGGCCTCTGGTCGGCCGCATCGCCGCGCCACGGCCCGCCCCCCACAAGCCCGCGCCGCTCTCCAACAACATCTACGAACGCGAGCTCGACAAGACCGCGGCCAACCATGCGCCGCTCACGCCGCTGCAGTTCATCGAGCGCACGGCCAGCGTCTATCCCGACCGGCCCGCTTTGATCCACGGCGAGCGCCGGCAGAGCTGGGCGGAGACCTACGCGCGCTGCCGGCGGCTGGCCTCGGCGCTCGAGAAGGTCGGCATCGGCGTCGGCGACACAGTCGCCATCATGGCGCCCAACGTGCCGGAGATGTACGAGGCGCATTTCGGCGTGCCGATGACCGGCGCCGTGCTCAACTCGCTCAACACCCGGCTCGACGCGGCGATGATCGCCTTCATCCTCGACCACAGCGAGACCAAGGTGCTGCTGGTCGACCGCGAGTTCCACAGGGTCGCCACCGAGGCGCTGGCGACCGCCAGGGTGCAGCCGCTGGTGATCGACATCGACGATCCGCTGTGCGAGGACCGCGCGCAGATCGGCGACACCACCTACGAGGAGTTCATCGCCTCGGGCGATCCCGACCATGCTTGGCGGTATCCGTCGGACGAATGGAACGCGATCTCGCTCAACTACACCTCGGGCACCACGGGCAATCCCAAGGGCGTGGTGTTCCATCATCGCGGCGCCACGCTCGCCGCCTACGGCAACGCCACGCAATGGGCGATGGGCCTGCACCCGACGTACCTGTGGACGCTGCCGATGTTCCACTGCAACGGCTGGTGCTTCCCGTGGACGCTGGCGCTGGTCGCCGGCACGTCGGTGTGCCTCAGGCGGGTCAATGCCAGGTCGATCTTCGATTCGCTGGTCGACTACGACGTCACCCATCTCTGCGGCGCACCCATCATCATGCAGTTCATCATCGGCGCGACGCCCGACGAGCGCCGGCCGCTGCCGCGCAAGGTCGAGTTCATGACCGCCGCCGCGCCGCCGCCCGCCGCCGTGCTGGAGGCGCTGGAGAAGGAGAATTTCCGCGTCACCCACGTCTACGGCCTGACCGAGGTCTACGGCCCGGCGACGATCTGCGCCTGGCACGGCGAATGGGATGCGTTGCCGTCGGACGAGCGCGCCCGACTGAAGGCGCGCCAGGGCGTGCGCTACGCCGCCGAGGAAGCCGTCACCGTGATGGATCCGACGAACATGACCGAGGTGCCGCGCGACGGCCGGACCATGGGCGAGGTGATGTTCCGCGGCAACCTGGTGATGAAGGGCTACCTGAAGAACGGCAAGGCGACCAAGGAGGCCTTCGAGCACGGCTGGTTCCACTCGGGCGATCTCGGCGTGCTGCACGAGGACGGCTACATCGAGCTGCGCGACAGGTCGAAGGACATCATCATCTCGGGCGGCGAAAACATCTCGACCATCGAGGTCGAGGGCGTGATCATCAAGCATCCCGCCGTCGCCAACGTCGCCGTGGTCGCCAGGCCCGACGAGAAGTGGGGCGAGACGCCCTGCGCCTTCGTCACCCTCAAGCCGGGCGCCAGCGTCACGGCCGAGGAGATCATCGCCCACTGCCGCGCCAATCTCGCCGGCTACAAGTGCCCGCGTTACGTCGTGTTCCGCGACCTGCCGATGACCTCGACCGGCAAGGTGCAGAAGTTCGTGCTGCGCGAGTGGGCCAAGGCGGTGTGACGGCGGGCTCTCCTCGCGCGCGACGCAGGGGAGGCAAAGTGTTGCCACAGTCGGCCGTCTAATGTCGCCGCGATGACCGGCATAGCGACGCTGATAGCCGTGACGGGATCCGGCGGGCGGCCGGCGGGGCCGCGCGGCGCGCCCCTGCACGATTCGGCGGAACAACTGCGCCGCGTGGTGCGGCGGCGGCTGGGCGATGCGACCGCCGATCTTCTCGCGACACCGCATCTGCGCGCCGACGGCCGGTCGGTCGAATGGTTCGCCGACTGGAGCGGCGACGTCCGGCCGCTGGCCGAGATCGAGCCGGCCCGCCGCGCCGCGCTGCTGTTGCGCGTCGAGCTCGGCCTCGCCGACATCCGCCGACTGGGCGAGAGCCTGTCGGCCGACGCCGGCGGCGAGGACACGGGCGCGGTCGGCCGCTCGCTCGTGCTCGCCGGGCGGCTGGCCGACGAGGCGTTGGTCTTCGTGGTCGGCGACCGGCCCGTCGTCATCGCCTGGGGTTACGACAGACAGGCCGTGCCCGGCCTGCAGCCGCGGCGACCGCACATCGCATCGCCCCCGCCTCCCTCCACCGCGTCGGCGCGCCGCCCCGTGCTGCAGGCGCCGGTCGCGATCGCCCCGCCGCGCCCGCCCGCGCCGCCGCGCGCCGCCGCGGGCGCACCGCTCGGGCGCACGTTCCTGGCGGGCGTGCCGCTGGTGCTGCTGGTACTGGCCGCGGCCTGGCAGTTGCGTGACCTGTTGCCCGGTCCACCGGGGCTCACGCTGTCGATGCACGAAGCGGCCGCAGCCGACGCACCGCCGCCGCCTGCCGATCCCCTGCCCGTGCTGAAGACGGCGCTCGCCGACGCCCAGGCGCAGCACGCGGCGCTGAACCTCGAACTCCGGAAAGCGGAGGGCGACCTCGCGAAGAAGGTCGCCGCCTGCAAGCCCGCCGAGGAAGCGAAGCCGCCCCAGGTCGCGGTCGCCCCGCCTCCGCCACCGCCGCCCAGGCCCGAAGCGAGACCCGAACCCCGGCCGGCGCCACAATCGGCACCACCGCCCCAGCGCCAGACGCAGCCCGGCGACGATCGTCTGCGCCTGCCCTCCTCGCCGACCAACGACTACTCCTTCCTGCAGGGCTGCTGGCGCACCGATCCGTTCCGCCACGAACTTGCGCAAGCGCAGCCCGGCGTGTCGTCCTACTGCTTCGACGCCAACGGCCAGGGCCAGCTCGAATGGCGGCGCGGCCGCACCGCCTGCCGCACGCGGGCGCAGGCGCGTTTCGAGGGCGACGTGCTGCGGTTGCGCGATTCGGACACTACCTGCAACGACGGCTCGCGCTGGTATGCCGACCAACTCGTCTGCCGGCGCGGGGCTGGCGACATCGCCAACTGCAGCGGCAGCTCGCGCGGCGCCTTCGGCCCGGTGAACTGGACGGTGAATCTGCACAAGCTGCCGTAGCGCACAGCTCGCGGCCGGCGCGATGGCGCCGGCTCGCCGGGCGGGAGCGCCGCGGACCCTACGGCGTCAATGTTTCCTGGTTTGAACGCTCAGGCGCGTGATCTCGTCCTTGATCTGGAGCTTGCGCTTCTTGAGGCTGCAGATCGCATCGTCGTCGGGATGGGGCCGGGTATTTTCCTGGTGGATCGCCTGCTCGAGGGAAGCGTGCTTGGCCTTGAGCGCTTCGATGTGGTCCACGGTGCTCATACGGACGGTCTCCGTGCTGGTTGCGGACGATCAACAGTGACTCCGGGACCGCCGCGAGTCCACGCCGAATCGGCCGCTGCCCGCCCTGTGCATAAGTGGGTAGGATGGCCGGCATGTCTGACCCGTTGCGACTGATTGTCGGCATCTCCGGCGCCTCCGGCGTGATCTACGGCGTGCGGCTGCTCGAGGCGCTCCGAGGGTTGCCTGTGGAAACCCATCTGGTGATGACGCGCACCGCGGAAGTCACCCTGGCGCACGAAACCAACTGGAAGGTAGCCGACGTGCGGCGGCTGGCCGACGTCGCCCACGGCATCGACGATCTGGCGGCGGCGGTTTCGAGCGGCTCGTTCCGCACCGCCGGGATGATCGTGGCGCCCTGCTCGATGCGCAGCCTGGGCGAGATCGCGCACGGCATCACCGGCAACCTGCTGACCCGCGCCGCCGACGTGGTGCTGAAGGAAAGGCGCCGGCTGGTGCTGCTCGTGCGCGAAACGCCGCTGCACACGATCCACCTGCGCAACATGACGACGCTGGCCGAGATGGGCGCGATCGTCGCGCCGCCCGTACCGGCGTTCTACAACCGGCCCGAGACGCTCGACGACATCGTCGACCACACGGTGGGCCGCGCGCTCGACCTCTTCGACCTCGACAGCGGCAAGGTCAGGCGCTGGCGGGAGTCCCGTTCGCCGCGCGCTCGATCTCGGCGGCGCTGAGGACGGGAAACGTCGCGCGCATCAACGTCGTGACGGCGGCGCGATCCTTCGCGTCGGGCACGATCCCGAGGCAGACGGCGTAGACACCGAGATTGCCCAGGGCGGCACGCAGCCGCTTCTCGACCGGCCGGTCGCGGTCGGCGGGCGGGGCGTGCAGGCTGGCGAGCTTGAGCTGCTCGGCATGCTCGGCGGCGAGCTCGGCATCGGCGACCCGGCGGCGCGTGGCCTCGACCGTCTCGGGCAGGGCCTCGTTCCACGGCCGGTCCTTCAGCAGGCGGCGCACGGCGCGCAGCGGCCGCACGATCTCGGCCTGCCAGGCATCGCTCGCCTTGAGGATCGCGCGCAGCCGGTCGGCCGTCAGGGTCGGCCGGCCTGACGCCCCCAGCCAGCAACAGAACAGCAATATGTTGACGTCGCAGCCGCGCCGGTCCTGCAGGTCGAGGCAGGCCTCGGCGACGCCGTCGGCGCCGTAGATTTCCAGCGAAAAGTTCCAGAACGGGTGGGGCAGAAAGTCCGACATCGCTTCCCTTCGGGCGGGCGAAGGGGTACACGGCGCGGAGCGAATGAGCAACGAGCCGTCAGTCCCGCTGGATGCCGACGCGATCCGCGCCAAGCTCGAGGCGTTGAAGAGCGAGCACCGTGATCTCGACGAGGTGATCGACCGCCTGATCGAGAAGGCGCCCTTCGATCAGCTCCAGCTGCAGCGGCTGAAGAAGCGCAAGCTCGGCCTGAAGGACCAGATCATCAGGCTTGAAAGTCAGCTCATTCCCGACATCATCGCCTGACCCATGGCCAAGAAAGCAACCAAGCGCCGTCCCGCCCGCCCTCCGGCGGTCGGCCTGATCATGGGCAGCCAGTCCGACTGGTCGACCATGCACCATGCCGCCGACACCCTGAAGGCGCTCGGCGTGCCGTTCGAGGCCCGCATCATTTCGGCCCATCGCACGCCCAAGCGCATGATGGCCTATGCGTCGGCCGCCAAGGGGCGCGGCCTGCGGGTCATCATCGCCGGCGCCGGGGGGGCCGCGCACCTGCCCGGCATGACGGCCTCGATGACGCCCCTTCCGGTCCTCGGCGTGCCGGTGGAAAGCGCGGCGTTGAAGGGCCAGGACAGTCTTCTTTCCATCGTCCAGATGCCGGCGGGGATACCGGTCGGCACGCTCGCCATCGGCCGCGCCGGGGCGATCAACGCTGCCCTTCTGGCAGCCTCCATCGTAGGACTTGGCGATGCCAGGATCATGGCGGCGGTGGAGCGCTGGCGCGCCCGGCAGAGCGCGGCGGTCGCCCGGGCGCCATCCGACGAATCGCCTGCGGTGGCCGGCCATCGCTAGTCCGCCAGGATGAGCACCGCGACGCCTCTGCCGCCGGGATCGACCATCGGCATCCTGGGTGGCGGCCAGTTGGGCCGCATGACGGCGCTGGCCGCCGCGAGACTGGGCTATCGCTGCCTGGTCTTCGCGCCGGAAGCCGAATCGGTGGCGGGCCAGGTGAGTGCCGGCCACGTTCGCGCCCCCTACGAGGATGCAGCGGCCCTCGCCCGCTTCGCCGGCCAGGTCGACGTGATCACCTACGAGTTCGAGAACGTGCCCGAGGCCGCGGTCGACGAATGCGCACGCCACAAGCCGGTGCGGCCCGGCGTACGGGCGATCCATTTCGCCCAGCATCGGCTGCGCGAGAAGGACTTCTTCCGCCGCTGCGACATCGGCACGGCGGACTATCAGCCGATCGCGACGGCACGGGACATCGCCGCCGCAACCGTCCTGCCCGGCATCCTCAAGACCTGCACCGAAGGCTACGATGGCAAGGGCCAGGCGCGCGTCGCGACTCGCGAGGATCTGGACGCGGCCTGGGAGAAGCTCGGCCGGCGCGCCTGCATCCTGGAGGCGCTGGTCGACTTCCAGTGCGAGATCTCGGCCATCGTGGCGCGCGGGCTGGACGGCACGACCCGCTGTTTTCCGATCGGCATGAACGAGCATCGCGACGGCATCCTGCGGGCGACCAGCGTGCCCGCCGGCCTGCCGGTCGACACGCTGGCGACGGCGGAACGCTCAGCCGTCCGGCTCGCCAGCAGCCTCGATCTGGTCGGGCTGGTCGCGCTCGAGATGTTCGTGACGCGCGACGGCCGGGTGCTCGCCAACGAGATGGCGCCGCGGCCGCACAATTCAGGTCACTGGACGATCGATGCCTGCGCCACCAGCCAGTTCGAGCAACTGGTGCGCGCGATCTGCGGGCTGCCGCTCGGCGCCGTCGACATGCTCGCGCCGTCGCGCATGGTCAACCTGATCGGCGAGGAGGCGAACGACTGGCCACGCCATCTCGCCAACCCCGAGGCGCGCCTGCACCTCTACGGCAAGAGCCGCATCGCGCCCGGCCGCAAGATGGGGCACGTCACCTTCGTGACGCTGCCGACGCCGCCGAAGGCCTGACCCGGGCCTTCAGCTTCTCGATGCGCATCACGTCGTCGATGCGCCGGTCGAGGAAGCTCCAGGTCGCCTCGCTGCCCGGCGTGCGGTCATTCAGCCAATAGAAAATCGTGGTGGAGTAGACGCCCGCGAGGGTGGCGCGCTTGGTGTAGAAATTGAAATCGGTGCTGGTGTCGCCCGCGGCGTACCACAGGGCGTCGACCGTCCTGTAGAGAAGCTTCAGCCCGAGCGGCGCATTGAAGGGCAGCGCCAGCACCGCCAGGCCTCGTCGCACCGCCTCCTTGGGGCCGGCGTGACGGTCGAGCCGGATGCGGACGGCTTCCCTGATCCGATCACGCACCTTGAGCGTGCCGACGCCTTCGGCCTCCATGTCGCGAACCGTGCGCAGGTCGCCGCGCTCACTGACATGAGTGAGTACCTGCAGCGCACCACCCGGAAACAGACGGCCGGCCTCTCCCCGGGGCAGGTCGAGTTGGCGGGCCGCGGCGCGCACGGCCGTGCCGCTCCAGCCCTCGAAGGCGGCTTCTGCCAGGACGGCGTCGGCCAACCGATCCCTCAACTCGGCATCCGGGTCGGCTCCGGGGTCATTCGCATCGGCCATGGCGTGAAATATAGGCCGCCGGGGCGGGCTTCCCAAGGGTTCCGGCGTGTGATACCAACCGCGCCTTCTGATTGCCCCCGGAGCGGTTTCCGGGGCGCCTTCTCCTGTTTGAAAGGAAGCGATCGAAGTGCAGGTTCTCGTCCGCGAAAACAACGTCGATCAGGCGCTGCGCGTCCTGAAGAAGAAGATGCAGCGCGAAGGGATCTTCCGCGAGATGAAGCTCCGCCGCAACTACGAGAAGCCTTCCGAGCGCCGTGCCCGCGAGCGGGCCGAAGCCATCCGCCGCACCCGCAAGCTTATGCGCAAGCGCATGGAGCGCGAGGGCTACTAGTCCTCTCTCGAGACCGTCGAACGACCACCACCACCCCCGGCATCGTCCGGGGGTATTTGTTTGCGCCGGTCAGCCGGGACAATTGGCCAGATCGCGGATGAGATGGGCCGTGCGGTCGCGCCCCGGCAGGCCGTCGCAAGACCTGGTGCGCTGCGGTTCGCCCTTGTGCGGCAGCAGCCAACGCTCGCCCACGGCGGCGCCGAAGGCGTTCGCACGACTGAAGTGAACACAAAGCTCGCCGCTCACCAGACGCACCACCTTCACGAACTGGAAGCCGGCGGTTCCCCGATTGACGTCACGGATGCGGCAGACCCGCTGCAAGTCCCGCCAGTGCTGCTCCAGGGCCTCACGCTGCCTGTCGACCAGCTCGGCCGTCGCCGCCGCGACCGGCGCCGGTTCGGGCGTCAGCACCTCGTAGAGATAGTAGGCCGGCGCGAGGACGGCGACGGCGATGGCCGCGATCTTCGCGGGCATCTCCCAGGCCCGCGGTACCCGTTCGCCGCAGTGGGGGCACTTCCTGTATCTCGCCTTGATCTCTTCATGACAGGAACGACACCGTACCAGCGTCATCTAGGAGTTAGATCGCCCCTCTGGCCTTCAATGCGAAACTTCGGGTATGGCCAACCACATTACACATACAATCATACGTGGAGACAAGCTCGTCGGTATCGCCAGACGGCGCCGTGCCGACGACTCTCTCACCAAGGGCGATTGACCGTTCAGCGCAACTTGAAGACGAGCTTGCCCTTGAGATGCCGCGCCGCGCTGATCCTCACCGCCTCGGCGGCATCCGACAGTTTGAAGAGCGTGACCGGCGGCGGCTTGATGGCGCCCTTGGTGTAGAGCTCCACAATGCGCTCCATGTGCGCGCGCGTGCGCGGGACGGCTGGCCGGAGCGCCGTCACGTCGGCGCGGTCGGGCGTGGGTGCCTGGGGGCCGGAGGCGATGAAAGCCGCACGCCCGCCGGGCTTCAGGACCTTGAACGAGCGCAGGGCGACATCGCCGCCCACGGTATCGAACACCGCATTCAGGTTGCCGACCACCTTGGTGAAATCGGCCTCGTTGTAGTCGATCACCCGGTCGGCGCCGAGGCTCTTCACATAGTCGAGGTTGCCGGCGCTCGCGGTCGAGATCACGCGCGCGCCGATGTGCTTGGCGAGCTGGATGGCAAAGCTCGCCACGCCGCCAGCCCCGCCCTGGATCAGGATCGTCTCGCCGCGTGCGAGCTTGATGGACTGTTCGATCGCGCAGATCGCCGTGAGCCCGATCAGCGCCAGGCCCGCGGCGTCGGTATGCGACAGCGCCTTGGGCTTCTTGGCCACGACCGCGGCACCGACCGCGATCTTCTCGCAGTAGGTGCCGTCGCGACCGGTCTCCAGCACGCCGAACACCTCGTCGCCCACCTCGAGATCCGCGACGCTCGAGCCGACCGCGCTCACGACACCGGAGAAGTCCCGGCCCAGGACCACCGGAAACGTCACCTGCTTGTACTCGCCGGCACAGACCTTCGGGTCGGCCCCGTTCACGCTCGCGGCCACGGTGTCGACCACGACCTGGCCCGGACCGGCGACCGGGTCGGGCAGATCGCCGTACTTCAGGACGTCCGGGCTGCCGAATTCGTCGATGTAAGCGGCTTTCATCAGTTCAGTCCGTAAAGGCGGGCCACATTGTCGTGGACGATCTTCTTCTGCACCGGTTCCGAGAAGCCGGCGAGGTTCTTCGCCAGCGTCTCGCGCGAGTTCGGCCAGATGCAATCGGGGTGCGGGTAGTCGGCACCCCAGATGATGTTGTCCTCGCCGATCAGCGGCACGATCGGCTCGAGGTACTTGTCCTGCTGGTAGGTGACGAAGCCCTGGCGGCGAAAATAGTCACTCGGCTTCATCTTGAAACCCAGGCTGCGCGCGCGGTCGTGGTATTCGGTGTCGAGGCGATCGAACACGTAGGGCAACCAGGTCACGCCCGACTCGCCCAACACGAAATTGAAGTCCGGGTACTTCTCGCAGGCGCCCGAGGCGAGCACCGAAACGAGCACCTCCATGGTGTCGAGCTGGAACAGCGCCGAACGCACCAGCCGGTGCTGGACCATGTATTCCTTCTCCATTTCCGGCGTGTCGGGCGCGCGCAACGCCTTGAACCCTGTGGAGTGGAAGGAGATCGGAAAGCGGCACTCGGCCGAGGCCTCCCAGAGCTGGAACCAGTCCTTGTGCCAGAGCGGCAGGCTCATGCGCTTGAAGGCGAGATCGCCCCCTTTCAGTCCCATTTTCGCGCAGCGCCGCACTTCGGCGGCCGCGGCGGTCGGATCGGTGTTGGGAATGATGGCGAGCGGGAAGATGCGGTCGGGATCGGCGCGCCGGGAAAAGTCGGCGGCCCAGTCGTTGTAGCGCGCGTTGACCCACACGCGCAGCTCGGCGTCCTCGATCAGATCGTTGACCATCAGGCAGCCATAGATGATCTCCTTGTCGAGGCCGTCGCGGTCGAGATCGGCGATGCGCAGCTCGGGTGTCGTCGGCCGCGGCTGGGCGCCGGGATAGCTGTCCCACACGAACCCGGCCTCCTTCATCTCGTCGACATGCCCGAACGACCCCTTGGTGTAGGGCAGGAAGCCCGGACCGACGCCGTTCCACATGCCACGGTCCTTGTCGTCGACGAACCAGTGCTGACCGTCGTTGCGCTCCTCGACGCGCGGGGCGTTCTTCTTCCACCTGGCTGGTGCCTGAGACGACCAGAGGTCGGCCGGGCAGTAGGTCAGATCGATGTGGTTGTCGCCGGAAATGAGCTTGTGCTGCATGCCATGGCCTCCACGGGACGAGACATCTGGCACCGAGTTTGCGACGCTGTCCACCATGGCCAGAAAAGCTCAACACACCATCATCCGCGGCGGCCGCCTGCTCGACATCGCCAAGCGAACCGCCACCCCCGCCGACATCCTGATCAAAGGCGACGCGATCGCCGAGATCGGTCGCCCCGGCTTCGCCGCGCCGGCCGGCGCGACGGTGGTCGACGCCCGTCACAGGCTGATGCACCCCGGATTGATCAACGCCCACACCCACGGACCGGGCAACCTCGGCAAGGGCCTGGGCGACCGCTGGTCGCTGGAGCTACTGCTGACAGCCAGCCAATGGATAGGCACCGGCCGCACGCTGGAGGACAAGTATCTCGCTACCCAGATCGGCGCCGCCGAGATGGTGCTGAAAGGCTGCACCGCGGCCTATGACCTCGCCGCCGAGTTCCCCTTGCCGTCGGTCGAAGGTCTGTCTGCGATGGCCAGGGC
This sequence comes from Enhydrobacter sp., assembly GCA_025808875.1. NCBI lineage: Bacteria > Pseudomonadati > Pseudomonadota > Alphaproteobacteria > Hyphomicrobiales > Enhydrobacter > Enhydrobacter sp. Next base: position 1,983,210 of record CP075528.1, on the reverse strand, counting down.
GTACGAGGATGTCGGCATGCGCGCCGTGCTGGCGCCAATGGTCGCCGACATCACCTTCTTCGATGCCATTCCCGGACTGATGGAACGCCTCTCGCCGTCGTTGCAGAAGGACGTCGAAAGCTTCCGCTACGCGCCCTGGAAGGCGACGACCCGCCAGATGCGGAAGGCCCTGCAGAAATGGTCCTTCGACCGGGTCTCGATGGCCGTGGCCCCGACCATCCCCCATCACTGTAGCGACGATTTCCTGGTCGCCTGCCGCGATCTCGCCCGCGAATTCGACGTCGGCATCCACAGCCACGTCGCTGAATCGAAGGTGCAGGTGATCGCGGGCTACAAGCGCTACGGCACCTCGCTCGCCGCGCACATGGAGCAGCTCGGGCTGATCAACGAGCGCTTCACGGTGGCGCACGGCGTCTGGCTCGACGACGAGGACATGAAGCGGCTGGGCGACCGCGGCGCCTCGGTCGCGCACAATCCTGGCTCCAACATGCGGCTGGGCAGCGGCATGGCCGATGTGCGCCGCATGATCGAGCGCAGGGTCAATGTCGGGGTCGGCACCGACGGCGCCAACTGCTCCGACAACCTCAACATGTACGAAGCGATGCGGCTCGCCTCGCTGGTCTCCAAGGTGCAGGGTCCGGATTGGCAGCGCTGGCTCACCACCGACGAGGCGCTGCGCGCCGCCACCGAAGGCAGCGCCCGCGCGCTCGGCCTGGAGAAGCAGATCGGCCGGATCGCTCCGGGCTACAAGGCCGACATCGTTTTCCTCGACCTGCACCACATCAACTGGATCCCGACCAACGATCCGGTGAACCAGATCGTGCACACCGAGGACGGCACCGCCGTGCATTCGGTGATGATCGGCGGCCGCATTGTGGTCGAGAACCGCAAGCTGCTGACCGTCGATCTCGCCAAGCTGGCGGCGCAGGCCGAAGCCTCACGGGCCCGCCGCGCGCCGCTTGCCGGCCAGGCGAAGAAGCTCTACGACCGGCTGGAGAACGTCGTCGGCACCTTCTGCCCCGGTCTCGCCAAGGCGCCCCTGCACATCCACCGCTACGGAGCGAGCCATCACAGTCACTGATTCCCCTCTCGATGCGCGGCGACTCGGCGAGATCCTCGGCCGCAACGTCAGGACCGTCACGGTCGAATCATCCAGTCCGACAATCCTCTCTCACATCTGGGGCCTGAAGCTCGTCTATGACGGCGAACCCGGGCCGCCGACCCTGTTCCTCAAGACCCGTCGCCTCGACGGGCGCCGCGGCCCCGGCCATCGCGAGGTCGCATTCTACCGCACGCTGGCGCCGGCCTCGGCGGCAGATGTGCTGGTGTCGTGCCACGATACCCGGTGGGACGAGGCAAGCGGCGACTGGCACATCCTGCTCGAGGATCTCCAGGATACGCATGCATTGGCTTCCGTCTGGCCTCTTCCGCCAACCCTGTCCGACTGCGAATCGATCGTGTGCGCCTTCGCTCGCTTCCACGCGAGCTGGTGGGACCATCGCGAGCTCGGCAAATCGATTGGAACCTGGGCAAATCCCTCGGAGCTGCCGCAAGGGCAGAAGAACATGGCCCAGGCGATGGCGAAGCTTTCCGACAGGCTGGGCGATCGCCTGTCGCCCGACCATCTTGCCTTCTACGAGCGGCTGATCGAGCGTGCACCTGCGCTTTCCCAACGCTACCACTCCCGCCGCCACATGACCATCGTGCACGGCGACGCGCATCACTGGAATTGCCTGTTGCCAAAGCCTGGCATGGCAGGCGGCCCCAGGCTCTTCGACCGGGACGCCTGGCGGATCGGGTGGTCGACAGGCGACCTTGCCTATCAGATGGCGCTGCACTGGCACCCCGACCTCAGGCATCGTCGCGAGACGCATTTGCTCGACGTCTATCACGCCGAGCTGACGGCGCGAGGAGTGACGGACTACGACCGGCGTGCTTTGCGGGACGACTACCGGCTCTCGGTGCTGTGGGCGACCATGATGCCGGCCTGGCAGCACGCCGACGGCATTCCGCCAGTGGTCTGGTGGCTGCATCTGGCACGCATCCACCTCGCCGCCGAGGATCTCGACTGCCGGGAACTGCTGGATTAGCGCGGTTGATGCAGCCTCAGCCGGCCAATGCCCGGATCGCGGCCTCGAGCTCGGCGACGTCGGTGACGACTTCGTCCGGTGTCTCCACATCGTTGCGCGGGCGCTGCTTGCGCCAGCGGCCGGTGCGGAACTGGATGGTCCTCATGCCCCTGGCTTTCGCCGGGGCAATGTCGCGATCGAGCCGGTCGCCGACCAGGATGCACTCAACTGGCGGCAGGTCGACATCGCGAACGAACAGACTGGCCAGCCCTTCCCGCTCCAGCCGATCCCATGGTGCGTTCAGCGCACCCAGCACCAGTACAGGAGGCTGGCGCAGTTGCCGCAGCAGCCTGTCGATGTCGGGCCGGAGCTGGAAGGCGTCGAGCTGGCCCGTCATCGTCTCGACACGGTGGCGCACCCGGGCGACCGTGGCGGGATCGCCGCACAGGATCTCGATCATGTGGCCGTAGGCGTCGGCGGCGAAGGCAGCGACCGCCCTGTCGGACGCCTCCTCGATCATTGTCTGGTCGACGCGAATGCCTTCCATGCCGCACGCGGCCGCGATGGCACCGTCGACGGCGATCTCCCAGGCGAACTCCATGTCGATCGGACCGCCGACATCGAACAGGACGGCCCGGTATGTCATGTCACATCAGATAGCGAATGCAGCCCGTTTGCTCGAGCACCGGATCGAGTCGCTTGTGGGCGTCGGCTGGCAACGCCGCGAGCTTCTTGCGCAGTGCGTCGTGGCACTTGCCCTGATAGCGGAACGGCGCCTGGGCATAGGGCTTGCCGAGGATGTCGAGCGCGACGTCGCTCACCCCTTGCTGCAGCGCGCGCGTGTTGGCGGCGAGGAACGGCAGGTAGGTCTCGGCGCAGTGCTTCAGCAGCGCCGTCACGGTCTCGGGCAATGGCGCCTTCGCGTCCATCCACGCGCCTTCCACGCCCGAAGCGTCGTCGAGGCGCAGAAGCCAGTAATAGACGTCGGGCGCGCGCGTGCGCATCTCGGCCATCGGCGTCGGGTCGACGGACAGGATCTGCAGCTGGCCGAACAGCCCGAAATCGGCGAGCGACGGCCGCGAGCCGAACAGGAACGGTGTCGTCCGCACGTGCCGATCCAGCGCGTCGAGAATGAAGCGGTAGCTGTCCTCGATGATCGGCCGGTTCTGCTCGGTGCAGCCGACCATCGCCATGCGGCCGACCTGGCGATCGTTGAAGGCCTGCATGGCCGCCTTGCGCTCGGCCGCCGGCATCACCGGATCGCGCGACGTCACCACCCAGTCCTGCGCGAAGGCGCGGTCTGCCGCATAGTACCAGCGGTAATGGAACATGATCTTGGTGACCCACTCGTCGCCGAAATCCTCGAGCAGGTCGCTGAGATAGGCGAGCGCCGGATCGTCCGGGACGATCGAGCGTTCGCGATGCTCGCTCTCGAGCACATAGGCGAGCGGCGTGGAATCGTTCATCGCCCGGCCATCCGGGAAGGTCAGCACCGGAATCACCGGCGGCAGCCCCGCCGCCACCGCGACGTCACGCGGGTTGCCGCTGCCGCTCCACACGAACGGAATGCGGCGATAGCGCAGGATCGCCCGCATCTTCACCGAATAGGGCGACGGGTTGATGCCGTGGAGGATGTAGAGGGCCATCGGTGTCATCCCGGGTGTAGCGCGTCGGACCTTTCCTGGCCGCCCTCGGCCGGAGCTTGTCCTGAGGGCGGCTGCGCCGCCCGAAGGGGCGTCGGGATGACCAACATGTCCTAATGCGCCGAGCCTTCCAGCGACTTCACGATGTTCTCGCACATCACCTTGGCGTCGGCGAACAACATCATGGTGTTGTCGCGGAAGAACAGCTCGTTGTCGACGCCGGCATAGCCCGAGGCCATGCCGCGCTTCACGAACAGCACGGTTTGCGCCCGCTCCACGTCGAGGATGGGCATGCCGTAGATCGGGCTCTTGGGATCGGTCTTGGCCGCCGGGTTGGTGACGTCGTTGGCGCCGATCACGAAGGCGACGTCGGTCGAGGCGAAATCGCGGTTGATGTCGTCGAGCTCGAACACTTCGTCGTAGGGTACGTTGGCCTCGGCGAGCAGCACGTTCATGTGGCCCGGCATGCGGCCGGCGACGGGATGGATGGCGTAGCGCACGTTGACGCCGTCCTTCTTCAGGATGTCGGCCATCTCGCGCAGCGCGTGCTGGGCCTGGGCGACCGCCATGCCGTAGCCCGGCACGATGATGACGGAGCTCGCGTTCTTCATCAGGAAGGCCGCGTCCTCGGCCGAACCCGCCTTGACGGGCTTGTCGGTCTTGGCACCGGCCGGGCCGGCCGCGCTGCTGTCGGTGCCGAAGCCGCCCAGGATCACGTTGAAGATCGAGCGGTTCATGCCCTTGCACATGATGTAGCTCAGGATGGCGCCCGAGGAGCCGACCAGAGCGCCGGTGACGATCAGCGCAGTGTTGCCGAGCGTGAAGCCGATGCCGGCCGCCGCCCAGCCCGAATAGGAGTTCAACATCGACACCACGACCGGCATGTCGGCGCCGCCGATCGGCAGGATCAGCAGGAAGCCCAGCGCCAGCGACAGCACGATCAGCAGCACGAAAGTCATGGGATGACCGCGCATGGCGAACCACACCAGCAGCAGCACCAGTGCGACGCCGATCAGGGCGTTGAGCGGATGCTGGCCGCGAAAGACGAGCGGCGATCCGGACACCAGACCCTGCAGCTTGGCGAAGGCGACGATGGAGCCGGTGAAGGTGATGGCGCCGATAATGGTGCCCAAGCCCATCTCGATCAGGCTTTGCACCTTGATCTTGCCCGGCGCGCCGATGCCGAAGGCGTCAGGCGAAATGAACGCCGCCGCGGCCACGAAGACCGCGGCGAGGCCGACCAGCGAATGGAAGGCCGCCACGAGCTGGGGCAGCGCCGTCATCTGGATGCGCATCGCCACGATCGTGCCAATCGCGCCGCCGACGATCAGGCCGATCACGATCAGCCAGGGTGAAACCACGCCCGGCGAGGCCACGGTGACGCCGATCGCGATCACCATGCCGACGATGCCGTAGAGGTTGCCCTGCCGCGAGGTCACGGGCGAGCTCAGCCCGCGCAACGCCATGATGAAGCAGATCGCCGCGATCAGGTAGCCGTAGGCGGCTATTTCATGGGTGATCATCCCGCTCTTCCCCCGCCCCTACTTCTTGACCGGTTGCTTCTTCTTGAACATCGACAGCATGCGATGTGTGACGATGAAGCCGCCAAAGATGTTGACCGCGGCCAGCGCCACGGCGATGGCGCCGAAGAACTGCGCCGCACCAAGGCCCTTGAGCCCGGCCGCCAGCAGGGCGCCGACGATGATGACCGACGACACCGCGTTGGTGACGGCCATCAGCGGCGAGTGCAGCGCCGGCGTCACCCGCCACACCACGTAGTAGCCGACGAAGCAAGCCAGCGCGAAGATGGTCAGCAGGGCGACGAACGGCATATGACCGTCGGGCAACGCCGCGCCACCCTGGGCAGCCATGTCGGTGATCCGCTGCGCCACGCCCTTGAGTTGGCTGGCAAGATCCTGGGCCTGCGTCGCGAGCTTCGCTGCCTCGCCGGCGAGTTGGTCGTTCATTGCCTGCTCCTAGTTCGAGGCCAGCGAGGGATGCACGATCTGGCCGTCCCGGGTCACCAGCGTCCCCTTCACGACCTCATCCTCGACGTCGACTTTCAGCGCCCTGGTTTCCTTGTCGACCATGGGCGTGATGAAGTTCAGCAGATTGCGCGCGAACAGCGCCGAGGCGTCGGTCGGCAGCTCGGCCGGCAGGTTGGCCGGTCCGACGATCTTCACGCCGTGCTTCTCGACCGTCCTGCCGTATTCCGACAGCGGGCAGTTGCCGCCCTGCTCGACCGCCATGTCGACGATGACCGAGCCCGGCTTCATGGTCTTCACCATATCCTCGCTGACCAGCATCGGCGCCTTGCGCCCCGGGATCAGCGCCGTGGTGACGACGATGTCTTGCACCTTGATGTGCTCGGCGACCAGTGCGGCTTGTTTGGCCTGGTATTCCGGGCTCATCTGCTTGGCGTAGCCGCCCGCCGTCTCTGCCGCCTTGAACTCCTCGTCCTCGACAGCGACGAACTTGCCGCCGAGCGACTGGACCTGTTCCTTGGTCGCAGGCCGCACGTCGGTGGCCGACACGACGGCGCCCAGCCGACGCGCCGTGGCAATCGCCTGCAGGCCGGCGACGCCGACACCCATGATGAAGGCGCGCGCCGGAGCGAGCGTGCCCGCCGGCGTCATCATCTGCGGGAAAATGCGGCCGAAGGTATTGGCCGCCAGCAGCACCGCCTTGTAGCCGGCGAGGTTCGCCTGCGATGACAGGATGTCCATCGACTGGGCGCGGGTGATACGCGGAATCAGTTCGAGCGCGAAGGTCGTCACGCCGCGCGCTGCCAACGCCTGCACGAGTTCCTTGTTGGTGAGTGCACCGAGCGGCGACATCAGCATCTGGCCCTGCCGCAGGAGGCCGAGCTCGTCGAGGCCCTCGTCCGCCATCATCGGGCGCTGAATCTTGAAAACGATGTCGCCCGCCGCCACGGCCGTCGCCGCGTCTGGCACGATGCTTGCCCCGGCCTCCATGTAGGCCCGATCGGTGTAGGCTGCCGCCGTCCCCGCTCCCGATTCGATCGTAACTTCCGCGCCCAAAGCCTTCAGTTTCTTGACGGTGTCGGGCGTCGCGGCCACGCGAGTCTCGTGAGGCCTGCGTTCTTTGAGAATTGCAATTTTCATGGAGCGTTTGCCGATGGGTCGATGTAGGCGCTGGATCCGGTCGTGCGGGCACGATGCACAGCACTCGGCTGTTTGCAAGCCGCATTTTCGCCGCGTGACAAGGATTGATTTACGCCGATGCGGTTTGCGTGTTAGGGCCGGGCATGGCCGACCGTCCCGCAATCCTCACCGGCTTTCACTTTACCAAGACGACCCTCGCCACCTTCGCCGAGCGCTACGACATCCTCGGCCACATGGACAAACCGGATCCGGCCTTCATTCCATCTGGGACGGCTGAGCATGTGCAAGCTCTGGTGACGACCGGGAGCGTCGGCGTTTCCGACAGGCTGATGGCGGCGTTGCCGCGCCTGTCGCTGGTCTGTTGCTACGGCACGGGCTACGAACGGATCGATCTTGAGGCGGCGCGCCAACGGAACGTCATGGTCACCCACGGCGCCGACGCCAATGCGCCGGACGTCGCCGAGATGGCGGTCGCCATCCTGCTCGCGTCGACGCGGCGCATCGTGCGCGCCGACAAGATGATACGGCGCGGCGATTGGACCAAGCGTATCCCCAATCGCTTCGGTGTCATCGCGGGCCTGACCGGCGGCAAAGTCGGCATCCTGGGACTCGGTGCGATTGGCATGGAAGTGGCCAGGCGGCTCAAGGGTTTCGATGTCGAAATCGGCTACTGCAACCGCCGCCCGCGGAGCGACGTCGACTACCCCTACTTCGCCAACGTGATGGAGTTGGCGACCTGGTGCGACTACCTGATGGTCTGTCTGCGCTCCGACGCGTCGAACCGGCATATCATCAACGCGGCCGTGCTGACCGCGCTGGGGCCGCGCGGCCACGTCGTGAACATCTCCCGGGGATGGGCCGTCGACGAGGCGGATCTCGCCGAGGCCCTGCGCAACAACGTCATCGAAGGTGCCGCCCTCGACGTGTTCGACGAGGAGCCCTACGAGGGCACCGAGTTGTTACCACTCGACAATCTGGTCATGACGCCGCACTTCGGCGGCGGCACCGAGCATGCGCAACGGCGCATGACCGCCTTGGTGCGACAGAATCTCGACGCCCATTTCGCCGGCAAGCCCGTGGTCTCACCGCTTCCGGAATTGCGCGACATGGCGCTCAATCCGGCGGGTCGACTCCGATAGACACCTTCCGCCCTGTTTCGTGCGGCCGCCGCCGCGACAGCACTTCCAGATAGGCGATCAAGGCCGATGGATATCGCCGCAGTTCGGTGAGCATGCTGTGCGGCCGGACGACGTCGCGGGCGTCGAATCCGCTGGCGCCGATACCCTCGTGCCGCGCGATGAACAGGGCGCGGCCGACGTGGAAGCGCTGCGAGACGACGATGAATTCCCCAAGCCCGAAGACATCGCGGGCGCGCAGGATCGAATCGCGCGTCCGATAGCCCGCGAAGTCGCGGTAGATGGCGGCCGCGGGCACGCCGCGTGCGATCAAGCCGACGCGCATTGCCGTCGGCTCGTCGTAGCTGCCCTCGCGATTGCCGCTCACGAGAAGGAAGCGTACCTTGCCGGCGTGCCACAGCGCCGCGGCGGCGTCGAGCCGATAGACCAGATACCGATTGGGGCCACCTTCGGGACCGATGGGCGCCGTTCCGAGCACGAGCGCGACCTCAACTGGCGCGACTTGTGCGAGATCGGCCGTCGACCGAGCATCGGCCTCGCGCAACAGGCTGCGCTCGGCAAACCACGCCAGCAACGCGGCGCACGATGCGATGCCCCCGAGCGCGAGCAGAGCGTAGAGCGCGAGACGCATGTGCTATAGACCGGGCTGTCCCGCCGGAGGTGTCGTCCGAATGCCCCGTCTCAGTACCGCCGAAGCCACCGTCCACACTCTCCTGCGCCATGGCCTGGACACGGTCTATGCCCTGCCCGGCCTGCACAACGATCCGCTGTTCGACGCCTTCTACCATGCCGCCGACAGGCTGCGCGTCCTCCATCCGCGGCACGAGCAGACCGCGGCCTACATGGCGCTCGGCGCGGCGCTGGCGACGGGTCGGCCGCAAGCCTTTGCCGTGGTGCCCGGTCCCGGCTTGCTGAACGCCGGCGCGGCGTTGCTCACGGCCTACGGCATGAACGCGCCGGTGCTGGCGCTGGTCGGGCAGATCCCGCAGGTCGACATCGATCGCGGCCACGGCCATCTGCACGAGATCCATGACCAACTCGGTCTGATGCGACACATCACCAAGTGGGCCGAGCGCATCCGCAGCCCACAGGAGGCTCCGTCTCTGGTCAGCCAGGCGATCCGGCAGGCGACCACGGGACGGCCGCGTCCAGTCGCGCTGGAATGTGCGCTCGATACCTGGGCCAAGCGCGCGGACGTCGCGCTGCCGGACGCTCCACCGTCGCCCCCGCCGCCGGACCCGATCGACGACGAAGCCATAGAAACGGCCGCCAGGATCCTGGGCCAGGCGGAGCGGCCGATGCTCGTGCTGGGGGGCGGCGCGCTCGACGCCTCCGCCGAGGTGGCGACGCTGGCCGAAATGCTCGAGGCGCCGGTCTGTTCGTATCGCCGTGGCCGCGGCGTCATCCCGAGCTCGCACCGGCTGGCCGTCGACATGCCGATCGGTCATCGGCTGTGGAAGGACACCGACGCCGTGCTGGCGATCGGCACGCGCTTCTTCGTCCAGAACAGCCAGTGGGGCGTCGATGCCGGGCTCAAGGTCGTGCGACTCGACATCGACCCCGACGAGCACGAGCGCTTCCGCAAGCCCGACGCGGCCATCGTGGGCGACGCGGCGCCGCAACTGCGCGCGCTGATCGCCGCCCTGCCCCGGCACAATCGCAAGCGCCCTTCACGGGCCGGCGAACTGGGCACGCATCGCACGTGGCTCGCCGAGCGCCTGTCGCATTTAGAGCCGCAAACGAGTTTCCTCAAAGCGATCCGCTCTGCCCTGCCGGAGGACGGCATCTTCGTCGACGAGGTCAGCCAGATCGGCTTCGCCTCGCGCGTGGCGCTGCCCATCGAGAAGCCACGCACCTTCCTGTCGCCGGGATACCAGGACAATCTCGGGTGGGGCTTCGGCACCGCGCTCGGCGCGAAAGCCGCGATGCCCGGGCGCAAAGTGCTGGCGATCGCGGGGGACGGCGGCTTCCTCTATCAGATCGGCGAACTCGCCACCGCCGCCCGCCACAACCTCGCCGTGGTCGTCGTGGTGTTCGACAACGGCGCCTTCGGCAACGTCAAGCGCATCCAGCAGGAACGCTACGGCAACCGCCTCATCGCCTCCGACCTGCAGAACCCCGACTTCTGCAGGCTGGCCGACAGTTTCGGCGTCGCGTCCTTCAAGGCGACCGACGCCCGGCAGCTTGAGGTCGCGCTACACAAGGCTTTCGCGCTCGACGCACCGGCGCTCGTCTGGGTGCCGCATGGTGACGTGCCGAGTCCGTGGGACTTGATCATGATGCCGAAGGTCCGCGGGTGATGCCGAAGGAGAAGTGGATGGTCTGGAGTCTGGCCATCCTGCTCTGGCTGGCAGCACCGGTCTTCTACGGCCATTCGCTCGTGGAGCTGCGTCGCGCCGGATCGCTCTCGGCAGGCGACGAGGAATTGACCGCGGCCATCGTCGACTTCGTCCGGTGGCCCGTGCTCGGCGCGCCGGTCCTCTTCGGGTTCGTCTGGTTCGCCCTGCGCGAATATCGAGCCGTGTCGCTGCTGGCCTGGAATCGGGGCCGAGCGGCCTCCTCGGCGGCGTGGAGCGTGCTGCTGATCGCGCCGGCCGCGCTGCTCGTCTGGTGGGCCGTACTGGGCGTTCTGGCCGGCCACTCCATCTTCCTCGCCGGCCTGCTGCTCGGCGCCGCCTATCTGCTGCTGGTGCTGCGAGCCGCCCTGATGCGCGTCTGAGTGCTCATGCCAGACCGGCGACAGCTAGCGCTTCTGCCTGCCGTGCACCGAGAGCGTCCAGATCGAAATCGGCGATCAGCTCCTCGAACATCCGATGCCAATTGATGCTGGCGCGCAGATGAATGAAGACGGCGCCGAGGCCGATCGCGGCGCGATCCATGAACACGAACTCACGCGGCGGCCGCACCCCGCCCATGCGCCGCAGCTCGGCGAACACGTCTTGCGCCATTTCCCGCCCATAGCCTTCGGCGATACCCTCGGTCAGGCGCCGCGCGCGGTCGTCCATCAGGGGACCGTAGAGGAAGGCCGCCCAGCGATTGAGCACGGCGATCGCCTCGCGCGTGAGGCCGCTGAAGCCCCAGTCCTCGTAGGCCGACACGGCACGGTCCATGTCGTCGGTCATCAGGGCGCGGTAGAGCTCGATCGAGCCGCGTACGAAACGCGGCGGAAAGATCCTGATGCAGCCGAAATCCATGAGGTTCACCTCGGCCGAGGACCGGACGGTGTAGTTGCCGAGATGCGGATCGCCGTGGATGACGCCGGAAAAATAGAACGGCACATACCAGGCGCGAAACATGTTCGCTGCCAGCCGGTCCTTCTCCTCCTGCGGCCTCTGCTTCCAGTCGAGCAAACGCTCGCCGCTCAGCCATGTCATGGTGAGCAGGCGATCGGTCGACAGCTCCGCTACGACCTCGGGCACGTGCACGGCGGTCTCGTCGCGCAACAGGTGCCGGTAGAGCGCGACGTGCCGGGCTTCGCGACGATAGTCGAGCTCTTCGCGCAGGCGCTCGGTGATCTCGGCGTGGATCTCGTCGGTGCGGATCGCCGGGTCGAAGCGCTGGCCGACGGCGAACACCAGCTTGAGCTGGTTGAGGTCGGCCTCCATGGCCGACGCCATGTCGGGATACTGCAGCTTGCAGGCGACCTCGCGCCCGTCATGCAGTACGGAGCGATGGACCTGACCGAGCGACGCCGCGAACGAAGCCTCCTTGTCGAAGCGCGCGAACCTCTCCCGCCAGTCCGGTCCCAGCTCGGTTGCCATGCGACGGCGCACGAAAGCCCAGCCCATGGCCGGGGCGTCGGCCTGGAGCTGTGCCAACTCCCGCGCATATTCCGGCGGCAACGCGTCGGGAATGGTGGCGATGAGCTGGGCGGCCTTCATCAGCGGGCCCTTCAGCCCGCCCAGCGCGGCGCGCAGTTCCGCGGCATGGCGCTCGCGGTCGAGCGAAAAGCCGAGATAGCGCTGCCCTGCCAGCCGGGCCGCCAGTCCACCAACCGACGCGCCCACCTTGGCATAGCGACCCAACCGGCCGCCGAGAGAATCGCCCTCGTCGTGATTCATGCTGAAGTCGCCACTGGATTGGCCCACATCCCGACCGATATAGGATCGATCGAGACACGTCGCCACCTCGATGCGCGGGCCGGAAGACGCCGTCGTTCTTTGCTCTCAATCTGCTTGCGTCCGGGCAAAGGCACGGGAAACTGGGCGCATGATCCGCGACCCGTCATTGGACGATAGGGGGCAAGCGAAGCTTGCGGCGCCTCGCGTCCTCGTCGTCCAGCCCAACGGATTCGGTGACTTGCTGATGAATGTGTCGCTCTTCCGTTTGCTGCGAGAGCGACAACCGACCGCCCTGGTCACCGCGCTGGTGCGAAGTCCCGAAGCCGGCTCGATGCTTCTGCACGCCGGCCTCGCGCACGATATCGCCTTGCTTCCCTGGACAGGGTCGCGCCTTGATCGGCTGCGCTCATTCTGGCGGCTGCGCCCACGGCGCTTCGACGTGGCGTTCATCGCCACGATGAATAGCTGGCACTTTGCTGCCGCAGCCCGCTGGTTCGCCGGCGTACCCCTCGTCGTTTCCGACGACGATCATCCGCTGACGCGCCTGTCCGCGACGGTCGTCGCGCGGGCCCCCCGGGCGCACCGCTTCGTCGCCAACGGCGCCCTGCTGCAGCTCCTGCTGGGCAACATCGACGATGCCGCGATCGCTGCTTGCGACTCGCGGATCAGCCTCGGCCCTCCCTCTCCTGCAGCTGAAGCTCTGCTCTGCCGCCTGCGCGACACTGCCGGCCCGATCGTCGCCCTTCATCTCGGCAGCGCCTCACAACCGATCAAGCGCCTGCCTGCAGACCTGGCGACGGAAGCGGTGTGTGAACTGCTTCGGGCGGTGCCACGCGCCACGATCCTCTACATTCAAGGGTCGCCCGATCCGCCGCATGCGAAGCTTCCGCTGGCGCTGCGCGAGCGCACGGTCGAGGTCGTCGGCCTCCCGGTGAACGACCTGCTGCATGTGCTGCAGGCCTGTGGAGCCGTGCTGACCGGCGACACCGGCATAGCCCATCTTGCCGCCGCCGTCGGCACCAGGGTGGTCGTCGCCGGCGGCCCGACCGACGTCGAGCGCACGCGGCCCTGGGGTGACGCGCATGCCGTCGTGACCTCACGTGCGCCGCCGGCCTGCATGCCCTGCTACGGCACGCCAACCTACGACGACGATGCGTGTCCGCACAGCCGGGCCTGCCTGACCACGATCCGTGCCGCCGATCTCGCCGCGGCCCTGCTCGACGGCCCGTCGCTCAGCCGGTGATCGCGAGCTTAAGCACCATGTCGTTGTAGTCCCAGTCGCCGCCAATCTTGTCCTCGAAGCCGAAGATGTTCTCGCCGTACATGCGGATGTGCGTGGCGTTGTCCTGGTTGGCGATCGTGGTGCCGTGGTCGATGATGAACAGTTCGTTGGCGCCGTTGACCAGGACCGGCGCGTAGTAGCCGCTCGTGCCGGCGACCGTCCATGTCGCGGAGGTGTCCGAGCCGGTACCGTTGCCGTGCGAGGCCGAGAAACCCGAATCCCAATTGTCGCGAACGGCCGTGCGGAAATCTTCCGTGTTGCCATACGCAACGCCACCGACGCTCCAGGCGCCGGTCGTGGCGTCGATGTCGATCTTCACGAAATGCAGCGTGTTCACGTAGCCCGAGCTCCAGGCGAGGTCGACATCGACCGTGGCGCCGTGTGTGAGATAGATCCAGGCCGTGTCGTCGTTACGCTGGGCGGCGGCGGTGACGGCATCCGTGGTGAGCGTGTTGCCGGCGATCACCTGCGCCGTCATCGACAGCATGCCGCTGCCGTTGCTGACGCCGACGGTATAGGAATCGCTGCCGCCGCTGCCAGTGATGTCCACGGTCGGCGAACTGTCGACCGTGCCGTTGCCGGTGACGATCGCGAAATGCATCTGCTGGCCGACCGGCAGATAGACCGATTGATCGCCGCTGAACATCGTGTCGCCGACGTCGCTCTTGACCAGGCCGATGCGGACCAGGGTCGCTTCATGGAGCGAGGCGGTGACACTGCCGGCGCGGTCGACCATCTGGCCGCTGTCGTTGGTGGCATAGGCGACCAGCGTGCCGTTGGGCAGGGTCGAGCTGGCGGTAGACAGCCTGATCCAGTTGCCCGGGGTCGAGGCGTGGCCGGTATTGTCGAGCGCCAGCGCCGCGCCGCCGTCGGCGGTGGTCAGCAGCAGGTCGTCCATCGCCACGGTGAAGGCCTGGAACTGGCTGGTCTTGGCTAGCGCGGTGCCGAGATCGCCGGGCTGGTATTCGGTCATGGTGACCTGAAACGTGCCGTTGCCGAACTGCACGCCACCGGTCTGCCACTGGCCGTCGAGGTCGGCCACCGCCACCACCGGCACCCAGTTGCCGACCGTGCTGCCAGTGCCAGTAAAGCTCAGCACGGCGGCGTTCAGCGCGCCGATCTTGTTGGTGTAGCCGTAGACCTCCGACGTATCAGGCGTGAGGTGGGCCAACAGGTAGGCGGTGTCGGCACCGTTCCAGCCGAACGCCAGATCGCCCTGCGTCGTGGTCGGCGCAGACGGCATCACCCAGCCCGGATTGAAATTGGCCTTGGTGTTGGCCATCGGCGTGAAGCCGGTCAGGTAGGTGAAGGCGTTGTCGCTGTCGACCGTGCCGATCACCGGCGCCCACGGGGTCACGAAGGCGCTGCTTGCATTCATGATCGTCTGCGAGGTGATCTGGGTCCACAGCGAGGAATCGACGGCGATGCCGCTCGCGCCGGCGACGTTCAGAGTGAGGTCGTTGTGCGGCCCGTCGGTCGTCTCGCCGGTGATGAAGCCCAGCCCGTCCATCCGCGCCGTCGGCGACATCGCCTGGGCGTTCGGCGTCCAGACGAAGGCGTGGGTCGTCGGGTCGATCTGGACATAGACGTTGAACACCTTTGCGCCAACCGTGAGCTGGTACCAGGCAATGTCCTTGCCCTCGGCAAGGGCGTCGTCCTGCATCACTGGCATGCCGGTGAAGACCACCGACGTGTTGTTGGTCGGCGAATTGGGAGTCTCGCTCGCCAGCACGGGGTTACCGGAGCCGTCGTCGACGATCGTCCAGGACTGGTAGATCGACTGGCCGGCCGGCAGCGACACGGTGCGGAAGCCGCCGTTGCCGCCGTTCAGGGTTGAATCGTAGAAGCCCAGCGAGATCGGCGTGTCGTCCTTGACCATCACCGTGCCGGTGCCCAGCGCGATGGTGAAATTGTTGCCGTCCCCGACGAAGAAATTGTCGAGGGTGGCGTAGCCGCCGCCGTTCGGCTCCAGGTAGTTGTACATCGTCGGCGTGACGTAGTCGCTCGGGGTCGGCGTCTCGTCGTCGGCGAACAGGTTCACGACCAGGGAGGAGACGTCGGCGGTGCCGTTCCACAAGGTCATCAGCGGCCCGCCGGCCGGGAACGCCTTCATCAGTGCGTCGGAATAGCCGCCGCCGTAGGAGTTGGTGTAGCCGAAGAAGGCCTGCGAGTACTTGTCGTAGAAGACGTGGGGGGACGCCGTGACATGGCCCGCGCCGCTCTCCACCGCGGGATTGCCGAAGGCGTAGGTCGGGTCCCAGTTCCAGGTCTTGTTGAGGTCGATCGTGACCGAACTCAGCAGCGGATTGACCGAATTGGCGGTGGCGCCGTAGTAGCCCGCGGTGAAGCCGGTCAGCACCGAGACGAAGACGTTGCCCCACTGGCTGTTGTCGCCGGTGTTCATCGCGCCGGTATTGGCGGGGTTGGTGTAGAACTGCGTGCCGCCGTTGAATATCTCGGCATTGCCGTTGGTGGCGTAGATGCTATTGGCGAGATCGGACGGGTCGATCCGGATGTCGCCCTTGATGGCGCTGGTCGAGGTCGGCTTCAGCCAGAAGTCGGCACCATCCCACGATAGCTGGTAGGAGAAGAAGCCGGCATTGTGCCAGATTCCGTTGCCGTCAGGCGAGCCGTTGTACCAGCCCGACACGACGATGTCGTTGGCGACGGCGTTGGACTGCAGGGACGTGACGTATTGCATCCACTGACTATTGGTGAAGGCAGCGACGTTCTGGCCGACTGCCTCGGTCGGCGACAGCATCATGCGCTGGTTGCCGTGCAACGGGCTGTTCTGGTCGACCCAGCTGCCGGTGGACGCCGCGTAGAGGATGTCCTGCGTCGTGCCGGGCGAGGAACTGGCCTGCGCGATCTTGCCGAACAGGGTCGTATCGTCGCCGGCGGTGCCGGCGGCGAGGTTGTAGCCTCGCGTGTCGCCGAGGCCGTTGCCGATGGTCATCGGCAGGCCGAAGCCGTTGACCGAGGTCAGGTTGGCGACGTCGTAGGCGGAGTTGTCGACGTTGAGCTCGATGCTGTCGAAGCGATAGTTGTTGCTCTGGGCGTTGCCCCAGTTGATGTCGGATTCCTGGGTGATCTTGTTGGTGCCGGTGAACAGGTCGCCGTTCGGCTGGCCGCTCTGGATGATGATGTAGAGCTTGCCGGAGATGAACTGGGTGTTGCCCGTGCTGCCGTTGACCGGCAGGCTGACCGTCGTGGCGCCGCCGTTCTGGACCACGCCGTTGTCGACCAGCGTGGTCGTGTACATCTTGTATTCGGTGACCGGATCGGCCGCGTTGGGCGTCGTGATCTTGGTCTCGAAATAGACCGCGTAGGCGTAGACACCAGCCTGGTTCAGCCGATAGTGGCTGTCTTCGGCACCGTTAAGGCCCTTCAACCCGTCGCTCAAGTTGATGACGATATCGGTCGTACTCATGCGCCGGCTACCCCCGCGTCACCGGCCCTGCCAAACGGCCGTCACGTTTCCAATCACACTCCCCGGCCGCATCCTACAGGAGAACCGAATCGCCCGCCATCCGCGCCGGGGCCCGATTCAAAGGCGCAATCGGAGTCGCGGGCTCGCCGCCAGGTGCGTCGGCGTCGCGGCTCGCCGCTCCGTTCGCGTATGACGCCGACGCCTACCACAGCCTGGAGGAAGGGAAGAATGTTGTTCCAATCGTTCTCCTGGCGGGAGCGCGGCACTCCGTGCCGCTCCTTCTTCGCACCTCGACACCTCATGAGCGCGCCATAGCGGCGCAGGTTACTGCGCCGCTATGGCGCGCTCCCAACCAACTGAAGAGTCATCTGACTCAGCGGCCGCGGAAGGCGCGGGCGATCTGGTCGCCGAGCGGCTTGACGAGGAACGACGCGACCGTGCGCGGCGTGGTCTGGATGAAGGCCTCGACCGGCATGCCAGCCACGAGCTGCAACCCATCCAACCGTGCCAACTCTCCGTCGCGCAGGCGGATGCGAACGGTGTAGTAGCCCTCGCCGCTCTTCTCGTCCCGACTCACGTCGGCGCCGATATGAACCAGCTCGCCCGACAGTTCGGGCGTGGTCTGCTGGTTGGCGGCGACCATCCGCAGCACGACCGGCTGGCCGACATGGAGTTGGTCGATCTCGTGCGGCGACACCCGCGCCTCGACCATCAGCGATTCGCCCTCCGGCACGATGAGCATCACCGCCTCACCGGGCTGCACGACGCCGCCAACGGTGTTGACCGTGCGCTGGAAGACGCGGCCGGATTGTGGCGCCAAGAGGTCGATGCGCTTGAGCTGGTCCTCGGCAGCAACCCGCCGCTCGACCGCCTCGGAGCGCTTGGCGCGAATCTCGGCCAGGTCCTTGCCGACTTCGGTGCTGAGGTCCTGGTCGATCTGGTGGATCTTGAGCTCGAGCTCTGCAATGCGGCCGCGGTTCTGCGCCACCCCGGCCGCGAGCGCAGCGCGCTCGCCCTCGAGCCGAGCGGCATCGCGCTCGAGCGCCGTCACGCGGCTGATCGGCACGAGGTTCTGCCTCCACAGCTTGCGCACGCCGTCGAGTTCCTGCTCGAGGAGGCGAATCTCGCGCGTCTTGGCGGTTTCCTGGGCGAGCGTGCCTTGAATCTGGAGCTGCAGCTGCTGGACCTGCTCGCGCAGCTGCGCCTTCTGTCCGTCGCGTGCCTTGAGGCGCATCTCGAACAACCGCTGCTCGCCGGCCATCAGGCGCGCGACGTCGGGATCGCCGTACCGCTCCGTCAACTCCGGCGGAAACTCGACACGATCGCGGCCGTCGCGCTCGGCCTCGCTGCGCGCCTGCCGCGCCGCCAGCTCGTCGAGCGCCTTGAGCACGATCGCGAGATTGGCGCGCATCTGGGTGCCGTCGAGCCGCACCAGGACGTCACCCTGGCTGACGCGATCGCCCTCGCGGACCAGCAGTTCGCCAACCACTCCCCCGGTCGGGTGCTGGACCTTCTTGACGTTGCTGTCGACCACCAGCTGGCCGAAGGCAATCACTGCGCCGGAAAGCTCGGTGATCGCGGCCCAGCCCCCAACACCGACGACCAGCAGGAAGATCGCGGCGAAGGCCACGGCGAGGTGCCGACGGACATCGCGCCGGGTTTCGGCAGAAACGCCGACCGTCACGTGCCGTCCTCCTTCGGGCCGGACGGTCCGCCCGGCCGCCCGGGCACGATCGACGGTGTCCAGCCCGCGGCGGACGAAGGAAAGATCGCACGCCCGGCCACTGCGGCACCGGCCGGGCGGCCGGCGGCCTGCTCGCGCGCCTGGCGCAGTACATCCTCGCGCGGGCCGAACAGGTGTTGCCGGCCGGCGCGCAGGGCAAGCAGCATGTCGAGCCCAGCGAGCACGCCCGGGCGATGGGCGATCACGATCACGATGCCACCGCGGGCACGTACGCCTTGCACGGCGCCCAGCAGCGCGGCATCGCCGTCGTGGTCGAGACTGGAATCAGGCTCGTCGAGCACCACCAGGAAAGGATCGCCGTAGAGCGCGCGGGCGAGGCCGATGCGCTGACGCTGGCCGGCCGAGAGGACCGCTCCGCCCTCGCCGATCTGGGTTTCGTAGCCGCCCTTCATCGCCAGGATCATGTCGTGCACGCCGGCGGCGCGGGCGGCGGCGATCACCTTGTCCGACGGCGGCTCGGGATCGAGTCGCGCGATGTTCTGGGCGATGGTTCCGCCGAACAGCTCGACATCCTGAGGCAGGTAGCCGAGATGCGCGCCCAGCGTCTGAGGCGGCCACTGGTCGAGCGCGGCGCCGTCGAGCCGCACCTTGCCGGCCACCGGCAGCCACACGCCGACCAGGCAGCGCGCGAGCGACGACTTGCCTGAGGCACTGGGCCCCACGATGCCGAGCCCCTGCCCGGCCTGCAGCGAAAAGGCGACATCTCGCACCGCCACGACGTTGCTGCCCGGCGGCGTGACGGTGACGTTTTCGACCGCCAACGATCGGCGTGGCGGCGGCAGGTCCATGGCTGGCGCATCCGCCGGCAGGCGCGCCAGCAGGCCTGACAGTCGCTGCCAGCTCTGGCGCGCCGATACGAAGAGGCGCCACTGGCCGATCGCAACCTCGACCGGTGCAAGGGCGCGCGCCGCCAGAATCGAACCCGCGATGATGATGCCGGCGGTCGCCTGCTGGTGGATCACCAGCCAGGCGCCGACCGCCAGCACCGCCGATTGCAGGGCCATGCGCAGCGCACGCGACAGCGCACCCAGCCCGCCGGTGACGTCGGCGGCGCTTCGATTCGCGTCGCGATATTGCGCGCCGAGGCCGCTCCACTGCGCGGCCACGCGGCCGACCATGCCCATGGCGTGCAGCACTTCGGTATTGCCTCGGCTGGAAGTCGCCAGCGCAATTCGGTGCGCGGCGGCAGCCGACAGATCGGCGCTGGGCCGGCGCAACCGGAATTCGGTGACGAGCGTGATCGCCACCAACATCAGCGCGCCGACCAGCGCGGTGAGTCCGATCAACGGATGGAACAGGAAGCAGATCCCGAGATAGAGCGGCAACCACGGCAGGTCGAACAGCGCCGCCGGTCCGCCGCCCGACAGGAACCCGCGGATCTGCTCGAGATCGCGCACCGGATCGATGGCGCCCGCCGCTGGTGCGCGGAGCGGGATCCGCAGCGACAACAGGAAGGTGCGTTCATCGAGCGCCCCAGCCAACCCGCCGGCCAGCCGCACCAGCAGACGCGCGCGCACGCCATCGAGCAGCGCCTGAAAGGCGTAGAGCACGCCTACCAGCACACAGAGCCCGACGAGAGTCGGCACGCTGCGGCCTGGCAGCACGCGATCGTAGATCTGCAGCATGAAGAAGGAACCGGTGAGATAGAGGAGGTTCAACACACCGGTCACCGCCGCGATGCCCAGATACGCGCCACGGCAGGCAGCGAGCGCCGCCGAAAGTTCAGAGCGGGGTCCGGAAACGGGTCTCATCCGGGCGACAATCGCACTGGCCTCGAGACGCTCAAAGGATGCACGGCAGCCAAGAGGTCAGGGCATCGAGCCCGGAACGCAACCGCCCAGCCGACGCGCGCCCGCGATGATGGACGTCAGGACACGCCGCATGGCTCCCCCCCCCTTCGCATGATCGGACGGCATGGTGCCTCAGCCCCCCTCGCCCCACAACGGCCCGTCTGCGTCAGAGCTTCTCCAACTCGTCGACGAACCCGGCGATCACGCCCAAGCCCTTGTCCCAGAAGGCCGGATCGGAGGCATCGAGGCCGAACGGCGCCAGCAGTTCCTTGTGCCGCTTCACGCCGCCTGCCTCGAGCATATGGAGATACTTGGCCTGGAAGTCGGGCAGCCCGGACTGGTACGCGGCGTAGAGCGAATTCACCAGGCAGTCGCCGAAGGCGTAGGCGTAGACGTAGAACGGCGAATGGATGAAGTGGCCGATATAGGACCAGTAGTGCCTGTACTCGTCGTCGAACCTGAAGGCCGGCCCGAGGCTCTCGCTCTGCACCGCCATCCAGATCTCGCCGATCGCATCGGGCGTCAGCTCGCCCTCACGCCGCTTCATGTGCAGTCGCGATTCGAAGTCGTAGAAGGCGATCTGCCGCACCACGGTATTCAGCATGTCCTCGACCTTGCCGGCCAACATCGCCTTGCGCGCGCCGGCATCGGCTGCCGACTTGAGCAATGACTGGAAGGTCAGCATCTCGCCGAACACCGACGCGGTTTCGGCGAGCGTCAGCGGCGTGTCGGCCATCAGCGGTCCCTGTCGCGCTGCCAAGACCTGGTGGATACCATGGCCAAGTTCGTGCGCCAGCGTCATGACGTCCCGCACCTTGCCCTGGTAATTGAGCAGCAAGTACGGGTGCGCCGACGGCACCGTTGGATGGGCGAAGGCGCCGGGCGACTTGCCGGGACTCGCCGGTGCGTCGATCCAGCCGGTTCCGAAGAACTTGCGCCCGACGGATGCCAGCTCCGGCGAGAAGGCACCGTAGGCATCGAGCACGATCTTCTCGGCCTCGCTCCACGGGATCGTGCGATCGTCGTGTTCGGGGAGCGGCGCATTGCGGTCCCAATACGGCATCTGCTCGACACCGAACCACTTCGCCTTGAGCCTGTAGTAGCGATGGGCGAGCCGGGGGTAGGCGCCCTTCACCGCCGAGACGAGCGCGTCGACCACTTCGTCCTCGACGACGTTGGCGAGATTCATCGACGATTGGGGCCGCGCGTACCTGCGCCAGCGATCCTCGATTTCCTTGTCCTTGACGAGCGTATTGGTGACCAGCGAGAAGATCGCGATATTGTCGCCCTGAACCTTGCCGAACGACTTGGCGGCGTCCCTGCGGACCTCCGAATCCTTGCTGGAAAGCTTGTCCAGTATCTGCGGCTCGCTCAGCATCTCGTTGCGGAAAGGATAGCGCAGGCGCGCGATGGTCTCGTCGAACAGGCGCGACCAAGCGGCCCGGCCGACGACATACTTCTCATGCAAAGCCTTCTCCAGCTCATCAGAAAGCTGGTGCGGCCTGAACACCCGCAAGTCGCGCAGCCAGGGCGCATACCTTGCGAGCGCCGGGTCCTTCTGCTTCTCGGCGAGATCGGCATCCTCGAGCCTGTTGATCTCCAGCCGGAAGAAAACGAGCTTGGTGCCGACGTCCGTAAGCTTTTCCGAGACGTTCTGCGCGAATCGCCCGCGCTCGGGGTCCGCCATGTCCTGTGCGTAGTAAAGGGAGGCGTAAGACCCGATCCGTCCCATCAGATCCTGCAGCGCCTCGAAGCGTGCCACGGCGCCGCCCAGCGCCCTGCCGTCCAGAGTGGCGATCCGGCCCTCGTAGTCCCGGGCGAACGCGCCGGCCTCGGCGGCCGCCCGTTTCAGGTCGGAGTCGAGGTCCGAGCCGGTCGGGCTGGAATAGAGGTCGGCGAGGTTCCAGGTCGGCAGATCGCCCAGCGCTGCGTTCATTCACGAACTCCTTCGCCCTTCGATATGAGGTCGCCGGGCACCGCGTCAAGGAAACGCGCCTTCGGCGCGTCTCCAGCGTCGCCCGTCATTGAGGGCGCATACGACCATGCATAGATTGCGGGCATTCGGCGCGCTCACCGAGCCGACAAGAAGGGCACAAGAGGAAGACTTGGGGATGGGGAGGTCCGCAGCGGGCCGGCACTTTGCGGGGTTGTCCGGCTGGTACAGGGGGCTGCCGAGATCGCGCACTCGCCTGCTGAAGGCCGTACTGTTTGCCGTTTCGCTGCTGATCCTGGTCTGGCCGCGCTTCGACGCCGCTCTCGATTCAGCCGAACGTTACCGTGGCATCCAGACTCAGGACGAATGGGACGCCACGGCCGTCTGGCTCGGTGTCGCCGCGTGCGCACGCCAAACCGGCTCGTGGCTGATGATGTGCGAGGCGCCCGGCAAACTCGTTCCGATGTCTGCGGACGATCCGGGACACGCCTTCCTGCTCGGACTGTGGTCGCAACTGGCCGGGCGGGACGCGACCTTTCTCGACGTCGCCCGCCTCAACCTCGGCGTCAATGCGGTGGGATTGGTCATGCTCGCCGGCGCCCTTGCCATACTCGGCGCCTTCACCGGCTCGATCGTCGTGCTGGCGCTCGGTCCTGTCGTCTATTTCTCGTGGTTTGGCGTATCGCCACACTGGGCGGTGATACTACATGGCGACAAGCTCCTGGCACTCAACCTGGTGATGCTCGGATTCATCGGCCTGTTCGTCGGGCAAGCCGTGCTCGCCCATCTCTCGCGCCTCTATGCCGCGCCGACCGGGACCTTCATGGTGGCAATGATGGGAATTGCGGTCGAGAACCTGCGCCGATGGGCCTGGCGATGTTGGTCAACGACCCTTGGCGTAGGCAACGGCGGTCCTCACAGCCCATAGTACGATCTGAACCAACCGACGAATTTCGGCACGCCGTCCTCGACAGGAACCTTCGGAGTCCAGCCGAATTCGCGCGTCGTCTCGGTGATGTCAGCGGCGGTTTCCTGCATGTCGCCAGGTTCGCCCGGCCGCAGCTCGACGATGGCCTTCCTGCCAATC
Organism: Enhydrobacter sp.; assembly: GCA_025808875.1. Taxonomy (NCBI): domain Bacteria; kingdom Pseudomonadati; phylum Pseudomonadota; class Alphaproteobacteria; order Hyphomicrobiales; genus Enhydrobacter; species Enhydrobacter sp. The sequence continues at coordinate 1,959,910 of CP075528.1, read as the reverse complement.
GCCTTCTCGAACAGGCCGACGACCTTGACAATGTCTTCGCTATGAGCGGCACCAAGGTTGTAGAGACGATGGCCCGGCTGTTCGGCTGGCTTGTCGAGCGCCAGCAAGGTTCCTGCCACGATGTCGTCGATATAGCTGAAGTCACGCTTGACGAAGCCGAGGTGATAGAGCGGGATCGTCGTACCCTCGTGAATCGCCTTGGCGAAGATATGCGGCGACATGTCGGGCCGGCCCCACGGTCCATAGACGGTGAAATAGCGCAGCCCGGTGATCCGCATACCGTGCAGATGGGCGTAGGTTTCGCTCATCAACTCGCCTGACCGCTTGGTGGCGGCATAGAGCGATACCGGACGATCGACGCGATCCTCGACGGCGAACGGCAGTTTCCGGTTGGCGCCATAGACGGACGAAGAGGAGGCATAGATCATGTGTCTCAGCGCGGCGAGCTGGTGGGCCAGCTCGAGCACGACCAAATGGCCCATGACGTTGGTGTGCGCGTAGATGAAGGGGTCGACATTCGCGTGCTTCACGCTGGGCTGGGCCGCGAGGTGGACGATGCGATCGATGCCGCGATGCTTGTCCACCAGCCGCAACATGGTCTCGCGGTCGGCTATGTCAGTCTCCAGGAAGGTGAAATTCTTGCCGTCCTTGAGCGGCTTGAGCCGTGCGAATTTCAAGACCGGATCATAGAACGGGCTGAAATTGTCGATCCCGACGACCTCTTCGCCTCTGGCCATCAGCGCCTGCGCGACCCGGCTGCCGATGAAGCCGGCAACGCCGGTAATAAGGATGGTCATCTCGAAATGGATGTATGCGAATGAATGGGCGACGCGTGATTACAACGTTTCAAGCCGGGACGGAACCGTGAAACGGCAGGCCGAGTTCGACCAGACGGCCGCTACCAATACGTCTTTTTTCACACGCCGCGCTTTCCAGATTGCCGCGCGCAAGAATATGTCGTTAGCGTTTCCCTGTAGCAGTCAGAGAGGTTCGCCATGTCCCTCGCGGTGACCTTGGACGACAAGTATATCCTCGAAACGGGTCGGGTGTACCTGACCGGAACGCAGGCGCTCGTGCGCCTGCCCATGATGCAGCGCCAGCGTGATCAGGCCGAAGGTCTGAACACCGGCGGCTACATATCGGGTTATCGCGGCTCGCCGCTGGGTGGCTTCGACCAGGCACTGTGGCAGGCCAAGCGCTTCATCAAGAGGAACCACATCGAGTTCCAGCCCGGTCTCAACGAGGATCTCGCCGCGACGGCTCTCTGGGGCACCCAGCAGGTCCATCTCTATCCCGGCGCCAGATACGACGGCGTGTTCGGCATGTGGTACGGCAAAGGTCCGGGTGTCGATCGCTCGGGCGACGTGCTCAAGCACGCCAACTATGCCGGAACGTCCAAGCACGGCGGCATCGTCGCGCTGGCGGGCGATGACCACATGGCTAAGTCGTCGACCGTTGCCCATCAAAGCGAGCCCGCCTTCATGGCGGCCGGCATACCGGTGATCCACGCCGCGGGCGTTCAGGAGTACCTCGATTTCGGCCTGCACGCCTTCGCGATGTCGCGCTACTCGGGTCTCTGGGTCGCCTTCAAGGTGCTGAGCGAGACCGTCGATTCCTCCGCGTCCGTCTACGTCGACCCGCATCGGGTAGAACTCCGCACGCCGACCGACTTCGTCCTGCCGCCGGATGGCGTGCATATCCGCTGGCCCGACGATTGGCTCGGCCAGGAGCGCCGCGTCGTCACCGTCAAGCACCCGGCAGCCCTCGCATACTGGCGCGCCAACCGGCTCGACCGGTTGGTGTTCGGTCGTCCCGACGCCCACTTCGGCATCGTCACCGTCGGAAAATCCTACCTCGACGTGCGCCAAGCGCTCGACGAGCTCGGCATCGACGACAGGGAGGCAGACCGGCTTGGATTGGCCGTCTACAAGGTCGCCCTGGTGTGGCCACTCGAGACCGACGGCATCTCGAAGTTCGCTCTCGGCAAGCGCGAGATCCTGGTCGTCGAGGAGAAGCGGCCGCTGATCGAGCAGCAGCTCAAGGATGCCCTGTTCAACGCGCCAGCCGATCAACGTCCTGTCGTCGTCGGCAAGAACGACGAGCGCGGCCACAAGCTGCTCAAGTCCGACGGCGAGCTGACGCCCTTTGAGATCGCATCGGCACTGGTTGCGCGCCTTGGCCTCGATGCCCTCAGCGAGACGACCCGCCAGCGTTTCGATGGGCTGAAGCGACGCGCGGGCCGGCAGATCCGCAACGAAGCCGGACTTGTCCGCGTCCCCTATTTCTGCTCGGGCTGTCCGCACAACAGCTCCACCAAGGTGCCCGACGGCTCGATGGCGATGGCCGGCATCGGCTGCCACACGCTGGCCATCGGCATGGAGCGCAACACGAGGACCTTCACCCACATGGGCGCGGAGGGCGCACCCTGGGTCGGCGCCAGCCATTTCACCGAGATGCCGCACGTCTTCCAGAACCTGGGAGACGGCACCTACTTCCATTCCGGCTACCTGGCGATCCGGCAGGCGGTCGCGACCGGCACGAACATCACCTACAAGATCCTTTACAACGACGCCGTCGCAATGACCGGCGGCCAGCCCCACGACGGCAACGTCCACCCCTGGACGATCAGCGAGCAGGTCCATGCCGAGGGGGTTCGGCGCATCGCGCTCGTGAGCGACGACCCGGCCAAGTATCCGATCGGGACCCGATGGGCGCCCGGCACGACATTCCACCATCGCGGCGAGCTCGACGCCGTGCAGCGGGAATTGCGCGAGGTGAAAGGCGTGTCGGTCCTGATCTACGACCAGACCTGCGCGGCCGAGAAACGTCGACGCCGCAAGCGCGGCACCTATCCCGATCCGGCCAGGCGCGTCTTCATCAACCAGGCGGTCTGCGAGGGTTGCGGCGACTGCTCGGTGCAGTCCAATTGCCTGAGCGTGGTGCCAGTCGAGACCGAGTTCGGCACCAAACGGGCTATCGACCAGTCGTCGTGCAACAAGGACTTTTCGTGCCTGAACGGCTTTTGCCCCAGCTTCGTGACCGTCGAAGGCGGCACGTTGCGCAAGGGCAAGACCGTCAAGGACAAGGCGGCCGACCCGAGCGAACCCGAGCTGCCCCCGGCGCCCGTCCTGCCCTCCGTGGCGGAGCGCACCTACGGCGTACTGATCACCGGTATCGGTGGCACTGGCGTCGTCACCATCGGCGCGATCATGGGCACGGCCGCCCACATCGAAGGCAAGGGCGTGACCGTGCTCGATCAGCTCGGCATGGCGCAGAAGGGTGGCGCGGTCGTCAGTCACGTGCGCATCGGTGGTTCGCCCGAGGCATTGCATGCCGTGCGCCTTGGTGCCGGTGGCGCCGACCTGTTGCTGGGTTGCGACCTGGTGGTCAGCGCAGGGCCCGATACCCTGATGCGACTCGAGCCCGGGCAGTCGAAGGCCGTGGTCAACACGCATCAGGCGATCACCGGCGAATTCACTCGTCATCCCGATCTCGCCTTTCCCGGCCATACGCTGAGACTCTCGATCGAAGCAGCCGCCGGCGCCGATTCCTGTGACTTCATCGAGGCGACGCGACTCGCGACGGCATTGATGGGCGACTCGATCGCCACCAACCTCTTCATGCTGGGCTACGCATACCAGAAGGGCCTGATCCCGATCGGCCATGACGCCATCGAGCAGGCCATCGAACTCAATGGCGCGGCCGTCGCCATGAATCTCGGCGCCTTCCGCTGGGGGCGGCGGGCCGCACACGATCTCGCCGCGGTCGAGCGACTGGCCGCGCCTGCCGCCAACGTGGTGGCCTTTCCACGCGCGGCCGCCACGCTCGCCGACATCGTCGCATCGCGCTCGCGCCATCTGACCGCCTACCAGAACGCGGCGCTCGCCGACCGCTACAAGGCGCTGGTGGACCGCGCGAGCACCGTCGAGGCCACACTGGCCGCCGGAAGCACGACGCTCGTCGAGGCAGTGGCGCGAAACTACGCCAAGCTTCTCGCCTACAAGGACGAATACGAAGTGGCGCGACTCCACGCCGACGCCGCCTTCTCCAACGCCCTCGCGCGCCAGTTCGAGGGCGACTACCGGCTGAAGTTCCATCTCGCACCGCCGTTGCTCGCCCGACGCGACGACAAGGGTCGTATGATCAAGCAGGAGTACGGCCCGTGGATGATGCGGGCCTTCGGGCTGCTGGCACGGCTCAAGTTCCTGCGCGGCACGGCGCTCGACATCTTCGGCCGCTCGGAGGAGCGCAAGCGTGAACGCGCATTGATCGGCGACTACGAGAAGCTGATCGACGAGTTGCTGGCCGGACTGACATCGGCCAATCACGAGGTTGCCGTCAAGCTCGCCTCGATACCTGCCGACATCAAGGGATACGGCCACGTCAAGGACGCGCACCTGGAGCAGGCCGAGCGCAAGAAGGCCGAACTGTTGTCGCTGTGGCGAAATCCGGGGGCCCTCCAGCGGGCCGCCGAGTAGGCCCTATCTGGCGATACCCCTCTCCTCCGCCGCCACGGGCTCGAGCGCTTCCTGGCGACGGCGGCGCTCGGCGTCAAAGGCGCGGCGCTCCTCCTCTTCCCTCGCCTGTTGGGCCTTCTGTCCGCCTTGCGACGAGACGGTCGCTCCGATGACGGGATTGCGGATCCCAGGCTCGGGTCGCAAGCCGGTATCGCGCGGCCCCGGATGCGGAGCCGGAGGCAGCTGCCCGGTTGCCCCGATCTTGCGATCGGCGCCGGCGTGGAGGCGTTCGCCCGAATGGAGAGGGGGAGTGTCGCTGCATCCGGCAATGCCGGTGACCGCCAGGCATGCCGCCGTCAGAAGGAACTTCATCGAGCCATGCAACGTCCCGCATCGGCCGAGGTTTCCGCCGTCAGCCGCGACGCGCCGCCGCGACCTTCTCGATGACCTCCGCAAGGTCGAGTTGGCTGAACGGCTTCTCGAGCCGCGGATAGGCGGCAAGCCTGCCATCGGTCGTTCCGGCATATCCCGTCGCCAGGATGACCGGCATCGCGGGGTGATCGGCCTGAATGGCCGCGGCGAGTTGCGAGCCACGCATCTGCGGCATCGCCTCGTCGGTGATGACCAGATCGATTTCCTCGCCGCGCTGCAGGATATCGAGTGCCTGGCGCCCCGACGTCGCCGAGAACACCTTGTGACCGAGGCTCTCGAGCATCAGAGCCGTGTTCATGAGTACCAGGGCGTCGTCGTCAACCGCGAGAACCCGCAGGCCGCGGGCGACGCGCTCGTGCGCCTCCTCGTCGTCCGATTGCGCCGACGCCGGCTCTTCCTCCGACGCCACCGGCAACCACAGTTCCGCCGTCGTGCCCTCTCCCTTGCGGCTGCTCAGCACCAACCGGCCACCCAACTGCTCGGCCATGCCGTGGACCATCGACAGGCCGAGACCTGTGCCCTTGCCCGCACCCTTGGTCGTGAAGAACGGCTCGATGGCTCGCGACAGAGTCGGCTCGTCCATGCCGGCGCCGCGGTCCATCACGGACAGGCATACATACCTTCCCGGCGCGAGGAAGCCGCCAGCACGGACCTCCTCTTCGCGCGCGGCGAGGATCACGGGGCCGCCCTCCGGCATCGCGTCGCGCGCGTTCATCGCCAGATTGAGCAATGCCAGCTCGAGTTGGTTAGGATCCGCCTGCACCAGATTGAGCGTCTGCGGGAACCGGGTCTCTATGAAAATGGATGGACCGAGCGAGCGGCGCAGCAACTCGGTCATACCGCGCGTCAGGTCATACAGGTTCGTGGGTCGCAACTCGAGGTTCTCGCGGCGCGCGAATGCCAACATGCGCCGTGTCAACCACGCGCCGCGCTGCGCCGCCTGGATGGCGTTCGCAAGCAGCCCGGCGACGTCGGATCCAGCCCTGGTTTGCTCGGGAAGTTTCTTGCCGATCAGTTCGAGGCTGCCGAGGATGGCCGTCAGGAGGTTGTTGAAGTCGTGCGCTATACCGCCCGTGAGCTGGCCGAGGGACTCCATCTTCTGCGACTGGAATAGCGCCTCGCGCGTCCGTTCGAGCTCGATCTGGGCCTCGCGCCGCTCCGTGGTGTCGCGCGTGATCTTGGCGAAGCCGACCAGCTTCCCTGCCCGGTCGCGTATGGCGTCGACCACGACGCTCGCCCAGAAGCGCGAACCGTCCTTGCGTACGCGCCAACCTTCGGCCTCGAACTTGCCCTCGCGGGCGGCACTCGCGAGAGCATTATCCGGCACTCCGGCCGCCCGATCCTCGTCCGTGTAGAACCGCGAGAAATGCTGGCCGATGATCTCACCCGCCTCGTAACCCTTGAGGCGGCGGGCCCCGCTGTTCCAGCTCGATACGCGGCCAGACGGGTCGAGCATGTAAATGGCGTAGTCGATGACCGCGTCGACGAGGAGCCGATACTGTTCGTCACTGGTCGAAGGCGTCGGTTGACGCGGGTCCCGCTGCATCAGAACAGGAACGTCGATCAATCCGGATGGTTCCGCAAGGCCGCGAAGCGAGAGCGTTGACAAGCCGCGGCCGGGCGGCCCGAATCGCTCGGGAGGGAGGCGGAGGCATGAACGACCAAGGCGTCTCGGCGCCCGCTCGCGATCCGGACGCGGTCTCCCGCGCCCGTTCCATCGGCCCGGCGATCGCGGCGGTCGCCGACGACATCGAGCGGACCCAGGAGATCCCCGAGCCCGAGTTGACCGCGTTGCACGAGTCGCGGCTGTTTCGCATGCTGCTGCCGCGCTCCGCCGGCGGCGATCAGCTTCCGCCGTGGGTCTACCTGCGCGCAGTCGAGGAGATGGGGTGCCACGATGGCTCGGTCGCCTGGAACATCTTCGTCGCCAACTCGTCCGCGCTGATCGCGCCGTTCATTCCCCTGGAGAGCGCCCGGACCATCTACGGCGATCCACGCGGCCTGATCTCGTGGGGGCCGCCCAACCAGCACAAGGCGATCTCGGCGCCCGGCGGCTACCGGCTGACCGGCGCCTGGCACTTCTCGTCCGGCATCCGGCAGGCCAGTTGGCTCGGCGCGCACTGCAACGTCGTCGAGCCTGACGGCTCGCTGCGACTGAATCGCTTTAGCCGTCCGACAATGCGCACATTGCTGTTCCCGCGCGACAGGGCGACACCGATCCACGATTGGCACACGCTCGGCATGCGCGGGACGGCATCGGAGGGGTACAGCGTCAAGGATCTGTTCGTGCCCGAGGCCTTCTCGGGCACTCGCGAGGATCCCACCCTGCGTCGCGATCGAGGCCCGCTCTACGCCTTCACGATGGCCGGTCTCTACGCCGTAGGCGTCGCGGGTGTCGCACTCGGCATCGCGCGCGGCATGCTGGACGCCTTTGTCACACTGGCGACCGAGAAGGCGCCTCGCAATCTGGCTCGGCTCGCCGACACGCCCGCGGTGCAGGCGGAACTGGCGCGCAGCGAGGCCGCGCTCGGGGCGTCGCGCGCGTGGCTGGTCGAGATTCTCCGCGAGGTCTGGCAACGCGCCGACGACGTGATGCCGATCGAGGCGCGCGACCGCGCCCTCGTGCGGCTCGGCTGCAGCCACGCCATCGGCAACGCCGTCGCCGTCGCCGACTGGGTCTACAAGGCAGCCGGCACATCGTCGATCTTCCTCGGCACGCCGTTCGAGAGGCGCTTCCGCGACATCCACACGCTCAGCCAGCAAATCCAGTCGCGCGACGCGCACTACGAGACCGTGGGCCGAATCTTGCTCAACGGCGACCCCGACGGAAGCTTCCTGGGCTAGCGTCACTCTGTGGCGTTCCGCACAGACGAGGACGCATACCCGTCGCAGGGTTGCGCGACGGCAGCGAGGCTTGCGGGTCCGGCCCCGCTGGCGCACAGTCATCCCGGGGTTGGGAGAAGGACAGGATGAGGTTTGGCGCTGGGCCGCACCTTTGGTCGGCAGTGCTGCACTGGGGCTTGTGCGTCGCGGCGATGTTCGCGACATGGGGCGTCGGCTACTGGAAGACCGGCACCCTGACCTGGAAGTGGGCGCTGCTCGGTCCGGTCGTGCTGTTCGCAACGCACGGAGCGTTGAGCATGCCTGCGGTCAGCGCGGTCATCACGGTTGCCGCGTTCCTGTTCAAGATCGACGACGGCTTGACGCAAGCCGTCCGCTGGGCCGGCGGCGCCTTCCTGCTCGTCGGACTGCTGCTCGCGGGATGGGAAGCGGCGCGCGGCGCGGCGCGGCGCTCCCTGCATCGCGGCTGAAGGCCTGGAAACCGACTAGACCCTGTCCGGCGCGGCGGCGCGCAATTCAAGTCCCTTGCGCAGGCTCGCGATTTCTTCATTCAAGTGGGTGAGCTTGGCGCTCATCGCACCGAGTTCCGCCATCATGGCGGCACGTTCCGTGCGGGCGTTCGCGGAGTCCTTGCTTTGCTCCTCCTGACTCTCGCTCTGCATGGCCGAGACGATCGTGCCGATGAAGAGATTGAGCACCGCAAAAGTCGTCACGAGGATGAAGGGGACGAAGAACAGCCAAGCGAGTCCGTGCACTTCCATCACCGGCCGTACGATTCCCATCGACCAGCTTTCGAGCGTCATGATCTGGAACAGGCTGTAGAGCGACGCCCCGAGGTTCCCGAACCATTCGGGGAAACTGGCGCCGTAGAGCTTGGTTGCCAGCACGGCGGCGACGTAGAAGATCAGGCCGATCAGCGCGGCGATCGATCCCATGCCGGGCAAGGCACGGAAAAGGCCCTCGACCACGGAGCGCATCGACGGCACCACCGACAGCAGGCGCAACAGGCGCAGCACCCGGAGCGTGCGCAGCACCGCGAGGGGACCGGCGGCCGGCACCAATGCGATACCGACGACAACCAGGTCAAACCAGTTCCAACCGTTGCGAAAGAAGGCAAGCCGGTGACAGGCGAGCTTCGTCGCCAACTCGATGACGAAGACGACGAGGATGGCCGTGTCGAGGGCATCGAGCACGCCCCCGTACCTCGCCGTTACCCAAGGCACAGTATCCAGGCCGAGCACGACCGCATTCAGGACGATCAACCAGGTGATGAATCTCTGTGCCCGGGAGCTCTCGACGAACGCACCACACGCTTGAAGCAGCGACATACGCATGACCATCTCGCAAACGACCGAGTACCGTTGTCTAGGAGCCGATGCGCTGCCACCAGTTCGGGCGCGATTGCGGCCAGCCACGCGCCTCCATACAGGTCGACATCATGCGGTCGAAACTGCGCGTGTCGCCGTAGGCGGCCATCGTCCTCGACAGGTCGCCCTGGCCGTAGCGGTCGCGGTCGCCGCTGAAGACGTCGCGGCGCGAATCGTCGACCATGCGCCGCGTGCGCATCTCGTCGTCGACCTGGGCCCGGCACAGGCTGCGGTCGCGCTCGTAGCGCTCCGGGTTGGCGTCGCGTCGGCTCGTGTCGGCCGGCTGCTGGGCACAGGCGCCGAGCGCCAGAACCAGCGCCATAGTACTGAATCCGCGCATCTAGCCGGCTCCCCCGACCGCCGCCTCGATCGCCTTGAGGGCATCCGACGCCCTGGCAGCATCGGGGCCGCCACCCTGCGCCATGTCGGGCCGGCCGCCGCCGCCCTTGCCGCCGAGCGCGGCGACGCCGGCCCTGACCAGCTCGACGGCGCTCAGAGTCTTCGAAAGATCGTCCGTCACGCCGACCACCGCGGAGGCCTTGCCCTCCTCGACTCCGATCAGGGCGACCACGCCCGATCCGAGCTTCTTCTTGAACTCGTCGGCCATGCCCTTGAGGTCCTTGCCCGGAACGCCGTTCAGCACCCGGCCGATCATCTTGACCTTGCCGATCTGCCGCACGTCGTCGGCCGTCGATGCCGCGCCACCCAAACCGCCGCCCGCCAAAGCGAGCGCCTTGCGTGCCTCCGAGAGCTCGCGCTCGATACGCCGTTGTCCCTCGATCAGCGCCTGCAGCCGGGATGGCAGATCCTCCGGTCGCACCTTGAGTGCCGCCGCCGCCCCCTGCAGGAGATCGGCCTGATGGCGGACATGGTCCTCGGCCGCCTGGCCGGCCAACGCCTCGATGCGGCGAACGCCCGCCGACACCGCGCCCTCGCCCACGATCTTGAACAGGCCGATGTCGCCGGTGCGCCGCGCATGCGTGCCGCCGCACAGCTCGACGGAGTATTTTTCACCGTCGGCGCCGCCCATCGACAGCACGCGCACTTCGTCGCCGTATTTCTCGCCGAACAGCGCCATGGCGCCCGCCGCGATCGCCTCGTCGGGGGTCATCAGCCGCGTCGCCACTTCGGTGTTGAGCCGGATGCGCTCGTTGACCGCGTCTTCGATCCTGCGCAGCTCCTCGGGCGAGATCGCCTTGGTGTGGCTGATGTCGAAGCGCAGCCGGTCGGGTGCAACGAGCGATCCCTTCTGGGTCACGTGCTCGCCGAGCTGGCGGCGCAGTGCTTCGTGCAGCAGATGCGTCGCCGAATGATGCGCGCGGAGTTGCGAGCGGCGGACGGCGTCGACAGCCATGACGAGATCGTCACCGACCTTCAATTCGCCCTTTTCGACCCTGGCATGGTGGACGTGCAGGTCGCCCAGCATCTTGTGCACGTCGGCAACGGCGGCCTCGCCAGTCGCGCCGATGAGCCGGCCGGTGTCGCCGAGCTGGCCGCCCGACTCGCCGTAGAACGGCGTCTGGTTGGTGACGATCCAGCCGGTTTGCCCGGCCTGCAGGGCGGGCACTTCCTTGCCGTCGAGCACGATGGCCCGGATCTGCCCCTCGGCGCGTTCGGTATCGTAGCCCAGGAAGTCGGTGGCGCCGACCCTCTGGCGGACGTCGAACCAGATCGCCTGGTCTGCGGTCTCGCCGGAGCCGGCCCAGGCGGCGCGCGCCTTGGCGCGCTGCTCGTCCATCGCCTTGTCGAAGCCTGCGGTGTCGACCTTGATGTCGCGCGCGCGCAGCACGTCCTGGGTCAGGTCGAGCGGGAAGCCGTAGGTGTCGTAGAGCCGGAAGGCAACGTCGCCCTTGAGTACGCCGCCGGCCTGCAGGCCGCGCGTCTCGTCCTCGAGCAGCTTCAGACCGGTGCCGAGCGTCTTCTTGAAGCGCGATTCCTCGAGCTTCAGCGTCTCGGTGATCAGCGGCTGTGCCCGCACCAGCTCGGGATAGGCGTCACCCATCTCCTTGACCAGGGTCGGCACCAGCTTGAAGACGACCGGATCCTGCGCGCCGAGGATGTGGGCGTGGCGCATCGCGCGCCGCATGATGCGGCGCAGAACATAGCCGCGGCCCTCGTTGGAGGGCAGCACGCCGTCGGCAATCAGGAACGACGTCGCGCGAAGATGGTCGGCGATCACTTTGTGTGACGCCGATTGCGGGCCGTCCGGCTCTACGCCCGTCTCGTGCGCCACCGCCAGAATCAGCGCGCGAAACAGGTCGATGTCGTAGTTGTTGTGCTTGTGCTGCAGGACCGCCGCGATGCGCTCCAGACCCATGCCGGTGTCGATCGACGGCTTGGGCAGGTCGATGCGCTCGTCCCTGGTCACCTGCTCGAACTGCATGAAGACCAGGTTCCAGATCTCGATGAAGCGGTCGCCGTCGGCGTCGGCACTGCCCGGCGGGCCGCCGGGAATGCCCTCGCCATGGTCGAAGAAGATCTCCGAGCATGGACCGCAGGGGCCGGTGTCGCCCATCGCCCAGAAATTGTCCGAAGTCGGGATGCGGATGATCCTGCTGTCGGGGAAGCCGGAGATCTTGCGCCAGTAGCCGGCGGCTTCCTCGTCCTCGCTGTACACGGTGACGAGCAGGCGCTCGGGCGACAGGCCGTACTCCTTGGTGATCAGGTTCCAGGCCAGCTCGATCGCGCGCTCCTTGAAATAGTCGCCGAACGAGAAGTTGCCCAGCATCTCGAAGAAAGTGTGATGGCGCGCGGTGTAGCCGACATTCTCCAGGTCATTGTGCTTACCGCCGGCGCGCACGCATTTTTGCGACGTGGCGGCGCGCGAGTAGGGCCGCTTCTCCAGCCCCGTGAAGACGTTCTTGAACTGCACCATGCCTGCGTTGGTGAACATCAACGTCGGGTCGTTGCGCGGCACCAACGGGCTCGATTCCACGATCTCGTGGCCGTGCCTGCGGAAGTACTCTAGGAATGTGCGACGGATGTCGCTGACGCTTGCCATGGTGCGATCCTTGTAGCGTGCGCGCGACGGCCAAGTCCACATGGAGGAAAGCCCGGCCAATGGCGGATTCCGGGGCCAATTCAGGTACTTCCACGGCCACGCTGAGGCTGACGGTCGGGGCCCTGCGCATCGCACATTCGATCACCGTTCCCAGTCGCGCTGTGGCGGCATCCGATGTCGTGCCGGCGCTGCAGGGCCTGGTGAATGCGGTCGTCGAGACTGCCGAGACGGGGAAGGCGATCTCCTGCCGCAGGGGCTGCGGCGCCTGCTGCCGCCAGCTCGTGCCGATCTCGCGTACCGAGGGCGAGCGGCTGCTGCAGTTCGTCGAGTCAATGCCGGCCGGGCGCCGCGCGATGCTGGAAGCGCGCTTCGCCGACGCCGAAGGGAAGGTCGTCGCGGCCGGGCTGGCCGATCGCGTCGACAAATCCGACCGCGAGCTGTCGACGGCCTACTTCGCGCTCGGCGTGCCGTGCCCCTTCCTCGAGGAGGAGAGCTGCTCGATCCATGCCGAGCGGCCGCTGGTGTGTCGCGAGTATCTCGTCACCTCGCCGGCCGAGCTGTGCGCCGGCCCCAAGCAGGACGGCGTGACGCCGGTGGCGGTGCCCAAACTGTCGATGGCGGCCCGCAAGCTCCAGGACGACGCCGACGACTGGTTTCCGCTGGCGCTGCTCCTGCGCTGGGCGCGCGCGCGGCCGGGCCAGTCGACCAAGCGGTCCGGGCCTGAATGGATCCAGCGCTTCCTTCGACAGATTGGACGCGCCCAGAGCTGAACGGAACGCAGCTCGAGTTCCGCTTCCGAAGACGAGGCGAATCTCCGCATCTTCGACAGACGCCAAACCGATCAGGGAGAGACAACACGCTCTCGCGAAACATAAGGCCGCTGCCAAAAATGCCAAAAATGCCAAAAATGCCAAAAATCCCTTGGCGCGACCTCGTGGAGGTAGAAAGGGCGGTGCCGCCGCGTGGGGGAAGCGGCACCGCCCAGGACCGGAGACAGGGAGTCCGGGCCGTAGAACTTGCCGTCAGTCGTCGTGGTCTTCGTTGTCGTCGTCCTTGGAGCCGTCGAGGGCGCCGGCCAGAATGCCGGCGTTCGCGCGGACCTTCTGCTCGATGGCTTGCGCCATCTCGGGGTGCTCACGCAGATAGGTCTTGGTGTTCTCGCGGCCCTGGCCGATGCGCTGGCCGTCGTAGGAGTACCAGGAGCCGGATTTTTCGACGATGCCAGCCTTCTCGCCGAGATCGATCAACTCACCGACCTTGCTGACGCCCTCGCCGTACATGATGTCGAATTCGACCACCTTGAAGGGCGGGGCGACCTTGTTCTTGACCACCTTCACGCGGGTCTGGTTGCCGACCACCTCGTCTCGGTCCTTGAGCGCGCCGATGCGGCGGATGTCGAGGCGCACCGAGGCGTAGAACTTCAGCGCATTGCCGCCGGTCGTGGTCTCCGGGCTGCCGAACATGACGCCGATCTTCATGCGGATCTGGTTGATGAAGATCACCAGCGTGTTGGAGCGCGAGATCGAGGCGGTGAGCTTGCGCAGCGCCTGGCTCATCAGGCGGGCCTGCAGGCCGGGCAACGAATCGCCCATTTCGCCCTCCAGCTCAGCACGCGGCACCAAGGCGGCGACCGAGTCGATCACCAGCACGTCGATCGCGCCCGAACGCACCAGCGTGTCGGCGATCTCCAGCGCCTGCTCGCCGGCGTCGGGTTGTGAGATCAGGAGATTGGCGATGTCGACGCCCAGTTTCTTGGCGTAGGCCGGATCGAGCGCATGCTCGGCATCGACGAAGGCGCAGGCGCCGCCCTTCTTCTGGGCTTCGGCGACGACATGCAGCGCCAAAGTGGTCTTGCCCGAGCTCTCGGGCCCGTAGATTTCGACGATCCGGCCCTTGGGCAGGCCGCCGATGCCGAGCGCGATGTCGAGGCCCAGCGAGCCGGTCGAGATCGATTCGATCTCCAGCGCCTCGCGCTGGCCGAGCTTCATGATCGATCCCTTGCCGAAGGCGCGCTCGATCTGCGCCAGCGCCGCATCCAGCGCCTTGTTCTTGTTCTCCATGCCCTCTTTCTCGACCAGTTTCAGCGCTGCCGACATTGGCTGCCTCCTTCTTCTCCCACCCCCTGTCAGGAGCGGCAATGCGGATAAAACCGGCGCCCATCCGCTTGGCGCCACGTCAATGTACCCATTTTGTTCCATAGAGCAACGGGATAACTAAGAAGCTGATTCTAATTCGTTTGTTGACACATGTTCTAGAGGTGTTCCGCCGACATTGCGACTGGCCCTTGTGGAAAGCCTGAATGGGCGACCTGCTCACACGATTGTGATTGCATCGTCGATGCGATAAGATATCGCCTCACGATAAGAGTAACAATGCTTCCGCTCGCCCTCGCTTTCGCCGCCGCCGCGCTGGCGGCCTTCCTCGTCTTCTTCCGGGGCTTGCGGCTGGACGTCTCGACCTCGCTCTTTGCCACGGTCGTCACCACCCTCGGCCTCGCCTTGCTGGTGAGCGGGGCGGTCTATGTCGGCGCGCTCTTTTAGATGGCGATGCCGTCTGGCCGTTCTGCCCGACGCGAGAACGGCAAGACGAGTACGCGCTGGCGCGGGCCTGACTATCGCGGTCCGAGAATTCCCGCCGACCTGAGGCTGATAATCGTCGCGGCGGTGCAGCCGATCTCGCGCAGCACCTCGTCATTGTGCTGGCCGATCTCCGGCGGATCGCTGACCAGCGGCGGACGCCAGCCCAGCATCTGGAACGGCAGCAGCGGCAGGCGCGTCTGCACACCGCCGGGAAGCGTCGTCGGCGCGAGCGAGCCGTTGGCCAGAAGGTGCGGATGGTTGAACAGGTCCTGCGGCCGCGCGACGGGCGCGAAGGAGATGTCGGCCTCGAGGCACAGGCGCTCGAGCTCGTCCTTGCCGTAGCGCCTGAAGACCTCGGCCACCTTCGGCACCAGCCACGGCCGCGCCTCGATGCGCTGGTTGTTGGTAGCGAGCCTGGGATCGGCGGCCAGCTCGGGCTGCCTGAAGAACTCGCAGAAGCGCTTCCACTGGCCGTCGCTGGTGATGCCGATGAAGACCTGCTGGCCGTCCGAGGTGTTGAAGATCTCGTAGACCGCCCACGAGCTCACCCGCTCGGGCATGGGCGGCGGCGGCGCGCCGTTCATCGCCGTGATGGCGAGGTGCTGGCCCATCAGGAAGACGACCGATTCGAAGAGTGCACTCTCGACCAGGCCGCCCCTCCCCGTGCGGTCGCGCTGCTTCAGCGCCAGCACCGTGCCGAAGGCGCCGAACATGCCGCCGACAATGTCGATCACCGACGTGCCGGCGCGCAGCGGCCGGCCGCTCGGGCCGGTCATGTAGGCAAGACCGCCCATCATCTGCACGACCTCGTCGAGCGCCGGCCGCTTCTCGTAAGGCCCCGGCAGGAAGCCCTTGAGGGCGCAATAGACGAGGCGCGGATTGATCTTTTCCAGATGCTCCGGTCCCAGCCCGCGCCTGCTCATCGAGCCCGGCGCGAAGTTCTCGATCATCACGTCGGCCGATTGCAGCAGCTTCTCCAGCACCCTGCGCCCCTCGGGCGCATCGGCGTCGAGCGCCAGACTCTTCTTGTTGCGATTGAAGTAGCCGAAGAAGCCGGCACCGAAGCCCTTGAGCCTGCGCGTGCGGTCGCCGTCCACCGGCTCGACCTTGATCACCTCGGCGCCGAGATCGGCCAGGATCATGCCGCAGGACGGCCCGAGAATCGTATGCGTCAACTCGACGACGCGAATGCCTTCGAGGGGTGGAGTGATACCCATGTCCTCTCAATGGCACGAGATGTAGTCACATCACCAGTGTCATCCCGAGGCCGAAGGCCGAGGGACCTTTAGGGCAACAGGAAAGGTCCCTCGCTACGCTCGGGATGGCACGGTGCGCGTGGCGACACAACGCGTCAGGCGAACCAGCTGTCGATATCCTTGGTGAAGGGCAGCCCCGCCGCCTCGCCCAGCACCTGATGGCCCATGCCGGCGCCGACCAGGAAGGCTTCCTGGTGAGGCGCGGCGTTGGCCCTCAGCAGGGCACGGATCGCCGTGCCGTCGTGGCCCCAGCCGATCGCCTCGACCTTGCCATCGAAGGCGCGATTGAGGTGCGGCAGGAACTCCTCGCGCTCGGCGTCGCTCAGCCCCGGCACGGCGTCGATGTCACCCAGCAGGAACAGCCGGCCGCCGAATTTCGCGACCAGCGCCGCCACCGAGTTGCGCGGCTCGACGATGATTTCGCCCTTCGGTCCGCGGCGCACGCGGGCCGCCAGGGAGAGCGGCATCACGGCGGCGCCCAGGTTGGCGCCGGTGTTCATCAGCGCCGCCGTCAATTCCTTGTAGGTGATCCCCAGCCGCTCGGCCCGCCTGATGCGCATCCTCGCGACCTCGGGGCTCGGCGTCTTCCAGGCCTTGGCCGAGGCACGGCGCCACACCCAGGCCTCCCACGACATGTCGAAAGTCGGCCCGTTGTTGTGGCCGATGCCCGGCCTGCGCAGCAGGCGCTCGACATTGGGATGGCGGACCCCTAGACGGTCGAAACGATCACCCATGGCGGCATTTTACCGTTAAATTCCGGATCTGTGCAGGCAAAGGGAGTGCCAAAGGTGGACGATTTCCAGGTCGACGTATTGGTGGTGGGGGCCGGCAACGCGGCGGCCTGTGCGGCGCTGGCGGCGCGCGAGCATGGCGCGTCGGTGGCGATGCTCGAGGCCGCGCCCGAAGAGGAGCGCGGCGGCAACAGCACCTACACGGCCGGCGCCATGCGGGTGGTGTTCCACGGCGTCGACGACCTGGTGCAGCTCTACGACCTCACGGAGGACGAGAGGCGCGACGTCGATTTCGGCAAGTACACCGCCGACGAGTTCCTCGACGACATGGGCCGGGTCACCAACTACCGCTGCGATCCCGAGCTGACGGACATCCTGATTTCGCGCAGCTTCGAGACGTTGAAGTGGATGCGGACCAAGGGCGTGCGCTTCCAGCCGAGCTACGGCCGACAGGCCTTCAAGGTGAACGGCAAGTACAAGTTCTGGGGCGGACTCGCCGTCGAAGCTTGGGGCGGCGGACCGGGCCTGGTCGATCTCGAGCACAAGGCGGCGGTGAAGGCCGGCATCCCCATCCACTACGAAACGCCTGCGTTGTCGCTGATCGAGGAGGACGGCGTGGTGCGCGGCGCGATCGCCCGCCACAAGGGACGCCGGGTGAAGATCGGCGCCAGGGCGGTCGTGCTGGCGTGCGGCGGGTTCGAAAGCAACGCCGAGATGCGTACGCGCTATCTCGGGCCGACCTGGGACCTCGCCAAGGTCCGCGGCACGCGCTTCAACACCGGCGCCGGCATCAACATGGCGCTGGCGGTCGGCGCCAAGCCGCACGGCAACTGGTCGGGCGGCCACGCGGTCGGCTGGGATCTCAACGCGCCGGAGTTCGGCGACCTCGAGGTCGGCGACAATTTCCAGAAGCACTCCTATCCGCTCGGCATCATGGTCAATGCCAACGGGCTGCGCTTCGTCGACGAGGGCGCCGATTTCCGCAACTACACCTACGCCAAATACGGCGCGGTGATCCTCGCCCAGCCGCAGCAATTCGCCTGGCAGATCTTCGACGCGAAGGTGCTCGATCGGCTGCGCGACGAGTATCGCATCAAGCGCATGACCAAGGTGAGCGCCGACACGATCGAGGGGCTGGCAAAGAAGCTCGAGGGCGTCGACGAAGAGCAGTTCTTGAGGACGATCAGGGAGTGGAACGCCTCGGTCATGACCGAGGTGCCGTTCAATCCGGCGGTCAAGGATGGCCGCGGCACGCGCGGCCTCAGCGTCCCCAAGACCAACTGGGCCAACACGATCGACCAGGCACCGTTCGAGGCCTATGCCGTGACCTGCGGCCTCACCTTCACCTTCGGCGGGCTCAAGATCACGGCCCAAGGCGAGGTCGAAGGCACCGACGGCCACCCGATCCCCGGTCTGTTCGCCGCCGGCGAACTGGTGGGCGGGTTGTTCTATCACAATTACCCCGGAGGCACCGGCCTGGTGTCGGGTGCCGTGCTCGGCAAGCTGGCGGGCGATGGCGCGGGGCGCTACGTCGTCGGCAAGAACTGAGGCGCGGCCTGCATGTCCGACGATGCCTCGCGCATCATCGGCTTGTACGAGCGGCACGCCGTCGCGTGGGACTCGGATCGGACCAAGTCGCTGTTCGAGCGGCCCTGGCTCGACCGGTTCACCGAGTTGATCCCGCCGCACGGCTCGGTCCTCGACCTCGGCTGCGGCTCCGGCGAGCCGATCGCGCGACATCTGATCGGAGCAGGTTTCGAGGTCACGGGAGTCGATGCCTCGCCGGTGATGGTCGGCCTCTGCCGCGACCGCTTCCCCGATGGGACCTGGATCGTCGCCGACATGCGGCAGCTGCCACTCGGCCGCAGCTTCGACGCCATTCTCGCCTGGGACAGTCTCTTTCATCTCACGGCGGAAGACCAACGACGGATGTTCAGGGCGTTCGCCTGTCATGCCCGTCCGGGCTCGGTGCTGATGTTCACCAGCGGCCCCGCGGCCGGCGAGGCGATCGGCAGCTATCGCGGCGAGCCGCTGTATCACGCCAGCCTCGACGGACCGGAGTACCGATCGCTGCTGGCCGGCGCCGGCTTCGATGTCATCGCGCAGGCGAACGCCGATCCGGCATGCGGCGGCCACACCGTCTGGCTGGCCGTCGCGCGCCGGATCTAGCGGGCGCCGGCAGGGGGCGCTGCATCATCGAGCTGACGCACGCGCCCTACAAAGGCACCGGCCCCGCCCTGCTCAGGAAACGGTCGTGGCCATGGAGGATCCCAAGTCCACCGGCGCGCTGGCGAAGGACGGGCTCGAGCTGCCGCCCTTCCGCAGCCGTGCGGAATTCACCAGGTTCGTCGTCGAGGAGCACGCCTTCTGGGGCAAGAAACTCAAGGAGCTCAACGTCAAGATGGAGTGACGTCCGCACCGCGAGCTCGAACAAATCCCCGTGGGCGGCGCCTCGGCGCTCGCCGTGGCACGAGTCCTGCGTTACGCTGGCGTGAAAAGGAGCCGGCCGGAGCGTGCGTAACCGGCCGCGACGCATCCGCTGGGACGCAGGGAGGGGTGGCGTGGAGGGTCTGGCGCGCGCTGTCGCGGTGATCGACGGCATCAACCGGCGGGTCGGGGCCGTGGTGGCCTGGCTGACCTTGGCAACGGTGGTGGTCTGCGGCCTCGTCGTCTTCCTGCGCTACGCCGCCGGCGTCGGCCAGGTGTGGATGCAGGAGCTCTATGTCTGGACCCACGCCATGACGTTCCTGCTGGCATCGGGCTTCGCCTACCTGCTCAACGCCCACGTCCGCGTCGACATCTTCTACGCCAAGCTCGGACCGCGCGGAAAGGCGTGGGTCGACCTGCTCGGCGTCGTGTTCCTGCTCTTCCCGTGGCTGATCCTGCTCGGCTGGTTCGCCTGGACCTACGTCGCCTATTCGTGGGCGACCAACGAGATATCGGTGCAGAGCAACGGCATGCCGGCAATGTACGTGCTGAAATCGTCCATCCTGGGCTTCGTCTTCCTGGTCGGGCTGCAGGGGCTGGCGTGGATCGGGCGCTCGATCCTCGTGCTGGCCGGCCGCGAGCTGCCGCCGTCCGAAACCCTGACCGGTCCGTTGGGCTGAAGCCGGAGTCCGCCGCATGTCCAACGTCCTGATCGGCGACGTCCTCGCCGTCCTGCTCTTCATCGTCGCCACCTTCGGCGTGCTCCTGGGCTTTCCGATCGCCTTCAGCCTGGCCGGCTTCTCGCTGGTCTTCGCCGGGCTGGGCTGGGCGCTCGGCGTCTTCGACCCGATCATCCTGACCAGCCTGCCGTCGCGCTACTTCGGCCTGATGACCAACGAAGTACTGGTCGCCGTTCCACTCTTCATCTTCATGGGCGCGGTGCTGGAGCGATCCAAGATCGCCGAGGCCCTGCTCGAGACGATGGGCCAGATGTTCGGCACCATGCGCGGCGGCCTGGCCATTTCGGTCGTCGTGGTGGGCGCGTTGCTGGCCGCCTCGACCGGCGTGGTCGGCGCCACCGTCGTGACGATGGGCCTGCTCAGCCTGCCCGCCATGATGCGCGCGGGCTACGATCCCAAGCTCGCCACGGGCGTGATCTGCGCGTCGGGCACGCTCGGCCAGATCATTCCGCCCTCGGTGATCCTCATTTTCATCGGCGACCTGCTGATGGGCGCCAACCAGCTTGCCGCGCAGAAGATGGGAAAGGCGGTCGATCCGGTGTCGGTCGGCGACCTGTTCGCCGGCGCCTTCCTGCCGGGCATGGCGCTGGTCGGGCTCTACATCCTCTACATCGCCGTGCTGGCGCTGATCAGCCCACGGACCTGTCCGGCGATGGAGATGAACGCCGAGGAGCGGCGCACCCTGCCCCGGCGCTTCATGCGGGCGCTGGTGCCGCCCCTGCTGCTGATCGTCGCCGTGCTGGGCTCGATCCTGGCGGGCTTCGCGACGCCGACCGAGGCGGCCTCGATCGGCGCGCTCGGCTCGATCGTGCTGGCGGCCTTCAACCGCGCCTTCTCGTGGCAGGTCCTGCTCGGCGTCATGCGCAACACCGCCGTGATCAGCGCGCTGGTGTTCGGTATCGTGCTCGGCGTGTCGGTGTTCTCGCTGGTGTTCCGCGGGTTGGGCGGGGAGCACCTGGTCGAGCAGTTTCTGAAAGACGTGCCGGGCGGCACCTTCGGCGCGGTCATGGCGGTGATGATCGTCATGTTCGTGCTCGGCTTCTTCATGGACACGATCGAGATCATCCTGATCGTGGTGCCGATCACCGCGCCCGTCATCATCGCCATGGGAGTCGAGCCGGTGTGGCTCGGCGTCATGATCGGCATCAACCTGCAGACTGCGTTCCTGACGCCGCCGGTCGGCTTCGCCCTGTTCTACATGCGCGCCGTCGCGCCGCAATCGATCAGCACCGGCGACATCTATCGCGGCATCATCCCGTTCGTGTTCCTGCAGGTGGTGGCGATCGTCACGCTGTGGATCGCACCCGGCCTCGCCACCTGGCTGCCCAAGAAGATCTTTCCCGATGCCGTGCCGGTGCAGAGCGCACCCGCCACGCCCGGTGGTGCGCCCGGTTCCATCCTCGACGACATCCTGAAGTCGCCGACGCCGGGCGCCGGCAGTGCGCCGCCTCAGGGCGGCTCGCCGCTCGACCAGCTGCTCAACACGCCGGTGCGGCCACCGTCCAGAGACTAGCGCCGGGCGGTGAAAGTCCCCTCCGCCGCGGCACGCCGCGACGGAGGGTGGCACTTTCGCCTACACCGGCGGGCGGAAGCCGGCCAGGCGGGCGTTCAGATATTCCTGCAGGCCGATGCGGCTCCACGCCATCTGCTCGCGCTGGAACTTGTAGTACGATTCCAGCGTCTTCTTGGTGAGCGCGTCGCCCGAATCGCGCAGCTCCTTCAACACCTCGCCCCAAGCCGTGCCGTAGGCCTTGATGAAGTCTTCGGGGAAGTGCTTGAGCTGCACGCCGTGCTGCTTGATCAGTACCTCGAGCGCGCTGGCGTTGGAGGCGTCGTTCTCGGCGGTGAGCTGGCTGTGCTCGTCGCCGCAGCCCCAGGCGAAGATTTGCTGGATGTCCTTGGGCAGGGCGTCGAACTTCGCCTTGTTGACCGTGATCTCGTTCAGGGTCGCCGGCTCGTGCATGCCCGGCCAGTAGTAGTTCTTGGTGACCTTGTAGAAGCCGGCCGCCAGGTCCTGCCACGGGCCGACCCACTCGGTGGCGTCGATGGCGCCCGACTGCAGCGCGCCGAAGATCTCACCCACCGGCAGGTTGACGATGGTGGCGCCGAGCTTGCGCAGCGCCTCGCCGCCCAGCCCGGGAATGCGCATCTTCAGGCCCCTGAAGTCGGCCGCCGACTTGATCTCCTTGTTGAACCAGCCGCCCATCTGCACCGAGGTCGAACCCGCGTGGAAGCCCTTGAGGCCGAACTGGGCATAGGCCTCGTCCCACAGCGCCTGGCCGCCGCCGTAGCGCAGCCACGCCACCGTCTCGTAGTTGGTCATGCCGAACGGCACGGTGGTGTAGAGGGCGAGGATCTTGTGCTTGTTCTGCCAGTAGTACGGCGTCGAGTGCATCAGGTCGGCGGTGCCGCGCTGGACCGCGTCGAAGGCCTCGAAAGCCGGCACCAGCTCGCCGGCGGCGAACACCTTCATCGTGAGGCGCCCGCCGGTCGCGTCGCTGATCTGCTTGGCGAAGCGTTCCGCCGCGGTGCCGCCGCCCGGAAACATCTTCGGCCAGCTCGTCACCATGCGCCATTCGACCCGGCCCTGCGAGATCGCCGGCGTCGCCAACGTCGTCATTGCTGCCGTCGCGACGGCACCTCCTACTGCGGCCTTGGCCAATTTCCTGCGCTTGATCGTGGACATCGCGTTCTCCTCTCCCAACCTGTGAGGTTCCCTGGACGCCGCGGAGCACTGTCGGGGTCGAAGACACCCTACTCAAACTCTCAGCATCGACCCGCCCGGCGGATGAAGCGAGCCTAGCGACCCCCGAGCGGCCTTGTCAAAACGTCACGAGGGCTGCGAATGGGGCCAGTCGGGCACGTAGAAGTCGCGCCCCGGCACGTAGGCACGCTGGATCTGGTCGGGATTGCGGTTGACCAGCGGCCGAGCATAGAGCGGATGGGTCAGGCTGCGCACCTCGTGTTCGATCTCGAACAGCACCGCGCCGGATACCGGCTCGACGATGCGCTGGAAGCGGTATTGCCAGCGGCTGCTCTCCTGAGTGACCAGCCCGCGCACCGACAATTCACGGTGCGGGCGCGAGAAATGCGCGATGTAGATCTGCACGTGATGGCCGTCGTAGTCCGGGATGCGACGCGCCGTTTCGCGAAACACGAACTCCTGACCCTGGCCAACGCCGACGCGCGCCACGCCCGCCTCTTCCGTCGCGAGCGCGCCGAACACCTCGCGATAGAAGGCGGCAATGCCCGCGGCGGCGCCCGGCGGCACGTCGAACTCCACATAGGCCATGCCGAGTTGCATGGTGCCCGGCGCCCGATCGGCCGGCACGTGACACCGGACGACGTTGCCCCAGGGACAAGTCGCCTCGACGAACTCGTTGGTCTCGCGAAAGGTAAAGTGCGTGCCCTCGAGCATCGGTCTGACGCGGGCCAGCCGCGCCAGCAGCCCCTCGCGGTCCGGCAACACCAGCCCGACGCGACCGCGCAGCATCTGCGGCGCGCCAGTCGGCAGATGGAACTGCGAACGGCCGACATTGACCCACATGTTGTCCGTGCTGGTCATCATGTACGGATCGCGCGTCAGCCCCAGGCCGGAGACGTAGAACACGGTAGCCGGCCCCTGGTCGGGCACGCGCACGTTGACGTGCTCCAGCGCGACGATGTTGCCGATATCCTCGGCGGCGCGATTGTACAACTCGGTCATGGGCGCCTCCCTCGCGACCATCATAGCGCATCGGACAGCGGGGGTGGTCCTTGCCGCGTCCACCGGGGGGCGCGTCTGGACCATCTGGTTCGACGGCGGCCGGCAGGGCATGGCACGCTTCGACGAAGCCGCGCTGGTGCTCGAACGCACGGTCGAAGACGACGACGGCAAGGCCTCCTGACCACGTCGCGCGCCGCAACGCTTTCGTCACTGCCGCGTTTCCTTTCCTGAACCGGCAGGACAGGAGACGGTATGGCGACCAGCGACCCGCAGCGGAAGGAACTCGCGGATCTCGAGCTCAAGCTCGCGGGCGCCCGGCGCGCCGCCGCGGCGCCCGATGCGTCGGAGCGCGAGGTGTCGGATCTCAAGCTGATCGAGCAGGAATACCTGGCCGCGCAGCAGAAGGCGCGTCACGCCTCACCCGAACGCAAACCGGCACCGGACACGCTGAAGGAAAAGGTCGATCGCAAACTCGACGCGGCGCTGAAGGACAGCTTCCCGGGCAGCGACCCCGTTTCCTTCGTCGAGGCGGCGCCGGAAAAGAAGGATCGCACACTCCCCGAGGTCGAGGCGAAGACTTCGCCGAAGAAGACGCCGTAGCCGAAGCGTCCTACCATCTCGCCACATGCCACGCGGCGGGCCGTTGGCAGTCGCGGCCATGAACACCGAGCCCCGCCCGGCGCGCCATCAGCTCCTGCGGCAGGAAGCGGAGTGTGCAGTTGCTATGGGCCCAGGGCCTGGCCTTGCCGGACCATGGCCGCGCCGATGTCACCGCTGACAACCGCGTGACCTGGCCTGCGACGGGGTGGTGCTGGATGGGCATCTGGACCGACACCGGCTGCCGGAAAGCCGCCATCACGGCGAGAGCGACAAACACGACGGCCAGTAGCGTGCCGCCAGTGTGGCCAGATAAACAGTCGCCCCGGGCCGCTTCAGCGCGCGCCAGCCCGCGGCGTAGCGGTCGCCGTTCGCCTTTGCGCCAAGTCTCGAAGGAAACGATGTCGGGCCACGCCCGCAGATATTCATCGACGTCACCTTGCCCGACGCGGAGACGCCGCCCGATGACAGCCAGCAAAGCCCGGAATGTTTCAATCGCAACGCACGGAGCGACGTCGATCGATGCCGTGGCGCCACGGAAACATCGGAGCGGCAACAAAAAAGGCGGCCCGTGGGCCGCCTTTTCCGTATCGATGCGGATCGTCTTACTGAATTACGATCTCGACGCGGCGGTTCTGCGGCTCGCGCACGCCGTCGGGAGTCTGGACCAGCAGACCCGCCTCGCCGCGGCCGATGACCGAGATGGCCGTGGCCGGCACGCCGTCACGCACCAGCGCATCCTTGACCGAATTCGCACGACGCAGCGACAGCGCCATGTTGTAGGCCTCGGGGCCCGACGTGTCGGTGTGGCCGGTCGCCGTGATGCGGGCGTTGCCCTTGGTCTTGTAAGCGTTGGCCGCCTGCTTGATCGTGTTCAGGGCCTGCTGCGAGAGGTTCGAGCGGTCCCAGTCGAAGAACACCATGAACGACGGAGCGGCAGGCTGCGGCGGTGGCGGCGGCGGAGCGGCCGCGGGAGCGCCGAAGCGGAGCTGAAGGCTCGCCATCACGCTGAAGTTGCTGTTCGAGTAGTTGCCGCCACCCGAAACGAAGTTGCCGCCGACGAAGCCGGAGAAGTTGTAGTTCGGGTTGGTCGTGCCGAAGTAGCGGCCCTCGAGGTTGACGCGGAACTGCGGATCGACGTTCCAGCCCACACCGAGGATGCCCTGGTAGGCGAACTGGGTGCTGTTGCTGCTCTGGTTGCCGACGCCGACCTGGGTGAACGCCACACCGGCACCGGCACCGATGTAGGGGACGATCACGCCGCCGGCGTTGAAGTCGTACAGGACGTTACCCATCGCCGCGATGTTCCGCGCCGTCAGGCCGGTCGAGCCGAAGCCGCCGAAATTGATGGTGCCGGTGTTCTCGCGATACATGCCTTCGAGCTCGACGCGCGGCCCGACGAAGTCGTAGCCGATCATGCCGCCCGCGGCCCAGCCCGTGTCGAAGCTGAGATTGGCGGCTGCGGACCCGAGGGCACCGCCGTTCACCGAGAAGTTCGTGGTGGTCGAATTGTTGAGCAGCCAGTTCAGTCCACCGACGGCACCGACATAAAAGCCCTCGTACTGCATGTTTTGGGCATGCGCCGAAAGCGGCGCGACCGCCAGCACGGTGGCGGCAATCAAGGTTTTTCTCATTTCAAATCTTCTCCCCGGATGGCGCGTAAGGTGCGTCGCAGCAGTAAGACCATACCCTTCTTACTACTACAAGTCGGGCCCTGCAATCGGGACACCACCAGAGTCGTTCCACTGTGGCCACTTTGCAACACTGTCCGGGCGGCCAAAAAGGACGCCCCATCAAGGGTCTGACGGGGCGAGTTTCTCATGAAGTACTCTACACAGTCCTAATGCATCCTTTTCGCTGCCGGTTCAATCTCCATCTGCAACCTGGCACCTCGTCTACATCCCCTGCCCGCCCGCCACCGTGACGGTCTGCCCGGTCACCCACGAGGCGAGCGGCGAGGCGAGGAAGAGCGCGACGTTGGCGATCTCCTCGGGCGTGCCCATGCGGCCGAACGGAATCGAGGCCAGTGTCGTGGAATAGAGCGTCGGGTTCTCGGTCTTGCGGCGATCCCACAGGCCGCCGGGAAAATCGACCGATCCCGGCGCGATGCAGTTCACGCGTATGCGGTCCTTGGCGTACATCGCCGCCTGGGTGACGGTGTAGTGAATCACCGCCGCCTTGATGGCGCCGTAGGGCGGCTGACGCGCCGCCGGATGCAGCGCGGCGATCGAGGAGATGTTGATCACGCTTCCCTTGCTCGCCTTGAGCGCCGACAACGCCTCCTGGGTGGCGTTGACGATCGCCAGCATGTCGACCGCGAGGTTGGCGCTCCACGACTTGTCGTCGTCGCTCGACCCGAAGGCCGAGGCGTTGTTCACCAGCACGTCGACGCCGCCGAGCGCCGCCGTCGCCTCGCGCACATAGGCGCGCACGGCGTCGGCCTGAGCGAGGTCGACGCTCGCGGCGTGCGCCTTGCGGCCGAGTTTCTCGATCTCCGCCCTGGTCTCCGCCAGCGCCTTCGGATCGCGGGCGCAAATCGATACGTCGCCGCCTGCCGCCGCGAAACCCAGCGCGATCGCACGACCGATGCCGCGGCTGCCGCCACACACGATCGCCTTCTTTCCCGCGAAATCGATTTTCATCGCACCCTCACGCCTTTTTTTTCAGGGCGCGGAGAATACCTCAAACCGGTCCGACGACGAGGGGCTCGGGCAGCGACCTCGGCAACACGCCAAGAGCGCGCCCGGCAGCCTGCAGGGCGACGATGTAGCCGTAGGGTCCGAGGCCGCAGATCACGCCCGTCACGGCCGCCGACAGTCTCGAATGGCGGTGCAGCTCGTCGCGCGCATGGATGTTGGAGATGTGAACCTCGAAGATCGGGCCCTCGAAAGTCTTGAGCGCGTCGAACAGCGCGACCGAGGTGAAGGAATAGCCCGCGGGATTGAAGATCAGTGCCTGCGCCGTGCCGCGTGCGGCCTGGATGGTGTCGACGAGCACGCCCTCGTGGTTGGACTGGCTGAAGTCGAGGTCGACGCCGAGCAGGCTGGCGAAGTCACGGCAGCTCTTCTCGATGGCGGCGAGCGTGGTCGAACCGTAGAT
Organism: Enhydrobacter sp.; assembly: GCA_025808875.1. Lineage (NCBI taxonomy): Bacteria > Pseudomonadati > Pseudomonadota > Alphaproteobacteria > Hyphomicrobiales > Enhydrobacter > Enhydrobacter sp. The sequence continues at coordinate 1,932,677 of CP075528.1, read as the reverse complement.
GTGCGGTTCGCGCACGCCCAACAGGTTGAGGTTCGGTCCATTGACGATGCAGATACGGGTGGACATGGCTACTCCCGGCTGGAGGAAAGGCGCGCGCGCACGGCCAGACGCACCTGGACATCGACGGCGCCGTAGCCGCGATAGCCGCGCCGCTGGACGATCTCGAAGAAGCTCTCGAACGGACGCCGATAGACCTGCAGGTATCCGGCGTCGCCATCGCGGTCGGAGAGGCAGCCGTGCGTCACGCCGACGCCCGAGAATGCGGTCGCGATCGAGGTCTTCATGCCGCGCCTCCCTGGCGCCCATGACGAGCGAGGCACCTCACCCCGCGTCCACCCGGCTATCGCCTCGCCGCGCCGCCGCAGCGGCGAAGGTCTGTCTCATGCGTCCGAGATCGGCCGTGCACCCGGTGAACAGGCTGAACGATTCGGCCGCCTGGTGGATGCACATCCCCGCCCCGCCCATCGCTACCGCACCGCGCGCCCTCCCCGCCAGCACCAGCTCGGTCTCGAGTGGCGTATAGACGACGTCGGCGAGCCAGTGACGCGCATCGAGCTCAGCGGCCGGCACGGACATGCCGGGCGGACCGCCCGCCATGCCGACCGGCGTCGCATTGACCATCCCGTCGGCCCGCGCCAGCGCCGCCGCGCCGTCGTGCACGATCTCGCAGCGATGGAATCCGACGGCGGCCACCAGCCCCTTCGCCTGCGCCGGATCGAGATCCGCCACCAACAGCCGCGCGAGGCCGAGATCGAACAGCGCGAAGGCGGCGGCACGGCCGGCCCCACCAGCGCCGACCAGCAGCACGGTCCTGCCGGCGACGCGGTCGCGGCCGATCGTCTCCTCGACGCTGCGGCGAAAGCCGGTTCGGTCGGTGTTGTGACCCGCGGCGCGGCCGTCGCGATCGAAGACCACGGTATTGACCGCGCCGATCTCGCGGGCCTCCGCCGACAGCGCATCGAGCAGCGGCACCACCGCCTCCTTGCACGGATAGGTCACGTTCAGCCCGGCGAAACCCGCGGTGCGCGCCGCCGCCAGCAGCGTCGGCAGGTCGCGGCCCACCAATCGGTCGAGATCCATCAGGTGGTAGTGGCCGATCAGGCCCACGGCGCGGCACGCATCCTCGAAGAGCGACGGCGACAGCGACTTGCCGATATTGGCGCCGATCAGGCCGACCAGGACAGCCTCGCGCATTCGCTTGCTCCTTGGCCACCGGTCCGGCACGACCGCGGCGACATCAATTGTGTACCAAACAGTACATTTGTCAACGAGGCGGCGACGCTCGGGTCGAAGGTGTTACGGAGCGGGCGATCAAGTCGACGACCTCGGCGCGGCGCGCCGCCAGCGCGCGTGGCGAGGCCATGTCGCGCTTGAAGATGGTCGAGAAGGTGGCGCGGTTGGCGATGTTGAAGATGCAGAGGGCGCTGATCGACATGTGCAGCGAGACCGGATCGATGCCGCGCCGAAACACGCCCGCCTTCTCGCCGCGCGCCAGCAGGTCGCGCAGCCTGTCGATCACCGCATTGTTCAGCCGCCGAATAGCCCGCGAGCGCGCGAGATAGACGCCGTTCATGATGTTCTCGTTCATGACGAGGCGGACGAACTCGGGATGGGCGTTCTGGTAGTCGAAGGTGAAGGCGACCAGCCGGCGCAGCGCCTCGTCCGGCGCCCGGTGCTCGAGGTCGAGCGAGCCCTCGATGGTGCGGATGCGGCCGTAGGCGCTCTCGAGGACGGCGATGTAGAGCCCCTCCTTGCCGCCGAAATAGTAGTAGATCATCCGCTTGCTGGTCCGCGTGCGGGCGGCGATCTCGTCCACCCGCGCGCCGCTCAGGCCCTTGTCGGCAAACTCCCTGGTGGCGACATCGATGATGTCGCGCCGGGTCGCCTCGGGATCGTTGACTCGCCGCGCAGCACGCTGCCGTGCTCTCGCCATCTTCGCCCTTCGCTCCGTCAGACCACGCAGCCGTGATGCGCCGACGACACCAGCCGCACGTACTTGTCGTGCACCGAGCCCGGACGCAGCCTGGCTTTGAGATCGGGCGGTCGCCAGTCGGCCATGCGCCCGGAGATTTCGGCGTCGGGCAGGTCGAGCGTGAGCGTGCGCCGGCCGGGATCGATGACGATGGTGTCGCCGTCGCGCACCGCGGCGATCGGGCCGCCCTTCGCCGCCTCGGGCGAGATGTGGCCGATCAGGATGCCGTGGCTCACGCCCGAGAAGCGGCCGTCGGTGATCAACGCCACGTCGGCGCCGAGCCCGCGGCCCTGGAGCTGGATGGTGAGCATCACCATCTCCGGCATGCCGGGCCCGCCGACCGGACCGACATTGCGCACAACGACGACGTTGCCCTTCACGATGTCTCCGGCGCGGATCGCCTTCATCGCGTCGGCCTCCGAGTCGAAGACGCGGGCGGTGCCGCGGAACTCGCCCTTGTCCAGCGTCTTGCCGGAGAGTTTGAGCACGCAGCTCTCGGGCGCGAGGTTGCCCTTGAGCACCGAGATGTGGTTGTTCGGCGGCGCGATCGGTTCCTTCACCCGCCGCACGATGTCCTGCCGCGGCAGGTCTTCGAGATGCGGCACGTCGGCCAGGTTCTCGGCGAGCGTCCGGCCCGATACCGTCATCACGTCGCCGTGCAGGAAGCCCGCGCGCAGCAGTTCCTTCATCACCACGGGCACGCCGCCGATCGCGTGCAGGCTGGTCATGGCATAGGGCCCGTGTGGCTGCAGGTTGGCGAGCAGCGGCACCCTCTCGCCGATCGCCTGGATGCGCTCGATGCCGATCGCCACCTGCGCCTCGCGCGCGATGGCCAACAGATGCAGGTACATGTTGGTCGAGCCGCCCATGGCGTAGACCGTGGCGATGGCGTTCTCGAAGGCGCGCTCCGTCATGATGTCGCGCGGCCGGATGCCCTGCTCGATCAGGCGCCACAACGCGTCGACACTGGCGTGCGCCTGGGCACGCACGTCGGCGTGGATGTCGCTGCCGGCCTCGTAGTCGGCCGGATGCGAGGCGCCCCTGGGCAGGATCATGCCGATCGACTCGGCGATGGTGCTCATGGTGTTGGCCGTGAACATGGCGCCGCAGGTGCCGCTGCCCGGCAACACGTTGCGCTCCAGCGCCGAGAACTCCTCGTCGGTGATGCGGCCGGCCTCGTGCGCGGCGCGGCCTTCCGCATAGTCGAGGATGGTGAGGTTGGTGCCCTTCTTCGCCCACGGACCGAAATCGACTTTCCCCGGTGAGGACGTGCCGGGATAGAGCACCAGGCCGAAGGCGTTGGTTCGGGCGAGCGGCATGAGCGCGGCGGCCCCTGTCTTGTCGCAGCCCGAGATCACGATCATGGCGTCGCCGTGATGGGCGTAGTGGCCGATCTCGAAGCAGTCGGCGGCGACGTCGCGCGACACCAGGCTGTAGCCCGCGGTCGGAGTCCCTTGCGTCAGCGCGTCCGACACCGCGGGTGCGCCGACCACCAGCCCCTGCCCGCCCTTCTCGCCGATCAGCTCGACCAGCAGGTCGGTGATCTGGCGCACGCGGTTGTTGCAGCGATGGGCGTTGGTCCATGCGCTGGCAATCGTGACGATGGCGCCCGCTTTGGCGATGCGGTCGGGATCGAACCCCGCCGCCCGAAGCTCGACGCGCGATTTCTTCCAGTAGGTGCTGCTGTCCTGTTGGGTCATCTTAGAAACCTTAGCATGCGCCGCGGCCTCGTTAGCGCTTCGCGAGGAACTCCGCCGCGAGCTGCGCCCACTCCTCGGCGAGTGGCCCCGTCGCGGCCTCCCTGCGCGCCCGGCGGTACCAATAGCCGGCGTTGGCGAGATCGCCCTCCTGGCGATGGAGATGGGCATGCACCCGGTCGCAGTCGCCTTCGCCCTCATGCGCCTGCACGACCTCGTGCGCGCTCTTCCAGTCGTCGCGCGCCAGCCACCACAGGGCTCGCAGCGCGGGCGGAAATTCCGCCGGCGGCTCGCCGGCCGCGGCACCCGCCCGGAACTCCTCGATCGTCGTCATGGACCGGAGACTACAGCTATAGTCGCCCGCCTGAACAGATCGGGGGAAGCATGGAGCTCAGGGGCGCGGTCGCGGTCGTCACCGGCGGCAACGGAGGGCTGGGCCAGCGCATCTGCCACGCGCTGGCGGCCGAGGGCTGCCATGTCGCGGTGGTCTGTGCGCAGAGCCGCGACCAGGCCGAAGGCGTCGCGCGGGAACTGGCGCGGCACCAGGTCTCGGCCGCCGCCTTCGCCTGCGACGTCACGCGGCGCGACGAGGTGCAGAAGCTGGTCGACGACGTGCTGGCGCGCTTCGGGCGGCTCGACATCCTGATCAACGACGCCGCCTACAACAAGGCCATCCCGTTCAAGGACCTCGACGGCATGACCTACGACGAATGGACGAAGATCATCGACATCAACCTCACCGGACCGATGCTCACGAGCAAGGCGGTGGCGCCGGTGATGAAGCGCCAGGGCCGCGGCCGCATCGTCAACATCTCGTCGGTCGCCGGGCTGGGCCCGACCGGCTCGTCGATCGCCTACGCGGTCTCCAAGGCTGGCCTGATCCATCTCACCAGGTGCATGGCGGTGGCGATGGCTCCCGAGGTGCTGGTGAACTGCGTCGCGCCGGGCCTGCTCGAAGGCACCCGCGCCACCGCGAACCTGCGGCCCGAGCAGGTCGAGGCCGGCCGCAGGCAGTCGCTGCTCGGCAAGGCCGCCGACAAGAACGACGTCGCCGACCAGGTGGTCACCATGTGCCGGACCGAAACCATGACCGGCCAGACGATCGTCATCGATTCGGGCCGGACGTTTCATTGAACCGTTGATTCAGGTCAACGCGCGTCGGATTGATCCGGCATTGCATGCGATCTTTCGGAGGGAGGTCGCATGTTCCGCCACATTCTCATACCGATCGACGGCTCGGCGCATGCCAAGCGGGCCCTGGAGCGAGGCGTCCTGCTCGCCAAGGAAGTGGGCGCCCGCGTGACCGTTCTCACCGTGATCGAGCCGTTCCATCTTCTCTCGATGGATTCCCGTCGCGTCTCGCCGAGCTGGACCGCTCTCGAGCGGCAGGCCGAGGCGGCGGCCGTCAGACTTCTCGCCGAGGGCGACAAGGTCGCTCAGAAGCACGGTGTTGGCTACGCCACGCAGTGCCGCCGCCACGGCCAGCCCTACAAGGCGATCCTCGAGGCGGCGACGAAGGGCCGATGCGATCTGATCGCCATGGGCTCTCACGGCCGACGCGGCGTCGCCGCCCTCGTCCTCGGCAGCGTCGCCACCAAGGTGCTGACCCACGGCAAGGTTCCGGTGCTGATCTTCCGTTAGATGTGCTGCAGCGTGTTGTCGGTGCCGATGATGTGGCGGCCGACCATCTCGACATGCGGCCACATCGCCTGCAGGTGCTGGCTGGCGCTCATGGCGTCGCGGAAGCGGCGCTCGAACGGCTGGCTGTCGAGGATTGCCGTGGTGCCGGCGGCGCGGTAGCAGGCGATCGACACCTCGGTCGCCTCGTTCATGCCCCAGGTCGTGGCGAGCCGCAGCCGGAGGCGCCGGTCGACGTCGAGCCTGCCGCCGGCGGCCGCCTCGTAGACCTCGCCGATCGCCTCGTGCAGGAAGGCGCGCGCGGCCGAAAGCCTGGCCTCGAGCTGGGCGACCTCGCGCTGGATGGCGTTGTTCTGCGCCATCGCGTTGGACGACGCACGGCTGTGCTTACCGCGTGCCAGCTCGACGTAGAATTCGTGCAGGCGCCGCGCCACGCCGAGGGTCACGCTGCAGAAGCCCGAGGCGTAGAGCAGCGTCGACATGATGGTGTAGAGCGGTCCCGTCTCGCGCCGCTCCGCGAGCGCATCGCGCGCCGGCGCCATTTCGTCGGGCACGAAGAGACCATCGACCGTGTAGGTGTCGCTGCCGGTGCCGCGCAGGCCGAGCACATGCCAATCGTCGGTAATACCGGCGTCGGCGCGCAGGAAGACGAACGACCGGTCGTCGGGCCGGCCATGTCGCATGTGCGGCGTGCCGTCGGGATTCTGGACGGCGCTGTGCGCGCCGAGCCAGCGCGTGTGGCGCCCGCCGCTGGCGAAGCTCCAGCTGCCGGTCAGGCGGTATCCGCCTTCGACGCGGATCGCCTGGCTCTTGTTGTGGCGGGCGCCCCAGGCGAGCCCGTCGCGCGGATCGCCGAACACCTTCCTCGCCGTCTCGTGCGGCATCGCCGCCGCCGACGTGGCCGAGGAAACATTCGACTGGTTGACGAACCAGGCGACCGAGGCGTCGGCCCAGGCCAGCGCCTCGCAGGCTTTCGCATAGTCGAGCAGATCGATCTCCTGCCCGCCGAGGCTCCGAGGCAGCAGCAGGCGCAGCATGTCCTGCGCCACCAGCGCCTCGACCACTTCGGGCGTGAGCTCGCGCCGGCGATCCATCTCGGCGCCGTGCGCATCGAGCAGCTTCTGCAGCCCGCGCGCCCGGTCGAGGGCGCCAGCGGCGGCGGGCGGCAGGCGGCTGTCCATGCGGTTCTGCTCGTCCCGGCTAAATGAACATGTCGCGCTGGTTGTAGTTCTTCAGCAACGCCGCGCGGTTGGCCTCGGTCCAGCGGCTCTCGTCCTCGCGACCCGCGAGCGGCCTGTAGACGTGCGGCGTCTCGTGCGGGAAGCGCTGGCGGCGCGCGTCGATGGCGAGCTGCAGGATGCGGCAGCGCGCGTCGATACGCTCCTGGGTGTAGGTTTCGACCGCGCCGTGCAGGCGGCGCGTCGTCACGTTCAGCACGCGCCGCCGCGGGAAGAACCCGGCATTGAGCGTGATGCGCCGGTCGGCGGAGGAATTGGCGAAGGAGCCATGGACGAGCTGGCGATTGGTGACGATCGTGTCGCCGGGATTGCACAGCATCGGCACCGCGCCCGCGATGCGCTCCGAGCCGCTGTCGGCGACAAGCTTCCTGATGTCGACGCGGTTCTGCCTGTGCGTACCCGGCAGCACCCAGACGCAGTTGCCGGCCGTGCTGGCATAGAGCTGGGTCATGAAATTGAAGCCGTGCGCGCCCATGTCCCAGTCGGGTGCGTTCCAGTGCGTGGTGCCGTCGCGATGCCAGGCGACCGACGGGCCGAGCCCCGGCTCCTTGACGAAGGTGACCTCGTTGTAGGGCACGAAGTCATCGCCCAGGATACCCGCCGCGACGGCCAACAGCCCCGGATGGCCGTAGAGCCGCAGCACCGCGTCCATCAGATGCAGGTTCCCGTCGAGCAGCTCGACGGTCCAGGCCGGCCCTTCCTCCCCTAGACTGGGCTGGCTCATGGCCACCGGATGGCGTCCGTTGTTCTTGTCGGTGCCACCGACCGGGTCGCTCAAGGGCCTGGCCCAGCGATAGGGCGGCCTTAGGATGCCGGTCTCGCGAACCGGCCGGCCGAGGCGATCGACATCGGCGTCGGGAGCGACAGGAGCTCGCGCCAGGCAAGCATCGACGTCGGCGCGCAGTTCGGCCAGCTCTTCCGGCCCGACCACGCCTTCGAAGACATAGAAGCCGTGCGTCCAATAGGAGTCGAGGATCACCGGATCGAGCCTGCCGCCGGCAGTGAAACGGATCGGGCCGCGATTGCCGAGTGCCCGGGCTCGCGCCTCGCCTTCCCGCGCATAGTCGCGCATCAGCCGCGCGTGCTCGGCGGCCGTCAGAGTCGGGTGGGCGGCAACGGGAGATTCGGTGGCTTCAGTCATCGCCATGAGATGACCTCCTGGGCTGGCCGCAGTTTATCGCGACGCCGCTCGGGAAACCAACCGTGCCTGCCGCAGTGCGGTCGATCCGTCAGCGCCGCTCGATCTTCGAGGCCGCATCCTGGACCTGTTTCGCCTGCTGGCGGTCGATCCCGGAGCCGGCGAAGCGCCCGGCGAGCCAACCCATCGTCGGCATCGCATCCGCCATCACGCCCGCCATGGCGCGCGCGAGGCCGGAGGTACCGTCGATGCGCCGGATCTCCGCGGCGAGATCGGCCGGCAAGGCGACGTAGCGCAGGCGCCGAACCTTGAGCGCCATCGGCAAGGTGTAGAGCCATGACAGCAGCAGCTGAAGACCGGCGAATGCCGCAATGAAGATCAGGCCGCTCAGGATCCAGCCCACTTCCCGATCGAGACGCCACGCGTGCATGCCCCAGACCACTACGACCAGCAGGAGGGTGAAGGCGATGCGCATCGTCCAAGCGAAGCCGCGATGGGACCTCACCCACTCGATGAAGGCATGGTCGGCGACGTAGCCGCCGCGTCCATCCGGCATGAAGAGGAACCACGGGCGAGGTCCCCAGGCGTCGGCAGGCGGTGCAGCGGCGGCCGGGCACATCACATAGGCAATGCCCTCGTCCTGCCTGGTCCTGAAATACTCGGCCAGGATACTGCTGCGCTCGGCGGGCGAGAGTTCCAACTCGGCCATGACCATGCCGCTTCCGTCACCGGCAATGCGCCTGCCCGGCGGCATACGACGTGTCGAGGCAGATGCGATAGGCCGGCCCGAGGCCGCGATGGCCGCACCGCGGCAGGGCGGAGCGCAGTTCGTAGGCGCAGTGATCGATGCAGCGGTTCGGCAAACCGAGCCGGCACTGGTCGTATTTCTCCAGCGCCCTCTCCACGGACAGGCGGGGATCCTCCGACTGTGCCATGGCGGCGGCGACTTCCTTGAGGAGGTTCTTGCCGCAATCGTCGCACGTCTCCGCCGGGCCGCCGAGCGAGCGCTGCAACCGCGCCGAAGCCCGGCCACCCGAGCCGCCGCTCCACTCCCAGTAGGCCTGCTCGCCGAACACCTCGAACAGGATGGTGCCACCATCGACACACTTTTCCCGACCGTAGGTGAGCTTCTGGGTGAAGGTGAATTTGGCACCGCTGCCGCTGCCCGTGATGGTGCCGCCGCAGCCGAGGCTCGGGTAGTCGACGAAACCCTGGGTCGGCTTTTCGAGGGTCATGGTGACCGGAAACCGGCCGGCGTTCGGACCGATCCGGACCATGGTGCCGGTCCAGCTGCCGAGTGGATCGGGCGCCTGGGCCTCGACCGGCGATGCGATCGCCGCCGCCGCCAGCGCGATCATCGTCCACAGGATGACACTTGGGCGAATCATCGCGGCAACTCGAAGCGCACGCCCGCGCGTGCCAGCCCGCCGCCAAGCCCGGCCGGAACGCCGTCGGCACGCCAGCAGGCCGCACCGGCCATCGAGCCGTCGTCATGGAAGGCGATGGCGTTCATGCCTCCCGCCACGGTGGGCATGCGCACCAGCCTGTGGCCGCGTGCCTCCAACTCTCGGCGTACCGACTCGGAAATGCCGTGCTCGACTTCGAGAAACGGTCCCTCGGTCCAGATGCGCGGTGCCTCGACGGCCTCCTGCAGGCTCATGCCGTGGTCGATCAGGTTGACCAGCGCCTGGAACGCCGCGGGGAAGATCTTGCGCCCGCCGGGCAGACCCAGCGCATAGCGCACCTTGCCGTCGCGCAACGCCATCATGGGCGACATGGAGGTGGTGACGCGTTTGCCCGGCGCGATCGACAAGGCGCGACCCGGTCGCGGATCGAAGTTCGACATGTAGTCGTTGGGGATCATGCCCGTGCCGGGGATGATGAAGCGCGCGCCGAACAGGCTGTTGATGGTCTGCGTCGTCGTGACGACGTTGCCGTTGCCGTCGGCGACCGTGAGATGGGTGGTGTCCGCACCCTCCTTCGCCAGCAGCCCGCCGGTCCATCGCCGGGCGCGCGCCATGTCGATATCGGCGCGACGTTGGTCGGCATAGTCCCGGGAGACGATGCGCTCGATCGGCACCTCAACGAAGGCGGGATCGCCACTCGCCTCGGCGCGGTCGGCGAAGGCGATCTTCAGCACTTCGGCCAGCAGATGGAAATAGTCCGCCGTGCCATAGCCCATCTCCGCGACGTCGTATCCCTCCAGGATGTTCAGCATTTGCGCAATGTGGACGCCGGAAGCGGCGGGTGGTGGCGGCCCGACGATCTCCCAGCCGCGATAGCGTCCGCGGATCGGCTGGCGCTCGACCACGCGATAGTCCGTGAGATCCCGGAGGGAGAGGAAGGCGCCGCTGCGTTTCATGCACTCGGCCACGAGATCGCCGAGCGGCCCGCCATGCAGCGCGCCTTCGCCCTGCCGGGCGATGAGCCGGAGTGCTTCGCCGTAGTCGGACTGGACGAGCCGCTCGCCTGCCGCGAGCGGCGTGCCGTCCGGCACCAGCCGGTCGGCGGCGAAGGGATCCTGCATCAGGTCGGGCGCCGCGCTCGCGATGCAATCGGAGAGATAGGGAGTGACCGTGAAGCCCCGCTCGGCATGCCGGATGGCGGGCTCCATCACGTCGGCCAGCGACAGGGTGCCGTAACGGCGCAGCGCGTGGCACCAGGCGAGCAGCGATCCGGGTGTCGCCACCGCCTTGGGGCCGAGCTGGTTTTCGCGGCGCTCCACGTCGAACACTTCGGCGGGGGCGCCGGCGATCGGCCGGAACATGGTGGGATGGCCGGCGAGCGGCACGGCGCTCATGCCGTCGACGATGCGATGGCTACCGTCGGCGAGGCGGATATGGCAGGTCGTGCCGCCGATGAGGCCGACCATCATCGGCTCGACGACGGTCAGCGTGAACTGCATCGCGACGGCGGCATCGATCGCGTTTCCGCCCGCTGCCAGCATCTCGGCGCCAGCCGCCGAGGCGAGCGGATGGTTGGACACCGCCATGCCCCTGGGGCCGTGTGCCGACTGCTTCTCGCACGTGAAAAGCGTGCCCGCTCGCCTGCGCCAGTCCGACCCGCTCATGTCCCCGATCCCCGTCCCTGCTGGCGAAGCTTGGCACGGCCGCCGCCCCGGATACCAGCGTCAGACGCAATGATACCCCCTTGCAATGCATGGAGGCTTCGACCGCCTCCATGAGGATCAGCGCACCTTCTCGGCCACGCGCGCCAGCCGCTCGATGGTGCGCATCGCCATCTTCTGACCGAGGCCGGGCCACTGCACCCGCAAGAGAACATGGTCCGTGCCTGCGTGTTCGCCATAGGCCCCGATCTGATCGGCGACTTCGTTCTCCGAACCGATGAGGAAGCGCGCCTTGGCGAACTTGTCGAAATCCGAGCGGATGCCATCCTTGGGAATGAAGCCCGATTCCCCGCTCCAGCTCGCATAGGCTTCGTACTTGAAGGAAAGCGGCTCGCGCACCTCATCCAGGGTGCCGACATGGCATTCGCGAATGATCGGGAACTCGCGCGCCGGCGGCAGGCCGGCGGCCGTGCGTCTCTCGCGAAACAGCGCGCCGAGCTTGCCGACATTGTCGAACGACACCATGGGCGACGGCATCCAGGCGTCGGCAAGACGGGCCGCGCGCGCGACGGCCGCCTCGACGTCGCCCGCCATCCAGATCGGCGGGCCACCCCTTTGCCTGGGCTTCAGACTCGCCTGCACGCCGCTCACCGTGTGGAACCGGCCGCGATGCTCGACCGTGTCGTCGCGCCACAGCTTCCTGATCAGCTCGACGCCCTCGACGAAGCGCGGCACGCGCTCCTTGAACGGCACGCCGATCGAATCGAACTCCTCCTGCCGATAACCGAGCCCCAGGCCAATGATGGCGTTGCCGCCCGTCAGCCAATCGAGCGTCGCCGTCTCCTCGGCGACGATCACCGGATTGAGCAACGGCAGCAACAGCAGCCCCGGCCCCAGCCGCATGCCCTCGCACTCCGCCGCCAGCCGCGCCAGCAACGGCATGGCCTGGAACATCTGCAGCGGCCGGGAGACGAAATGCTGGCCGACCATGAGCGACGCGAACCCGCTCGCCTTCGCAGCACGCGCCTGCGCGATCAGGTTCTCGAGCTCGGGCGCCAGATCGGCGCCTTGCCGCCATTGCGTTGCCATGTAGAGCCCGAGCTTCATGCGAGTGCCCTCCCTCATCCTGCCGTCGGAGCGAACCTGAAAAAGAGGGACGTGACAATCAAGGCGCGAATGGCCGCCCCGGCGTTGACCGCCGAACGCACCTCCATGTCGTGCATCTTCTTCGTCGAGGGGACATGGTCCCTCAGCGGTGCACGGAAACCAACGGCAAGTCGAAGCTGGCGCTGGTACCGCGGACCTCGGCCGGCAACGGGCTGTACGGCGCTCCCTGGCGGATGCCGGCGATCACACCGGCGTCGAGTTCCGGATAGCCGCTCGAGCGCAAGACCGAGACATCGAGAAGCCGGCCGTCGCGGGCGATGACGACGCGCACAACCGTGACGCCCTGCGACACGTTCACGTTGGCGTTGTAGCGATAGCCGGCGAGACGCCGAACCACCTCCCACAGGTAATTGTCGCGCGCGAGCGAACGATTGTAGGTGTCGGCCGGATTGACGAAGGCCGACGTCGTCGACTGCCCGGGATTGGCCACCGGCGGCGGCGCCCGCGGTCGCGCCACCAGCGGCGAATGCGCGGGCGGAGGCGGCGGACGTTGTTGCGGTCGCGGCGCCGGCACGGCCGCTTGCGGCGCCGGCTTGTGCTCGGGCGGATGCGTCGCCTGTGGCTTGGGCGGTTCAGGCCTGGGAGGCTGCGGCTGCGGCGGTTCCGGCCTCGGCGGCTCCGCGCGTGGCGGATCCGGCCGTGGGGGTTCGAGTCTCGGCGGTTCGGGTCGCGGCTCAGGCTGGGGGGTGGCGAGTGCCGTCTGCGGCGCCGGCTCGGCATTCTCGACGGTCTTCGGCTGTTCCCTTGAACCGGGGATCTGCCCGCGGCGGTCGGACGTCTCCCCGGGCGGCGCCAACGCCTCGACGAGGGGCGGAGACGGTGGCGCCGGTTCGGGCCTGGCTTCGGGCTTGGGTGGCTCGGGCTGGGGTGGCTTGGGTGGCTCGGGTGGCGGTCGCTCGATGGTCACTTCGACCGGCGTTTCGGGGTGCTCGGGGCGCGTCGCCTGGACGCCAAGCCACCAGAACGCCAGTGCCATCAACGCATGCAGCAGCAGCGCGAGCGCCATCGCGGGCGTCGGCATGCGATCGAAACGGAACGAAAGGTCGCTGGTAGCGTGCACGCGGCAATTCTAGAGGCTTTCAGCCTCTCAGTACCATGTCCGCCGCCTTCTCGCCGATCATGATGGCGGGCGCGTTGGTGTTGCCCGAGGTCAGCGTCGGCATGATCGACGCGTCGGCGACGCGCAGGCCGGCGATGCCGTGCACGCGCAATTGCGGATCGACCACGGCCATCGGGTCGGTTCCCATCTTGCACGTACCGACCGGATGATAGGTGGTTTCGCCGACCCGCCGAACCCAATCGAGAATCTGCTCGTCGGTCGTCCGCTCCGGGCCGGGCCCGATCTCCGTCAGCTCGAGCGGCTTCATCGCCGGGGCGTACATGATGCTGCGGGCGATGCGGATGGCTCGAACGGTGAGTTCGGCGTCGACCGGCGCCGACAGGAAATTGAACGCGATGGCGGGAGGTCGAGCCGGATCCGCCGAGGTGATGTGAACATGTCCCTTGCTCTCGGGCCGCATCGGATGGGCATAGCAGGTCACGCCCGATTGCCGCGCGACCACCGGTCCGCGCGGACCCGGCTCGGTGAACATCGGCACCCAACCCAGCAGGAGATCCGGAGCTGCCAGGCCCTCGCGCGAACGGACGAAAGCGCGGATCGGCGCACCGACGGATGCCAGCATGCCGCGCCGTGTCGCCGCGTAGCGCAGCGCCTGCCACACCAGACCGAGACCTCGTCCGCGATCGTTCCAGGTGTAGCCTCGCGCGCCGACCGCCCAGCGCGTGCGCGGTGCATAGTGGTCGCGCAGATTTTCGCCCACGCCCGGCAGGGCATGTCGCACCTCGATCCCGAGGCCACGCAGCCGCTCGGGCTGGCCGATGCCCGACAACTCCAGAAGCTGCGGCGAGTTGACGGTGCCGCCGCTGACCACGACGTCGCGCTTCGCCCGCGCCTCGTGCGGGACACCCGCCACCGCAAAGCGCACGCCCGTGCAGCGCTTGCCGTCGAAGGTCAGCGCCCCGGCGAGCGCGCCGGTCTCGATGCGCAGATTGGGTCGCTTCCGGATCGGGTCGAGATAGCAGCGCGCGGTGCTCATGCGGCGGCCGGAGGCGATCGTCGCCTGGCTCATGGCGATGCCGTCCTGCGCCGCGCCGTTGTAGTCGGGATTGTGCGGTATGCCGACCTCCCCCGCCGCCTTGATCAGGGCCTGGAAGATCGGATCGGCGGGCGGCGGATCGGTGACGACGAGCGGCCCGTCGCGACCGCGAAAGCGATCGTCGCCATCGCCGCGATAGCTTTCCATCCGCTTGAAGTAGGGCAGCACTTCGGCATGGCTCCATCCGGCGTTGCCCATCTGCGCCCAGGTGTCGAAATCCTGCGCCTGGCCCCGCACGAAGGCCATGCCGTTGATGGCGCTCGACCCGCCCAGCAACTTGCCGCGCGGCACCGGGATGCGCCGGCCGTTGGTGCTGGCCTCGGGCTCGCCCGAGTAGAGCCAGTTGGCCGTGGGATTCGTGATTAGGCGCGCCGAGCCGACGGGCAGGCGCGTCCACGGATTGTCCGCGGCACCCGCCTCGAGCAGCAGCACCTTGTGGCGCGGATCGGCCGACAGCCGGTGGGCGACGACGGCACCGGCCGAGCCGGCGCCGACGACGATGAAGTCGAAATCCATCGGATCAGGCGGCGCGATAGGGCTGCCCCCAGCGATCCTGGTAGACCACGTCCGAAAGCGGCGCACGCTTGACCGGCCCGAACCGGCCCATCGGCCAGCCGATCGGGAGGATGGCGTAGGAATGCACGCCATCGGGCAAGCCGAGCGCCTTGTCGACCTCCTTCTGGAACATCATGTGCCGGTTGGTCAGTGTCGTGCCGAGCCCGACGGCGCGGCAGGCGAGCACCATGTTCTGCACCGCCGGATAGATCGAGGCGCCGGCATTCGGGCCCGGGTTGGCGCCGTCCTCGAGGCAGGCGACGATCCACACCGGCGCTTCGGCGAAGTGGTCGGTCAGGTACTCCACCGCCTTGTGCTGGCGCTTGAATTTCTCGGGGCTGACACCGGGCGGCGGCGCGGTCGAGGCGTAGCGCGGACCGATGACCTCGTCGTAGGCCTTCTTGTACCAGGTCGCCACGGCGTCCTTGGTCTTGCGGTCCTTCAGCACCATGAAGCGCCACTTCTGCGCATTGCCGCCGGACGGCGCGCAGGTGCCGGCGCGAAGAATCTTCCCGATCAGTTCGTCGGGCACCGGATCCGGCTTGAGCCGGCGCATGGCGCGGCATGTCTCCATCGTCTCGAACAGGTCGGGCATCGCTCCTCCGCTCCCCTTGCCGTGCCTCGCATGGTAGTCTCGCTTCGGCAGGGAACTGAATGATTTCTCGCAGGAATCTGTTGGGCGGAATGGCCGGCCTCGTGGCGCCAGCCGTGATGTCGGCCGGCTGCGCGGGCAAACCTCCCCAAGGTGCGGGCTTCGCGCCGCCTCCGCCACCCGTGCGGCCCGGCCTCGATGCCGTGATCGACATCAGCCATAACGTCACGGTCAGCGACTTCCGCGCCGTGCGACGCAGCAATATCCTCAGCGTCATCCACAAGGCGAGCGAGGGCGGCGACTGGTTCGATCCGTCCTACGGGACGCGGCGTGCCCAAGCCGAGGCGACCGGCCTGCTGTGGGGCGCCTACCATTTCGGCACACGACAATATTCCGGTGAGGACCAGGCGGCGGCCTTCCTGTCGGCTTGCCGGCCGGGTCCCAACACCCTGATGGCGCTCGATCTCGAGCCCAACGATCGCAATCCGCGCAATACGATGACGCTCGGCCAGGCCGAGGCCTTCGTGATCGCGGTCTATCGTGCCACCGGCCGCTTGCCGATGCTCTACACCCACGCGGCCTGGGCGAATGGCGAAAAGTACGGCCGTCGGGGACTACGGCTCGACCGACCGGTGGCGCCGAGTTCGGTGCTGGCGCGCTGCGACCTCTGGATTGCCGATTATCGCGAGCAAGGTCCCGAGATCCCGTTCGCCTGGGCCGACAAGGGCTGGCAGCTCTGGCAGTACGTCGCCGACGAGACGGCCAGCAACTTCGGCCACGGCAGCGACCATCGCCCGGTCGAAGGCGTCACCCACTGCGACCGCAACGTCTTCAACGGTGATGTCCCGGAGCTCCATCGATTCTGGCGTGCCAGCGGCCGAGCGACTTCGTAAAGGCTTTCTCACTCGAGCAACGGCTCCCGGTGCCCTCGCGGCATCCACACCGAATGGACGGCTCCGACGTCGATGGCATCGACATCCGAGACGACTTGTCCTCGAATCGTGACCGTCCCCCGCCGTCCACCGAGTCCACTCGTCCAGAGGACGCGCCCCGACCCGGCGTGTGGCGATTCGAATCCGCTGACAGGGATTCTAGCCCCGCAGCACCTTGCCAGCCTTCGCCTCGGTGAGCTTGCCCTGCTCCCAGGTCGGCTCGCCGTTGACGATGGTGTACTCGACGCCCTTCGACGGCATGACGATGCGCTTGGCGCCGCCCGGCAGGTCGTAGCGCCGCTCGCCGTGATTGGTCGAACCGATGCGGTCGGGATCGAAGATCGCCACGTCGGCCGGTCCGCCCTCGACCAAGCGGCCGCGGTCGGCGAGGCCGAACAGGTCGGCCGGGTCGGAGGTGAGTTTGCGCACGCCTTCCTCGAGCGTGATCGCCTGCTTCTCGCGGACCCACGTGCCGAGCAGGTAGGTCGGGTAGCCGGCGTCGCACAGCATGTCGACATGCGCGCCGCCGTCGCCCAGCGCCATCAGGATGGACTTGTTGTTGAGGAGTTCGCGCATCCGATCCTCGCGCGTGTTCCACGAGGAGATGGTGAACTCGACGTCGAGATTGTCGGCCAACACCAGGTCGAGGAAGGCGTCGACGGCGTCCTTGTTCTGCAGCGACGCCACCTCGGCGATCGATTTGCGCTCGAGGGCTTTGTGCGCCGGGTTCTTCACGTCGTGAACCACGATGCGGCGCCAGTCGCTGAAGCCGGTCGGATTCTTCAGGTCATGCCGGAACGCGTTGCGGAACGCCGGATCGCCATAGACCTTCTTCTGGACCTCGGGGTTGGTGTCGGCGAACACCCGCTTCCATGACGGGAAGGCCGCGAACGCGAACGGATTCTCCATGGTGCATTCGCGGGTCAGCGGCAGCGGCGAGGTCTGCGGCCGCGCGCCCTTGGCGATCTGCCGTGCGGCCAGCCGCAGCGTGTTGCGTACCGCCTCCGGGATGTCGTCCCGGTCGAACAGGGCGATAAAAGTGACGGGCCGGCCGCTTTCCTCGAGCAGGAAGTCGAGCAGTTCGCACTGGTCTTCCTCCAGCACGCCGACCTGGCGGGTGAGCGCGATTTCGATGGCGCCCTTGCCCCGCTTCTTGAGCTGGTTGGCGTAAGCCTTGAGTTCCTCGCGGCTGGCGTTGCGGCAGGCCAGCGGCTTGGCGCCGAAGCCGATGTGCTGGTTCAGCGTGGTCGAGGAAAAGCCGAGCGCGCCCGCGTCCACGGCCTCGCCGATCAACGCCGCAATCTTCGCCGTCTCCTCCGCGTTGGCGGCGCGCTCCATCGAGGCCTCGCCCATGACGTAGTGACGGAACGGCGTGAGCGGCGCGATGAAGGCAAGGTTGAGCGATGGCTTGCGCACCGCCGCAGCGTCCATGAATTGCGGGAAGGTCTCCCAATCCCAGGTGATGCCTTTGTTCAAGACCTCGAAGGGAATGCCCTCGACGTTGACGAGGTCGCGCATCGCGACCTCGCGCGCCTCGGGCTTGCAAGGCGCGATGCCGACGCCGCAATTGCCCATGACCACGCTGGTCACACCGTGCCACGACGACGGCGTGACGGCGCCATCCCAGCAGATCTGCGCGTCGTAATGCGTGTGGGGGTCGACGAAGCCCGGCGCCACGACCAGCCCGTGCGCGTCGATGGTGCGCTTCGCACCTTCCTTGACCTTGCCGATCGCCGCGACCTTGCCGCCCGAGATGGCGACGTCGGCCTGATAACGCGCCCGGCCCGTACCGTCGACGACGGTGCCGTTCCTGATCAGGAGATCATAAGGCATCGGCTCCTCCCATAGCGTTTCAGTCAACCTAGCATCGATCGGCGCAAGATCATCGTATCACTGGACTGCATTGCCTGTGCAATTCTTGTGGCCTAGAATCAACGACGTCTCTGGGGGGAACGCCATGTCGGTCAGTCGGTCGGCAGTAGCGTTTGCATGCGTGGTGGCATTCGTCTGGAGCCCGCCAGTACCGGCGCAGACCGGCGAACGCAAATGGGGCGCCTTTCTCGATCTGGGCGGCAAGGCTGGAAACGTTCGCAGCTTCGCCGAAGCGAATCTGGCCGTCCCTCTTCTGCAGAACGAACGCACTCTGCTCTTCGGTGATCTCCGCTTCCAGACCGACGACGTCAACGCGCGCGAGGGCAATTTCGGCCTCGCCTTTCGCCATGCTGTCGGCGCGGGCTGGAACCTCGGCGTCTATGGCTTTTACGACCATCGCCGCAGCGCCCTCGGCAATCTCTTCAATCAAGTCTCGGTCGGTGGCGAAGTGCTGGGCGACATGTTCGAGTTTCGGGCCAACGGCTATTGGCCGTTCGGCAGCGGCAGCGGCGGTGACAGCCCGGAGTATGCGCTGCGCGGTTTCGATGCCGAGGCCGGCCTGCGGCTGCCGGTGACGCCGAGCGATAGCGTGCACACGCTGCGCTTCTATGCCGGAGGCTTCCGCTACGGCGAGCCGGGCTGCGCGACGCCACTGGTCACGGGCCCTCGCCTGCGGCTCGATTACACCGCCTACCTTGTGCCCGAACTGTGGGGCGGCAGCCGATTCATGGTCACCGTGGAATGGCAGACCGATTCAGTGCGCGGCGATCGTTTCCTCGCCGGCCTGCGCCTGCGCGTGCCCCTGCAACGCGAGCCCCGGCGGGCGAATTTCAGCTATCAGGACCGCCGCATGGCCGATGCCATCGTGCGCAGCCAACTCCTCACGGCATATTCGACCTGTACACCAACGCCGGAACTGCCTCCCGGCGGTGGCGGTGGTGGTGGCGGCGGAGGTGGAGGTGGCGGCGGAGGTGGAGGTGGCGGCCCCGTTCCGTCGTGAATCGGGCAAACGCTTCGGCTCTCCCAAACGATCCGTCGGGAAGAACATACGCATCGCCCTCTCGACGCGTACCACCGAAGGCCGGCCTCTATCGCATGATCACGGTAGTCGTTGTGGGTGGCGGCGGTGGCGGAGGAGGATCCGCCGGCACGACAACAGCCGTGGACGCTGGCATCGGCTTCTGGACGGTGGTCTCCTCACGGATGGTACAGGCGCTGGCCAACCCGATGGCGACCAGCGCCGTGACAACGGTGCGACTCATGACGGGTTCCTCCTTGCGTGGAACATGAACGCAAGGGGCCCCGTCACGTTGCGTCGTCTACCGGGCCGGAACGACCACGGTCGTGCCCGGCGGGGGCGGCGGATCGGTGGTGACGACGGTCGCTGTGCGTGCGGGCACCGGCTTCTCGACCACGGTGCGCTCGCTGCGCACGGCGCAGGCCGACGCCAAACCCACGATGACGAGCGCGGCAATCACGGCATGTTTCATGACAAGACTCCTGCAGCTTGCTGACCGTGGTAAACGGGCCGGCAGCAGTCGCGTTGCCTCACACCGCGAGACTATTCCTCCGGATAGCGCCAGGGTTTCGCCGGCTGGGTGGCGCCTTCGTCGATCGTCCAATGCGGGATGGCGAGCCCGGGCGCCACGTCGGCGAAAGCCATGCGCACGCGCGTGCCGATGCCGACACGCTTCACAATATCGGCTGGCGCCAGCCTGCCGTCGGGCGTCGTGAGGTTGCCCATCACGCGCAGCGCCTCGTGCTCCGTCGGCTTGCCTTTCTGGATGTCGAGATCGACCAGCAGCACGAGGTAGGGCGTGTGCGCCTTGAAGGCGGGCTGAATGGCGTGATGCACTTCGGTGTAGGAATGCACCGCGCCCTTGCCCTCGACCCGCGTCCATTGCGATCTGGGGCTCATGCACCACGGACAGGCCGTGGTGGGCGGGTAGCGCAGCAGGCCGCAGGCCGTGCATTTCTGCAGATGGAAGTCGTGCGCCGCGCAGTGCTTGAAGTAGGCGAGGTTCTCGACGTCTAGATCGTCGACCGCGAGCGACATGCCGAGATAGGTGCCCTGGATGGCCATGGTTCGTCTCCCCCTAGCCGCGCCGCATGACCATGGCCGAGCCTGTGCCGGGATTGGCCCAGCCGAGGTTGGCCGACAACTCGCAGTCCTTGACCTGGCGACAGCCGCCCTCGCGATAGTCGTAGGTGTGGCGCCGCTTACCGTCCGGCCCGACCGGGCAGGAATCGTCGGCGTCGTGCCGCAACTGGCGCACGTTCTCGATCACCATGTTGAGGCCGTGCGTGTAGCCCTCGCAGAGATGGCCGCCACTGGTGTTGTTGGGGCGCCGGCCGCCGAGCCGGATGGTGCCGTTGCTGACGTAGTCGCCGCCCTCGCCTTTCTTGCAGAAACCGTAGTCCTCGAGCTGCAGCATGGTGGTGAAGGTGAAGGCGTCGTACGAGCCCGTGAGATCGATGTCCTCGGGGCTGACGCCGGCATTGGGCCACAGGATCTCCCGCGCGTAGTGGCCGGCCACGGTCGAGATCGGCCCGGTCTGGTAGTGCATGTCGGTGCGCGGCTTGCTGCAACGGCCGACGACACCGCGGATCAGCACCGGATGATGCTTGCAGTCGCGCGCGCGGTCGGCCGAGGTCACGATCAGGGCGGTGCCGTTGTCGGTCTCGACGCAGCAGTCCAGCAGGTGCAGCGGCTTGCAGATGATGCGGCTCTTGACGACGTCGTCGACCGTGTAGCGCTGCTTGTAGAAGGCCTTGGGATTGTTCGAGGCGTGCTCGCTGTGGATCGCCTTCACCGCCGCGACCTGCTCGGGCCTTGTGCCGTAGTCGTGCATGTGGCGCATGAAGGTCGGCGCGAACATCTGGCCCGCGCTTTGCCAGCCATAGGCGCGGCCGTGCAGGGCATCCCCCGTCACCGGCGCCACGGCGCGAGCGCCGGTGCCGCCGATTCGCACCTGGCTGAAGCCGTTCATGGCGCGGAAGATAACCACGCACCTGCACATGCCGGCTTCGATCAGGCCGATCGCCATGCCGACCAGCGCCTCGGTCGACGAGCCGCCGCCGAACACGTCCATGTAGAAGTTCAGGCGCAGCCCGAGGTCGCCGGCGATGAAGGTCGAAAAGGTCGAATCGCCCGACTGGTAGGACAGCATGCCGTCGACGTCGGAGGCCTTCAGGCCGGCGTCCTCGATCGCGTTGCGCACCGCCCAGGTGCCGAGCGCGCGGGTCGTGATGCCCGAGCCGCGCGTGTACGTCGTCTCCCCGACGCCCACGATGGCGTACTTGTCGCGCAGATACTTCGGGCTGGTGACGTCGGTTTCGGCCGGCAGCGGCATGGCGCCCCCTCGTGGCTGTTGCCTCGGGATGGTACGAGGCCGGCAACGGCGCGTCTGCCGGCCCCGTCCGCTCTGCGATCCACACGGGGCGAGGCAATGGCCGCCAGCCGGGCTAAGCTTCGTCATCCTGTCATGGAAAGAGGACCAAGTGATTCTGCCGCTTGAAGGAGTTCGCGTGATCGAGGTCGGCCAGGCACTGGCCGGCCCGCTGGCCGGCGTGCTGATGGCTGACATGGGTGCCGACGTCATCAAGATCGAAAAGCCCGACGGCGGCGACGATGCGCGCATCTGGGGCCCTCCCTTCGGACCGGACGGCAAGACATCGCTCTACTTCTACGGCCAGAACCGCAACAAGCGGTCGGTCGTACTCGATCTCAAGCTCGCGACGGACGTCGAGACGCTCCACAGGCTCTGCGAGACCGCCGACATCCTGATCCAGAACCTGCGACCGGGCGTGGTCGAGGAGATCGGCATCGGACCCGACACGATGCTCGCCCGCCACCCTCGCCTCATCTACTGCTCGATCTGGGGATTCGGCTTCGATGGACCGATGAAGATGAAGCCCGCCTTCGACCCACTGTTGCAGGCCTATGGCGGCATGATGAGCGTGACCGGCCGGGCCGACGATCCGCCGACCTTCTGCGGTGCGTCGATCAACGACAAGGCGACCGGCATGTTCTGCACCATCGGTGCACTGGCAGCGCTGCGCCGACGCGACAAGACGGGCAAGGGTTGTCTGGTCGATACCTCGCTCTTCGACTCCGCCGTCCACTGGGTGGAAGGTGGCATTTCGGGTTATCTCGCCAACGGTTCGGTGCCGAGACGGCACGGCACCGGCAGTCCCGTGATCGTACCCTACCAGACATTCGACACGGCCGACCTGCCGCTTTGCCTCGCGCCTGGCAACGATCGGCTGTGGGCGCGCTGCGCGCAGGTGCTGGGACGTCCGGAATGGGCGACCGATCCGAAATTCGCCAAGAGCGCGCAGCGTGTGGCCCACAAGGAGGAACTGCTCCCCATGATCGCGGCCGCACTGAAGACCAGGCCGCGCGCCGAGTGGCTCGCGGCGATGGACAAGGCCGGCGTGCCGTGCGCGCCGGTCAACGACATCGGCGAGGTCGCCACGTGCGAGCAGATGGCGGCATCCAGGATGGTGCAGGATCTGCCGGCACGTCCCGGCGAGGCTTCCGGCGCGAAGATCGTCGGCCTGCCGATCGCCTTCGACCGTACTCGGCCGGTATCGCCTCGCTCGGCGCCGAAGCTCGGCGAACACACCGACGAAGTGTTGGCGAAACTGCGCTGATCAGCGCCCCGACAGGAGCTGCGCGGTCAGCTGCTCGCACGGCAGATCCGTCGCCCGGCCAATCACCGGGGTCGGAATGGGTATGGTGCGGCCCAGAGTAACCTGGGGTTCGCGCAGCTTGCCGCGCACGTAGACGGGGCCGTGCAGATCGAGAAGGTCGAACGATTTCGGGTAGGCCTTCACCTCGGCATCCACCGCCTGGTTGCCGAGGCCGACCCGGCCGCGCACCTCGAGGATCGATTTTTGCGTGTCGAGGAACGTTCGATCGAAGGTGACCATGCCTTTCTGGAAGTTCATGCGGCCGACGGCGCACAGGATCGGAATGCGCTTGTCGCCGGTAACGTAGAGGATCAGCGCATCGAAGAGCTGCAGTCCGGCAAGACTGACCATGAGGCTCGACACCGAGCCACCGCCGAGGGCCGCGACGACATGCCCGTCGGCGACGCTCATGACCTGCGCGAGCGATCGTCCATAGCCGCTGAGCTGGACGCGCCCCTGTGCCTTGCCCTGGGTCGCGTCGAAGAACTGCGAGTTGCGGAAGAAGGACTTCAACTCGACGTCGGCCAGGCCGAGATTGGCTCGGACCCGAGGCGTGTCGGCGCGGGCGTCGATTGCGAGTTCGCCCGCGATCCGGCCGCCATCAATCAGCACCAGGGTCAATGGCTTGGCGGTCGCAACGCCGTTGTCGACGACGACGCGGAAGGAAATGGCCCCGACCGGCAGATAGTCAGGCGCCACGACGCGCCTGGCATCGAGCGTGACGTCCATGTTCATGGCGCGCAGCCGCTCGACCTTCAGAGGCACGTCGGGGAAGAGATCGCCGGTCGCCTCGAGCTGGGCCTGCGTCTGCGCCTGCTTGGCGGACACGGTGCCCCGGCCGGGTGGCGCACCGACCAGCGGCGCGAGATCCTTGAAGGCGAGATTGCTCGAGACGAGCCTGGCCGCGAGATGTGTTGGCTTGCGGCCCTCGTCGATCAGCACCTCGCCCGACAGATCGCTGTCGCCGACCCGCCACCGGCTGTCATGGAATCGCCAGGTCTTGCCCTCGCGATCCAGCTTGCCAGCGATCCGGTAGGGTGGTGTCGGCGGACCGGGAATGCCGAGGAGAGGGTAGATGTCGGCCAGGTTCGGACCCGACATCGTCAGCTCGACATTGGCGCCGCTCCACTGGAACGGGTCGAGCAGCGTCCCCTTCACCCGCAGATTCGTTCCGCCGTAGCCGACGTCGAGATCGACCGGATAGGGCTGGCTCGTATCGCGCAACATGAGCGCCGAGCCGCCGACGAAGCGCAACACCAGAGGCTGGTCCTCGAGCTTGCCCTCGAGGGCGAGCTTGACCTGCGGTTGCTCGCCTGCCTCGCCGGTGGCCGTCGAGACCGTTCCGTCGAGGTCGAGCTTGCGTTTGGAATCGCGATAGGCGAGCCGACCGTCGGTGATTTCCAGTCGGCCGATCAGCGGGGTCTCGCTGCGCTCATCGGGGGTCACCGCGTCAGCCGCACCGCGCACCACGGGGGCTTCGCGGAAACTCCAGTTGAGCTGATCCTCCACCCCCTTCTCTATCGCCACGGCCGGACGACGCAGCACCAGCCTCGGCAGGACGATGTCGCCTGCCAGCAGCGGCCACAGCCGGATGTCGAAATCGACCTCTTCCGCCCGGAACATGTGATCGCCCTCGGCCCAATCGGCATTGGCGATCTCGACTCCGGAGAGGTGGACACGCGACGTGGCACCCCAGTCGATCGATATCCTTTCGATGCGGGTCTTGCGGCCGGTGTAGTCGGACGCGCGGCCTTCCAGATGATCGCGGAAGCCGTCCGAGGTCACGAACCAGTACATAGTCGCGATTCCGCCAACGACGAGCACCATGACCGTGCCGACCGTCCATGCGGCGATTTTCCAGAAGCGGCCCATGCGGGCCGGCAACGCTCCTGCCTTTCGCAGGGTTGCGCGGACGACCGGCCGTTATCCGCGACGACGATCCCGAGCGTTCTCGTCGACAGGCCGCAGATGGCTGCGATCTTCGGACAAGGCTTCCGCCGCGCGCAATCCGGCGGGGATGCCCTCAGCCTCCTTGCGCACCTGCGCGATCCAGCGCCTTGCCTCGTGAAGGCTGGTGAAGAGCTTGATCGGGCGCTCGCTCCTGGTGACATCGGCATGGGCGTGGGCGAAACCGACCCGATTGGCATTGATGACGTAGGCGACGGGACCGCGAGGGCCGGGTTCGCTGCGCAGCATCGACGCAATGTGCTCGACCTGCTGCGGCGTCAGTCGGGAAGTTGCCGCCGAGGTATCGATGATCTTGGCAAACTGCGGTACTTTCGCATCGACCAGTTCCCGGGTGTTGCGCTCGATGTCCTCGTTCGACACCACACCATGCGCAACGATCGTCACGGTCTGGTTGAGCCGGTCGACTTCCATGAAGATCGGCATACCGTTCCTCCGTGTTCATTGTGAAAAATATGTTGGGTTTGCTCCCCCGTCGCAAGACGAGGCACAGTAAGCCTGCATTGGGGAGGAAACATTCCATGGACTTCAACGGCAAGGTCGCCCTGGTGACAGGCGGCGGCAACGGCATCGGACGGGCAGCCTGCGTCGCCTTCGCGCGGCACGGCGCCAAGGTGGTGGTGGTCGATCGTGACGGCGTGGCGGCAGAAGCGACGGCGGGCATCATCCGGCAGGCCGGCGGCGAGACCACTGCCGTCACCGCCGACGTCACCAGGTCGGCGGACGTGAAGGCCTACGTGAAGGCGACACTCGACAAGTACGGCCGCATCGACTGCTTCTTCAACAACGCCGGCATCGAGGGCAAGGTGGGGCACACCGCCGACTACGACGAGGCCATGTTCGACGCCGTGATCGGCGTCAACGTCAAGGGCGTGTTTCTCGGCCTGCGCCATGTGCTGCCCGAGATGATCCGGCAGAAGAGTGGCGCCGTCGTGAACACCGCCTCGGTCGCCGGACTCGTCGCAACCCCGGGGATGCCGGCCTATGTCGCCTCCAAGCACGCGGTCATCGGCCTCACCAAGACAGCGGCGGGCGAAGTGGCGCGCCAGGGCGTGAGGGTCAACGCCGTCTGCCCGGGGCCCGTCGACACCCGCATGATCCACTCGCTCGAGCAGCAGCTTTCGCCCGACAATCCGAAGGCGGTCGGCGAGCGCTACCAGTCCGTGATCCCGACCGGGCGCTACACGACGCCGGAAGAGATCGCCAACATGGTGCTGTTCCTGTGCTCAGATCTCGCCGCCAACACGACCGGCGGACAGTTCGTCGTCGATGGCGGCCGGACCGCGACCGGCGGTGCGGTGACCAACGTGCTGAACCGCTGAGACCCTACTCCGCCGCCTCGGCGATCCAACTCCGCTTTTCGCCGGCATACTCCGCGCCGGGATTGCCGCGCACCGTGGTGCGCCACATCACCCGGCGCTCGTTCACGCCGTCGAACCAGGTGGCGGCGTGGACGAGGCAGCGGTTGTCCCACACCAGCACGTCTCCTTGCGTCCATTCATGCGCGTAGACGAACTCCGGCCGCGTGAAATGAGCCATCAACTCGTCGAGCAGGTGCGCGCCGTCGCCGCTCGGACCGGGCTCCATGCCGACGAACGGACCGTCGACCCAATCCATCTGGCCCCACTCGCACAGATATAGCGCCCTGCGACCCGTCGTCGGATGCACGCGCACGACCGGCTGGCGCTGCGGCCGCTCGTGGGGTTTGCACGGCTTCGGCGCCTCGCCTCTGAGGACGGCCTCTCGGCTGCGGCCGGTGCCGGGTTGGGCGTGAATGCCTTCCAGCCTCTCCACCCTGGCCTTGAGCGCCGCCGGCAGCGCCTCGTATGCCAGGATGCCGGACGCGAACAGCGTCTGGCCACGGTCGCGGGCGACGGGCGTCACCGCATAGAAGAGCGAGACATCGGGCGGCGGGCGGCGATAGCTCTGGTCGGTGTGCCAGCCGCGCCGTTGCGGATACTGCACCGGGAACCTGCCGTCGGGCGTGAGCGGCGGCTCCGGCCGCTTGGGTGGCATCTTCGACACCGGGGGCAGGTTGGAGACGATGAAGATCTCCGGTACGGAGGCGTGTACGCTGGCCGGATTGGCGAGCGTGAACCGATAGTCCTCGACCTCCGGCCCGAAGGCACGGCTCAGGTCGACGAGACGGTCCGGCCGGTCGCTGATCTCATGCTGGCCTGGAAGGAGCAGCAGGCCGCCGGCGTCGTCGAGCATGGCCGGCAGATCGCCGGGGATATCGGCGCCGAGCCGTACCGTCGCGCCGAAGGCCGCGCCGGGCAGCGGTTTCGTGACATCCGTCATACCCGCAGTCTGGAACACTAGGCGCAGACCCTGCACGCGGTTCGAGGCGCTGACTTGCGGCGATCCTTGCGCGGCCGGGCAACTGCATGGCCGCAGGCCGAGCACCCGTCGACCTCGAAGTCGATCCAGTGGGTCGGCTCCCTACACCCCTCGCAGGGCAGGCCGCGCGTCGAATGGACGTGCCCGAATCCCGGTGCGCCGCATTTCGGGCAGGTGTGTGCCAGGCGCCTGGCGAGTTTCCAGGACAGAGCACGCAGGACCTGCATGCGCTGCGGGTTGCGATGCGCGCGCATGTCGGAGATCAGGAGAGCCAGGCCGTCGTCAGACCGTGCCGCCTCGCGGTCGACGGCCGCGACCACCTCGTCGACCGTCTTCAGCGACTTGTGCGGCTCGCTGAAGTCCGTGTTGCGCATGACGAAGATGCCGGACTCGGGGAATCCGATGGCCGCGATGGCCGCATGCACGGCCGGATCGCCGCCCCCGAAGCGCCACAGGCGCCAGTTGGTGCGGTGCGTCAGCAGGGTCTCGACCAGGCGGACGCCGCGTTTGCGGTCGACGAAGGCCATGATCTCCAGGCCGCCCGGCTTGAGCGGCACGCGGTCGATGGGTCCGTAGCTGCCCTCGCTGGCGAGCGCGCAGTCGACATCGAGGGAGTCGAAGGCGAGTTCGGCCTTGGCGAGGCAGGTTTCCACCAGTGCGTCCGGCCGCGGGATCTCACCGGAGAAGGTGCCGAGCTGATCGGTGTCGACGCGCGGCGCCACCACGATCTCGGCGTCGAGCAGCCGACGAAACGGCGCCGCCGCTGCCCGCTCCTTGCGATGAATGCTGGCCAGGCCGATGCGCTGTTGCGTGTAGGGATGCCGCGCTGGCGACACGACCGAACCGACGTTCGTGGTTGCTCGGCTACTCGGCAGCCTGCGGCAACGCCTGGCGCGCGAGTTGCTGCTCGACCAAGGTCGCCCAGTAGGACGCACCGATCGGCAGGATCTCGTCGTTGAAGTCATAGCCCGGGTTGTGGACCATGCACGAACCTTCGCCATCACCGTTGCCGATCCAGATATAACAGCCGGGCTTCTTCAGCAGCATCCAAGCGAAGTCCTCGCTGCCCATGGCGGGCGTGGGATTGCGGTTGACGTTCTCGACGCCGACCAGCGCGCCAGCGGCCCTGGCCGCGAACTCCGTCTCCTGTTCGCTGTTCACGGTGGCGGGATAGCGCCGCTCGTAGCGCCATTTGGTGACTTCGGCACCGAAGCCCGCGGCGACGTTGCGCGCGATCTTCTCGATCTGCTTCTCGATGAAGTCCTGCACCGGCTTCTTGAAGGTCCGCACCGTGCCGCGCAGCACGCATTCCTGCGGGATGACGTTCCAGGTGTCGCCGGCATGGATCTGCGTGGTCGAGACGACCGCGGTGTCCATCGGATCGACGTTGCGTGCCACGATCGACTGCAACGCCGTCACGATGTGCGAGCCGACCACGACCGGGTCGATGCCGTGGTGTGGCATGGCGCCGTGCGCGCCGACACCCTTCACCACCACCTCGAAGATGTCGTAGGCCGCCATCATCGGGCCGGGACGGACAGCGAAGCGGCCGACCGGGATGCCCGGGATGTTGTGCATGCCATAGACGCCTTCGCAGGGGAACTTGTCGAACAGCCCCTCCTCAACCATCACGCGTCCCCCGCCCTCGTTCTCCTCGGCCGGCTGGAAAATGAAGTAGACCGTGCCGTCGAAATTCTTGGTCTCGGCGAGGTACTTGGCGGCGCCCAGCAGCATCACCGTATGGCCGTCATGGCCGCAGGCGTGCATCTTTCCCGGGATCGTCGACTTGTGTGAGAAGTCGTTGGTCTCGTGCACGTCGAGCGCATCCATGTCGGCGCGCAGGCCGATCGCGCGCCCCGAGGTGCCGGCGCGCAGCACGCCGACCACGCCGGTCTTGGCAAGGCCGCGATGGGTCTCGATGCCGAATGACTTCAACTTGTCGGCGACGATGTCGGCAGTGCGCACTTCCTCGAAGGCCGTCTCGGGGTGACTGTGGATGTCGTGCCGCCAAGCGGTCATGTCCTTGTGGAACGAGGCAATGCGATTGATGACCGGCATCCATGTCTCCGCGGGAAGAAGCCGCGGCGGATCGTACGGGAGCGGTCGGTCGGGTCAAGCAAAGTCAGGAGTGCAAAAGCGCACACGACTTCGCCGGAAATCTGCATCACCCGCGAACGGCGTAGCTGCGCTCCTCGACGTCGAGGCGCCCCTCCTCGATGGCGTGGCACGCCACCGTGCCGCCATCGATCGGCAGGGCTCGGGGCCGCTCGCTCCTGCAGCGGTCGTTGGCGAACGGGCAGCGCGGATGGAAGGTGCACCCCGGAGGCGGATTGATCGGGCTCGGCACCTCGCCGCCGACCGGCGCGCGCTGGCGCCCGGTCATGTCGAGGTCGGGAATCGTGTCGAGCAGCATGCGCGTGTAAGGATGCTTCGGCCGCTTGAACAAGGTGTCGGTCGGCGCCTGCTCGACCAGCCGGCCGAGATACATCACGCCGACGCGCGTGGAGATGTGATAGACGACCGCGAGATTGTGGCTGATGAACAGGTAGGTGAGTCGCAGACGACGCTGCAGGTCCATCATCAGGTTCAGGATCTGCGCCTGCACCGACACGTCGAGCGCCGACGTCGGCTCGTCGCATACCAGGAATTCGGGCTGGCTCGCCAGCGCGCGAGCAATCGAGATGCGCTGGCGCTGGCCGCCGGAGAATTCGTGCGGATACTTGCGGCCGTCGGCCGGCGTGAGCCTGACCTGGCGCAGCAGGGCCCCGACGCGGTCCTCGAGGTCGGTCTTGTTCGTAGCGAGGCCGAAGGCGCGGATCGGCTCGGCGATGATGTCGAACACCCGCCAGCGCGGATTGAGGCTGGCGTAGGGATCCTGGAAGATCATCTGCATGCGGCGGCGCAGGGCCGCCATGTCGGCGCGGCTGCGCTTGCGCTGCATGTCGTTGCCGTCGAACTCGATCGTGCCCGCGGTCGGCGGGTAGAGCCCGACCATGAGGCGGGCCACCGTCGACTTGCCGCAGCCCGATTCGCCGACCAGCGAGAAGGTCTCGCCCTTGGCGATTTCGAAATCGATGCCGTCGACCGCTTGAACGACCTGGCGTGGCCGCCCCTCGAGCTTGCGCACCAGCCAGGGCGCCGAGACGTCAAAGTAGCGCTGCAGGCCGCCGATGCGGACGAATTGCCGTTGGCCGCTGTCAGGCATCGGCCAGCTCCTTGCCGGTCGGCGCTCCGACGCCGCCCCGGTCGTGCAGCCAGCACGCCGCGCGGCTGGCCCCGGCCGACAACAGATCGGGCCGCTCGACGAGGCAGCGCTGGCCATGGAAGCCGCAGCGCGGGTTGAAGGCGCAGCCCGCCGGAATCTCGGTCAGCCGCGGCATGGCGCCGTCGATCTGCACCAGGCGATCGCTGCGCACGCCGAGGCTGGGGATCGAGCCCATCAGTCCCCTGGTGTAGGGATGCTTGGCGTGCTTGATGACGTCGCGGACCGGACCGATCTCGGCGATCCGTCCGGCATACATCACCGCGACGCGGTCCGCCGTCTCGGCGATCACGCCCATGTCGTGCGTCACCAGCATCACCGCCGTGCCGTGCTCCCGGCAGAGCCGCTTCAGGAGCGCGATGATCTGTGCCTGGATCGACACGTCGAGCGCCGTCGTCGGTTCGTCGGCGACGATCAGACGGGGATTGGCGCAGAGAGCGAGGGCGATCACCACACGCTGACGCATGCCGCCCGAGAACTGGTGCGGATAGTGATCGAGGCGATGCTCGGCCCCGGGAATGCCCACTTCCTTCAGGAGATCGAGCGCCCGCGCCCGCGCGTCGCCGGCCGGAAGCGGCAGATGCGTCTGGATCGTCTCGATGAGCTGGCGGCCGACCGAATAGAGCGGGTTCAGGCTGGTCAGCGGGTCCTGGAAGATGGCACCGATACGGGCGCCGCGAATCTTGCGCATCTCCTCGTAGGGCAGGTTGTCGATGCGCCTGCCCTCGAGCCGAACTTCTCCGGCAGCGATGCGGCCAGGCGGCTCGAGCAGGCCGATGATGGCATTGCCTGTCAACGACTTCCCGGCTCCCGACTCGCCGACTACGCCGAGCACCTCGCCCGGCGCGATCTCGAACGACACGTCGTCGACGGCGGTCAGCGTGCCGCGCCGCGTCGGGAACTCGACGCGCAGGTTCTTGACCTCGAGGAGCGGCGGATTGTTGGAGGTGCCGGCCATCATCGCAGCTTCGGATTGAGCGCATCGCGCAGCCAGTCGCCCAGCAGGTTCACCGCCAGCACGAGGATGGCGAGCGTTGCGCCGGGGAACACCGTGATCCACCACTCGCCGGACTGCAGGACCTCGTTGCCGAGGCGAATCAGGGTGCCGAGCGAGGGTTGGGTCGGCGGCAAGCCGACGCCGAGGAACGAGAGCGTGGCCTCGGTGATGACGGCGAGGCCGAGATTGATGGTAGCGATGACGAGCACCGGTCCGGTCACGTTCGGCAGCACGTGCCTCGCCATGATCACGATCGGCGACAGGCCGATGACCCGCGCCGCCTGGACATATTCCTTGTTCTTCTCGACCATGACCGAGCCGCGCACGGTACGGGCGTACTGCACCCAGAAACTGAGGCCGATGGCGCCGACGATGACGAAGATCGCGATCTCGTCGTGGCGCTGGACGGAGATCAGGCCGCGCACCACCCCGTCGATCAGAAGGGCGACGAGGATCGCCGGGAAGGTGAGCTGGACGTCGGCGACACGCATGATCGCCGCGTCCACCGCCCCGCCGACGTAGCCGGAGACAAGTCCGAGCGTGATGCCGAGCACCATCGCGACGATCACCGAGGCGAAACCCACCAGCAGCGACAGGCGCGTGCCGTACATGATCGAGGACAGGACGTCGCGTCCCTGCTCGTCCGTGCCGAGCGGGAATCTCCATTCCCCGTCGTCGGAGAAGAATGCCGGAGGCTTCAGCCCATCGATCAGGTTCAGGGTCGCGGGATCGAACGGCGTGTGCGGAGCCAGTACGGGAGAAAGGAAGGCCGTGGCGACGATGAAAGCCGTCGCGGCCGCGGCGACCACGGTCAGCGTCGAGGACTTGAAGCTCCACCAGATGTCGCTGTCGGTGGCACGTCGCAGCCAGGCGGCCATGTCAGTGTCCTCCCACGCGAGCCGCGCCGCCCTGGCCGCGCAGCCGCGGATCGACCGCGAAGTAGAGCAGGTCGACGACGAGGTTGATGAGCACGAACAGCAGGCCGATCAGCAGCAGGTAGGCCGCCATCACGGGCACATCGGCGAACTGGACGGACTGGATGAAGAGGAGGCCCATGCCGGGCCAGGCGAACACCGTTTCGGTGACGATGGCGAAGGCGATGATGGCGCCGAGCTGCAGGCCGGCCACGGTGATGACCGGCACCAGCGTGTTCTTGAGCGCATGGCCGAAATTGATCGCCCGGTTGGTGAGGCCCCGGGCGCGGGCGAACTTGATGTAGTCGGTCCGCATCACCTCGAGCATCTCCGACCGCACCAGTCGCATGATGAGCGTGAGCTGGAACAGGCCGAGCGTGATCGACGGCAGGATCAGCGCCTCGAGTCCCTTCACCGTCAGGAAGTTGGTGGTCCACCAGCCGAGATCGACGGTCTCGCCGCGCCCGAAGGACGGCAGCAGCCGCAGCCAAACCGCGAACACGAGGATCAGCAGGATGCCGATCAGAAAGGTCGGCAGCGAGATGCCGACCAGCGACACTGCCTGCAACAGCCGGCTCGTCCAATGGCGTGGATAGAGCCCGCTGTAGACCCCCATCGGGATGCCGACGAGTATGGCGAAGACGGCGGCGCAGAAGGAGAGTTCGAGCGTCGCCGGCATGCGCTCGAGGATCATACGGCCGACCGGCTCGGAGGTCCGGTAGCTGAGGCCGAATTTTCCCTGCACGGCGTTGCCGATGAACCTCAGGAACTGGAAAGGCGCCGGGTCGTTCAGGCCGAGCTTCTCGCGCAGTTCCTCGCGCTCCTCCATGGAGGTGTCCTGCCCGACCATCGCATTGATCGGATCGCCGACGTAGCGGAACAGAGAGAAGGCCACGATGCCGACCGCTAGAAGGACGGCGATCGACTGAAGGAGACGTCGGAGGATGAAAACGAGCATGGATTGCGGACGGAGGCCCCAGCCGGACCCCTAGCAGGATTGGCGCCAAAGCGGAACCGGCCCCGATCGCCGGAAGGCGGTCGGGGCCGGCCGAGGTGAACCCGACGGGACTACTTCACGTTGACGAAGCGCAGCGGGAAGGAATTGTCGGCGAGCTGAACCAGTTCGATGTTCTTGCGCGCCGCCCAGACCACGGCCTGCTGGTGCAGCGGGATGTAGGCATAGTCGTCGACATAGAGCTTGGTCGCCTGACGGATCATCTCGTCGCGCTTGGCCTTGTCGATTTCCTGCTCCATGGCGTCGGACAGCTTGTCGATCGCGGGGTTCGAGTAGCCGCCGGCATTGAACAGGCCCTTCTTGGTCTGCGCGCTCGGTGTCTGGATGAGCTGCTCGAAGACGTTGTGCACGTCGTAGGTGCTGGCTGGCGACCAGCCGAGCATGAAGAAGCTCGTGTCGCCCGGCGCGTAGTTGCCCTTGCGCAGGATCTTGGCGAAGTACTTGGAGCGGGTTTGGGCCAGCAGGTTCACCTTGATGCCCGCCCGGGCCAGCATCGCCACCACGGCCTGGCAGATCTTCTCGTCGTTGACGTAGCGGTCGTTGGGGCAATCCATGCCGACTTCGAAGCCGTTCGGATAGCCGGCGTCCGCCAGCAACTTCTTGGCCTCCTCGGCCTTGAGCAGCGCCGGCCGCTTGTCGAGCTCCTTGACGTAGCCGTTGATGCCCGGCGCCACCATCAGGTTGGTCGGGAAGGATTGGCCGCGCATCACGGTGCGCTTGATGGCGTCGACGTCGATCGAGCGATGGAACGCCTCACGGACCCGCTTGTCCTTGAACGGGTTCTTACCCTTGACGTTCGACTCGAGCAGCTCGTTGCGCTCGGTGTCGAAGCCAAGGAAGACAACGCGCGTCTCGGGGCCCTCGAGCACCTTGACGTTGGCGTCGCGCTTGAGCGTCTCGGTGTCGGCCGGCGGCACCTCGTACATCATGTCGATGTCGCCCGCCTTGATGGCCGCGACGCGGGTTGCCGGATTGGCGACCGGCGTGAAGATCACCTCGGTGAGATTATGGACGGGCTTGTCCCACCAGTTGGGATTGGGCACGAGTACCGTGCGCTCGCCCGCCTTGCGCTCCTTGAGTATGAACGCGCCGGTGCCCATCGCGTTGCGGGTAGCGAAGTTCTCCTCGTTCTTGGTCATGTCCGCGGAGTTCACCGCGTTGTTCTTCTCGGCCCACGCCTTCGACATCATGCCGAGCGCCGCCCACTTCTCGGCGAGCAGCGGGTCGGGATACTTGGTGACGACCTCGATGCGATGGTCGTTGACCTTCTTGACGTCGGCCACCGACACGAAGTAGCCGGTCATGTTCGAGCCTGGACCCATGGCCCGCTTCAGCGAGAACACCACGTCGTCCGCCGTGAACGGCGTGCCGTCGCTGAACTTCACGCCTTGCCGCAGGTCGAAGAACCAGGTGGTCTTGTCGACCTGGCCCCACTTGACGGCGAGCGCGGGCTCGAGCGCGAGGTCCTTATTGCGACGGACCAGCGGGTCGTAGATGTTCGAGTTGAACGTCAGCAGGAACGTCTCGTTGCGCGAGTACGGATCCATCGAACTGACATCGCCCGCGTTCGCCCACCTGAAGGTCTTGGCGTCGGCCGACGGCACGGCCGCGAAGGCCGCGCAGGCGAGCGCAACCATCGACAACGAATGTCGGAATTTGAATGACATCTGAGTTCCCCTCCTGACCGGGCGAGCGCATATGGCGTCGCGCACGGATACATAGCTGGGTCGTCAAACTGCCCTGCCGCCGCCAGCCCGTCAATTCCACAAAAAATATGCACGCCCCCGAACCCGACTGTGGTTGGACGGGCATCGCTCCGGGTCTATCGTGCCGGCTTCGAGTTTCACAGGGGCCGACCATGAACGACGTTTCTCGCAGTTTCCGCGGCAATTCCAACGCCTCTCGGGACATCGCCCATCACCTGCACCCCTACACCAACTTCCGGAAGCACGAGCAGAACGGCCCACTCACCATCGTGCGAGGCCGCGGCATCTACGTGATGGACGACGACGGCAAGGAATACATCGAGGGCATGGCCGGGCTGTGGTCGGCGGCGCTCGGCTTCAGCAACGAGCGGTTGGCGACGGTCGCCTACGAGCAGATGAAGCAGCTGCCCTTCTATCACGCCTTCAACCATCGCTCCCACGAGCCCGCCATCAACCTCGCCGAGAAACTCAAGGCGATGGCGCCGGTGGAGATGTCCAAGGTCTTTTTTGCCAACTCGGGCTCGGAAGCCAACGACACCGTCGTCAAGATGGTGTGGTACATGAACAATGCGCTCGGCCGGCCGAGCAAGAAGAAGATCGTATCCCGCCTCAAGGGCTATCACGGCATCACCGTGGCCTCGGGCAGTCTGACCGGCCTGCCCAACAATCATCGCTCGTTCGACCTGCCGATTCCCGGCGTCGTGCACACGATCACGCCGCACTTCTATCGCGGCGCCAAGGACGGCGAGAGCGAAGAGCAGTTCGCCACGCGCTGCGCCGAGGAACTCGAGCAGCTCATCGTCAAGGAAGGCGGCGCCGACCATGTCGCGGCCATGATCTGCGAGCCGGTGATGGGCGCCGGCGGCGTCATCGTGCCGCCCAGGGGCTACTACGAGAAGATCCAGGCGGTCTGTCGCAAGTACGACATGCTGTTCGTCGCCGACGAGGTGATCTGCGGCTTCGGCCGCACCGGCAACGTCTGGGGCTGCCAGACCATGGGAATCAAGCCCGACATCCTGACCTGCGCCAAGGCGCTGTCGGCGTCGTTCCTGCCGATCTCAGCCGTAATGGTGAACGACAAGGTTTACCAGGCGCTGGCGATGGAGAGTGACAAGATCGGGACGTGGGGCCACGGATTCACCTATTCCGGCCATCCGGTCGCGGCGGCGGTCGCGCTCGAGGCGCAGAAGATCTACGACGAGATCGACCTGTTCGGGCATGCCAAGCGGATGAGCCCGGCCTTCCAGCAGCATCTGAAGTCGTTCGCCGACCATCCGCTGGTCGGCGAGGCCATGGGCGTCGGCATGGTCGGCGCGCTCGAGATCGTGGCCGACAAGAAGACCAAGGCGTCCTTCGACCTCGGCACCGTGGGCGCGGCGGGCACCAAGACGGCCAACCACGCCCAGGCGCGCGGCCTGCTGGTGCGCAACATGGCCGATCGCATCGCCATCTGCCCACCGCTGATCATCAGCGAGGCCGAGCTCGCCGACCTCTTCGGCCGGCTGCGTCAGTCGCTCGATGCGACCTTGGCTGACCTCAAGGCCGAAGGTCACTTCAAGGGCTGATTGCAACTGCCGGTCGGGCGCCCCTCGGTGCTCGGCCGGCAGCGCCTTTCGCATCGCCGGTCGCCTGCTTCACATTTTCGGCATTTGAGCCCGATCAAGGACGGCCGCGACCAAAAAACCCTACTGATTGTGCATGAAGCCACTAAAATCGCCCTTCGGAGCGGGACGGATGGATTACGAGGCCCATTTCAACGGCCACCTCGATCGCCTGCGCGACGAGGGACGGTATCGGGTGTTCGCGGAGCTGGAGCGCATCGTCGGCGCCTTCCCGCGCGCGCGCCTGCACCGCGACGGCCAGCCGCCGCGCGACGTGACCGTCTGGTGCAGCAACGATTATTTGGCGATGGGCCAGCATTGCGAGGTGCTCGAGGCGATGCAGGCGGCGATCGTCGCCCAGGGATCGGGCGCCGGCGGAACCCGCAACATCTCCGGCACCAATACCCTCCATGCCCAGCTCGAGCGCGAACTCGCTACCTTGCACGGCAAGCAGGCGGCCCTCGTCTTCACCTCGGGCTACGTCGCCAACGAGACGACGCTGCAGACCTTGGGGGCCATGCTGCCGGGCTGCGAGCTCTATTCGGACGCCTTCAACCACGCCTCGATGATCGCCGGCATCCGGCACTCTGGCGCCGTGCGCAAGATCTTCCGCCACAACGACGTCGCCCATCTCGAGCAGCTCCTGCGGCAGGCCGATCCCGCGACTCCGAAGATCGTGGCCTTCGAATCGGTCTACTCCATGGACGGCGACATCTCGCCGATCGGCGAGATCTGCGACGTCGCCCATCGCCATGGCGCGCTCGCCTATCTCGACGAAGTGCACGCCGTCGGCATGTATGGTTCGCGCGGTGCCGGAGTCGCCGAGCGCGACGACGTGCTCGACAAGGTCGACATCGTGCAAGGCACGCTCGCCAAGGCGTTCGGCGTCATTGGCGGCTACATCGCCTCGACCGCGGCGACCGTCGATTTCGTGCGCTCCTGCGGGTCGGGCTTCATCTTCACCACCTCGCTGCCGCCGGCGATCGCCGCCGCCGCCCTGGCCAGCATCCGCTACGTTACCGGCCATCCCGAGTTGCGCACGCGCCACCAGGAACGCGCTGCGACGCTCAAGCGGCGCCTCGCGGCGTCGGGCCTGCCGGTGATGCCGTCGGCCACCCACATCGTTCCCGTGGCGGTGGGCGACGCCGTCCTCTGCAAGCAGGCGAGCGACCTGTTGCTCGATCGCCATGCAATCTACGTCCAACCCATCAACTATCCGACGGTCGCGCGCGGCACCGAGCGGCTGCGCCTAACGCCCACGCCCCTGCATGGCGACGAGGACATGAGCCGCCTGGTCGGTGCGCTGCAGGACGTGTGGCGGACGCTGGGGCTCGATCGCCGCGCCGCGGCGGCGGAATAGCCCTTCGGCCTACTCGACCGTCCGCATCGACCAAAGGTTCGAGCGGACCAGTATCCAGCCGATCAGCAGCAACATCGCCAGGGCTGGCAGGATCATGGCCATCTCCACGCCCCAGAGCGCGCAGATCGAGCCGGTGAGGAAAGCACCGATCGGCCCCCCGCCGCTCAGGCCAAGCTGGAAGAGCGACATGAGCCGCGCGCGGTGCGTGGCCGGCGCAACGATCTGCACCACGGTGCGCGCCTGCGTCATGGTCACGCCCGCGCCAATCCCCCAGACGAAGATCAGGGCGACGAAGATCGGAAATGACGGCAGCGTCGCCAGCAGGAAGAGTACGAAGGCGCCTGCGGTCACCGCCGTTGCGATCAGCCGGCCACGGCGCGTCACCCGGCGCGCCAGGCCGACCAGCGCGATGGTGGCGACGATGGTCGCCGCCCAGAATGCCAGGTTGACGTAGGAGAGTTCGACCGCCGCGCCGGCATATACGTCGCGCACCGCCACCGGCAGCACCGCCATGAAGGGCCCGACATAGAACACCCCGATGCCGAAGTTGAGCAGCAGAACCGGCCATATCTGGTCGGACCGAGCGGCCTCCCTGACGCCATCGAGCACGCTGGGCCAAAATCGCGGATGCTGCACTGGCGGGTGCAGCGGCGGATCGGGCAGGCGCCACACGGCCAGCGCACCCAGCAGCAACAGGACGGCATTGAGCACGAGCAGCGGCACGGCGCCGAAACGATCGGCGGTCGAGGCGAAGGCGATTCCCACAAGCTGACCACCGAACTGCAACGCCGTCGCCAAGGCCACCGCACGGGGCAGATTGCCCTTGGCGACGACCGGCAGGAGTCCGTCGCGCGTCGGAACCGCGAACGCGCCGATCGAACCCACGGCGAGCCCGTAGACGATGAGCAGTGTGTAACTCAATCCGTCGCCGAGCAGCACGAGCGCGAGAGCGAGTGGCGGCAGTGCATAGAGAAAGTGGTAACCCAGCAGGAGTCGTCGCGGGTTGCCGCGATCGGCCGCCAGGCCGCCCAGCGGCAGGAACAGGAGCGACGGGGCCATCATCGCCATCTGCGCGACGCCGACGGCGAAGGCATCCATCCGCAGCACGACGGCAACCAGCCAGGGAAACAGCACCATCTGAACGCCGAGCGGCACGAACCAGCTGGCAAGGCCCGCCAGATAGACGGGAAAGACGGTGGGGGAAGTCACGGGAGGTGCTTGCTCGGAGCCGAGGTCAACTATATCTTGTAGACGTTTAGTGCCGCTTACTCATCCAATAGTCAAAGACAGAGCCGTGTCTTCCATCCCCTGGATGCTCGGCGATGTAGAGCGGGAAGAAATGGCGACTTTCAATCGCGCCACGTTGATCAAGGTCCTGGAGATTCTCGACAGCAGCGACGCGGCAGAGGCGCTCGCGGCGGCCAAGCTCGCGTCCGCCCTGGTACGGGAAGCGGGACTGACCTGGAACGACATTCTCGCGGGCGACGCCGCGCCGTCAGCCGCCCCAGCGGTCGGCACAGGACGCCCTTCGGGGACCGGACCGTTCGGATATCGACGCGAGCGCGAACTGTCGCCGCACGAGCAGTTCTTCATGGTGCTGCTGAGCCCGCGCACGCCAACCGACGTCAAGCGCAAGCTGCGGACATGGGAGGCGCGCGTGCTGGACGGCGAGATCACGCCGCAGGAAACCCAGGACCTGCGCACCATGTACCAGAGTTTCGTCGCCTGACGGCTACAGTGGCCGCGGCACGTTTCCGTCGCGCATGCGGTGCAGAAACTCACGCCCGACCTTGACGCGCTTGTGGCCGTCGTACTCGACGATATCGGCGGTCGCGTAGGTTTCCGTCCAGTTGGATGGCAGGAACGAGCCCGAGCCGACGACGTCGATCGGCGCCTTGGCCTCGGCCATGATGCGGCACTTGGCCGGACCGAAACCCGACGACGCCACGATCTTGACCGCGTCGAAGCCCGCCCTGTCGAGTTCGGCGCGCAGGTGGAAGATCGCCGCCGCCGACACGCCGGTGCCGACCAGGTAGCGCAGTTCCTCTTCGCTGCGATAACCGCGGATCGATTCGGGCGAGAACCGCTCGAGCACGGCGTAGGAACTCGCGGGATCGAGCCCCTCGACGTAGCGACCGCCCGTGGTGTCGAGCCGGAAGGACAGCATCCCCTTGGCCGCCAGCTCCGGAAAGCGCCGGCAGACGTCGAGCGAATCCGAAGTTTCGCGCGCGAAATAGTCGACCAGCACCGTCATCGGCTCGCCGGGGAAAGTGTCATGGAACATCTCGGCGGCCCGCAGGGTCGATCCGGCATAGCCGATCAAGGCGTGTGGCATGGTGCCGAGCCCCTGGTCGCGGCCGAAGAAGTGCGCCGTGGCATGCGTGGCATTGCCGATGAAGCCGACGGCGCCGACCTTGCGCTTGGCACGCGCCGAACCGACCGAGGCAGCGTAGGCCATCATCTCGGCCATTTCCTGTCCTGCGCAATGCCGCGCATCCATGGCGAGGAAGGCCGTCTTCGGCATGTCGGCGCACATGGTCCAGGCGTTGTAGGCGGCGACGCAGGCCGGTCCGAGCTTCTGCAGGAAGATCGTCTCGAGGTCGACGAGATGGAAGAACGAGCCGGTGATGTACATCATCGGTTCGCCGGCGCCGACCCATTTGCCCTCGCCGTAGCGCAGGTCGATGTCGACCTCGGCACCACGGCTGCGGCTCAGCTCCTCGAGCCATTGCAGCGCCAGGCGCGGTGCGAACACCACCGGTCGGCGCATGAAGATGGCGTAGGTCACGCGGGCATCGCCGAACTTGCCGATCACCATCTTCGTGCGATTGAAGTAGTGATCGGTGTAGCGTTCGATCTCGCCGTTGCTCGGATGCGACATCGGCCCTCCCCAGGTCCGACTACTACGACTGTGCCCGACCGCTGTCTCAGATCGCGGGGCGGGCACGCTGGACGCTGAGACGTTCCGACTTGAGCTGCTCGGCCAGCAGGAAGGCGAGCTCGAGCGCCTGGCTCGCATTGAGCCGCGGGTCGCATTGCGTCTCGTAGCGCGCACTCAGCCCGTCGACGGTAATGTCGACCGCGCCGCCTACGCATTCGGTTACTTCCTGGCCGGTCATCTCGAAATGCACGCCACCGGGGTGTGTACCCTCGGCCCGGTGGACGGCGAAGAAGCCCCGCACCTCGCCCAGGATCTTGTCGAAATGCCGTGTCTTCTTGCCGTTCGACGCCGTCACCGTGTTGCCGTGCATGGGATCGCACGACCAGACGACCGATCGTCCGGCACGCTTCACCGCGCGCACCAGCGCCGGCAGCTTCTCGCCCACTTTGTCGGCACCCATACGGGCGATGATGACGATGCGGCCCGGCTCGTTGGCGGGATTGAGCGTATCGATCAGGCTGAGCAGGTCGTCCGTCGCCAGCGACGGCCCTGCCTTGAAGCCCAGGGGGTTCCTGACGCCGCGCAGGAATTCGACGTGAGCACCGTCCGGCTGGCGCGTACGGTCGCCGATCCATAGCATGTGGGCCGAGCAGTCGTACCAGTCGCCCGAGGTCGAATCGACGCGCGTCAGCGCCTCTTCGTACGGCAACAGCAACGCCTCGTGGCTGGTGAAGAAGTCGGTCTCCGCGATCTGCGGCGTGGTCGCCGAAGTGAGCCCGCAGGCCGCCATGAAATTCAGCGTCTCGTCGAGGCGCGCCGCGAGATCCTCGTAGCGCTCCGACGCCGGCGAATTCCGCACGAAGTCGAGGTTCCAGCGATTGACCTCGTGCAGGTCGGCATATCCCCCCTGGGCGAAGGCACGCAGCAGGTTGAGCGTCGCGGCCGACTGGTTGTAGGCCTGCACCATGCGCTCGGGATCGGGGATGCGCGCGCCCGAGGTGAACTCGAAGCCGTTGACGTTGTCGCCGCGGTAGGACGGCAGCTCGACGTCGCCCACCTTCTCGACGTTGGACGAGCGCGGCTTGGCGAACTGGCCAGCCATGCGACCGACCTTCACCACGGGCACGCCCGCGCCATAGGTCAGTACGACGGCCATCTGCAGCAGCACGCGGAAGGTGTCGCGGATGTTGTTGGCGGTGAAGTCGGCGAAGCTCTCGGCGCAATCGCCGCCCTGCAGCAGGAAAGCGTCGCCGTTGGCGACCTTGGCGAGCGCGCCCTTGAGCTTGCGGGCCTCGCCGGCGAAGACGAGCGGCGGATAGCGACGCAGACGCGCCTCGGCCTCCGTCAGGGCGGTGGCATCCGGATAGACCGGCATCTGCTGAGCCGGCCGGCCGCGCCAGCTCGTGGGCGTCCAGTCGGGCGCGCTCGAACTGCGCGATTGGGCCTTCGCAGCCCCACGGGACGGGCCTGGAATCGCCGTCATGTCACTCCTCCTGCACCCGCCAGCCGATCGGCCGCGCGGGGTGGGTGAACCTATACGCGCTGTGGATAAAACGCCAGACGGTGGGTTTCCCTATTCCGCGGCCGCCTTCTTGGTCGCCGGCTCGGGCCGCGCGGTGCGCATGGTGACAAATTCCTCGCCCGCCGTGGGATGGATTCCGACGGTGGCATCGAACTGGGCCTTGGTGGCCCGAGCCTTCACCGCGACGGCCAGGCCCTGGATGAGCTCGGCCGCATCGTCGCCTACCATATGGACGCCCACGACACGGTCGGTGGCGGCCTCGACGATCAGCTTCATGAAAGTGCGCTGCTTGCGCCCGGCGAGCGTGTATTTCATCGGCGTGAAGGCCGAGGCGAAAACCCGCACCTCGCCAAGCGTCGTGCGCGCCTCTTCCTCGGTCAGGCCGACCGTCGACAGCTCGGGCTGGCAGAACACGGCCGACGGCACGTCGCGATGATCGGGCTTCCTCGGCTTGTTGCCGAACACGGTATCGGCAAAGCAGTGCCCTTCCATCAGGGCAACGGGGGTGAGATTGATGCGATCCGTGACATCGCCGACCGCCCAGATGTTGTCGGCGGTCGTCTTCGACCATTCGTCGACAGCGACCGCGCCTGCCTTGTCGAGCTGGACGCCGACCTTCTCGAGGCCGATGCCGGACGTGTTGGGCGACCGCCCCGTCGCGTACATCACCAGATCCGTCTCGAACATGCCGCCGAGGGGCGTGTGGCACTCATACGGCCCCCTGCCGCCCTCTCCCTTG
This sequence comes from Enhydrobacter sp., assembly GCA_025808875.1. NCBI lineage: Bacteria > Pseudomonadati > Pseudomonadota > Alphaproteobacteria > Hyphomicrobiales > Enhydrobacter > Enhydrobacter sp. The sequence goes on along the minus strand of CP075528.1, from coordinate 1,889,656 downwards.
GGCACGATGCGGGCGATCTCGGTCTCGGTGCGCATCCTGATGCCGTTCTGCGCCAGCGCCTCGTGGACGAAGGTGCGGCACTCCTCGTCGAAGCCGCGCAGCACGCGATCGCGACGCAGGACGAGGCTGACGTCGCATCCCAGCCCTTTGAAGATGCCGGCGAACTCGACGGCGATGAAGCCGCCGCCCACGATCGTGATGCGCCTCGGCAACTCCGACAGGTGGAACGCCTCGTTCGAGGTGATGGCATGCTCGCGGCCGGAGATGGGTGGCACTTCCGGCTGCCCGCCTGTCGCGATCAGGAACTTGTCGGTCGTAATCAGCTTGTCGCCGACCTCGATCGTGTGGCGGTCGAGCAGGCGGCCACGCCCCATGTGGAGCTTGACCCCCGCCCCGTCAAGCAAACGGATGTAGACCGCATTGAGCCGGTCGACCTCCTTCTGGACGTTGTCGCGCAGGGTCGTCCAGGAATGCGCCGGCACGGTCGCCGACCAGCCGTAGGCGAGCGCGTCCTCGAATTCGTGGGCGAACTTGGAACCGTAGACCAGGAGCTTCTTGGGCACGCAGCCGCGGATCACGCAGGTGCCGCCGACGCGATAGTCCTCGCAAATGCCGACGCGCGCGCCATAGCCGCCCGCGATGCGCGCGGCCCGCACGCCTCCCGATCCCGCGCCAATGACGAAAAGGTCATAGTCGTATGCCATCGCGGCCACTCCGAGGACGAAAGCCCTCGCTCGACTATATAGGGAGCCGGCGACGACGGGTCAGGGAAATGCCGGAGGTCGCGGGAGCCCTTCGGCCCTGCTCCTCGGCCATCAGAAACGTTGCTCCGTCCGCACCACGCCGCAAAGCAAGGATGCGCTCGACGCGCCGAATGGAAGCGCGCCGTCGTCATGATTTGCCGTTCCCCTCCAAATACTTGCGATCCTTCGCCGAGATCGAGGCGCCGGTGCATCCGGGTGTGCGATGCGCCCCAATGGGTGCCGCGCCATGCTTTCGGCGCGATTGCGTCGCAGACTGTTGTCGAATCGCGGACCATTGACACGCTATGCTTTGCGCCCGATACGACTTTCCCCTCCAAGCCCGCGGGTTCGTCCGCCTATGAAGCTCCTTCTTTCGACCGTGTTTTTCGCCGCCGCCATTGCGAGCGTCGTGTCCGCCAACGCCCAGACGCCGCCGACCCAGGGCTGGCCCGCGAACCGCCCTCCGGCACCGCCGGCCCAACCTCCGGCCACCCCCGCGCCGCCCCAGGCGAGCGCGCCCGCCGCGCAGCCGAATCCCAATGCCAACACGCCGATTCCGTTGCCGACATGGTTCACCGAGATCGACACGGCCAAGAAGGGCGAGGTGTCGCGCGCGGACTTCCTGAAGTACCGCATGAAGACGTTCGAGCAGCTCGACACCAACAAGGACGGGAAGCTCTCGCTCGAGGAATTCCTCAAGGTCGCCGAGCCGCCGTTCACGACCGAGACTCCGGGCATGCCGTCGCTCGAGGAGCGCCGCGCCCGGGCGCGGGCCGAGTTCCAGAACCTCGACACGAATCGCGACAACTTCGTCGAGCGTGCCGAAGCCGAGGCCTTGGTCCATGCCGAATTCAACCAGTTCGACACGGACCGCGACAACAAGGCGACGGAACCCGAGGTGCGGCTCGTCGTGCAACGGTCGCTGCAGCAGCAGGCGGCGGAGCGCCAGCAGATGGAGGCGCGGCGCCGTCAGGGGTTGATGACGATCAATGAGTTCATCGACATGCAGCTGCGCGGCGCCGACCAGCTCGACAAGAACGGCGACGGCAAGATCACGCAGCAGGAATATCTCACGTTGGCCGGTCCGGCCGACGGGCCGCAGGCGCAGGGCCTGCCGCCCTTCGAGTTGCGGCGCAAGATCGCCTTGGTGAAGTTCCAGGAAATCGACACCAACAAGGACAACGTGCTCGACCGCGTCGAGCTGACCGGCAACGCGGTGCAGCAATTCATCCAGATGGACCTGAACAAGGATCGCTTCCTCAACGAAGAAGAATTCAAGAAGGCGCAGGAGGCGGAAGCGGCCAAGGTGCGTGCCCTGGTCCAGACCATGCAACCAGCCCAACCGCCGCGCCCGGCGCCCGCGCCGGCCGGCCAGCCGCGTCCGGCCCCCCTGCAGCAACAGGCTCCCGGACTGGCGCCCGGCCTGCCTCAGGGCACCCGCTGAGACGGCCGGTTACTCGACCGTCACGCTCTTCGCCAGATTGCGCGGCTGATCGACGTCGGTGCCCTTGGCGACGGCGGTGTAGTAGGCCAGGAGTTGAACCGGCACCGCGTAGAGGATGGGCGCAACGACCGGATCGACCGACGGCAGCGTAACGGTCGCGGCGGCCTGGGAGCCGAGGCGCCTCGTTCCGGCGGCGTCGGTCAGCAACACCAGCTTGCCGCCCCGCGCCTTCACCTGCTCGAAGTTCGAGGCGATCTTGTCGAAGATCGGATCGGTCGGCGCGACGACGACCACCGGCACCAGTTCGTCGATCAGAGCGATGGGACCATGCTTCATCTCGCCGCCGGCATAGCCCTCGGCATGGATGTAGGAAATCTCCTTGAGCTTCAACGCGCCCTCGAGCGCGATCGGGAAGGACGAGCCGCGACCGATGTAAAGAACGTCCCGTGCCTCGGCGAGGATCGTCTCCGAGATGTCGCGGTATCGGTCCTCGAGATTGATCGCCTCGTTGACCTGCGCCGGCAACTCGATCAACGCATCAGTCAGTCGCTGTTCGTCGGCCTCGCTCAGCGTGCCGCGGGCGCGGCCGGCGGCGATCGCCGCCGTCAACAGCACCACGAGTTGTGTGGTGAAGGCCTTGGTCGAGGCGACGCCGATCTCGGGGCCTGCCAGGGTCGGCAGCACGATGTCGGATTCGCGGGCGATCGCACTCTCCGGCACGTTGACCACGGACAGGATCGTCTGCTTCTGCGCCCTGGCGTAGCGTAGTGCCGCCAAGGTGTCGATCGTCTCGCCCGATTGCGAGACGGCGATGCAGACGCCGCCCGCGGGCAGCGGAGGTTCGCGGTAGCGCAGCTCCGACGCGACCTCGACCTCGACCGGCAGACGCGCCAGTTTCTCGAACCAGTACTTGGCGACCTGGCAGGCGAAGCAGGCCGTACCGCACGCCGTCATGGTGAGGCGACTCACCTTGTTCCAGTCGAACGGCAGCGCCGGCAAGGTGACGGTGCGCGTGCCGGGATCGAGGTAGGTCTGAAGCGTGTCGCCGATCACCGCCGGCTGCTCGTAGATCTCCTTGACCATGAAATGGCGGTGGTTGCCCTTGCCCATCATGGCGCCGGTGATGCCGCTCTGGCGGATCTCGCGCTTCACCTCGCTGCGACCTTGATAGACCGTGCAGCCATCTGCCTTCAGCACCACCCAGTCGTCGTCCTCGAGATAGCTCACCCGCTTGGTGAACGGCGCCAAGGCCAGCGCGTCGGTGCCGACATACATCTCGCCGTCGCCGTAGCCGACGGCCAGAGAACTGCCGCGGCGCGCACCCATCAGGATGTCGTGCCGGCCGCTGAACAACGCCACCAAGGCGAAGGCGCCGCGCAACCGCTCCATCGCCCTGCCCATCGCCTCCTCGGGCGGCATCTGGCGCTCGAGATACGAGGTCAGGAGCTGGGCCACGACTTCCGTGTCGGTGTCGCTGTCGAAGCGACGGCCCTCGGCGAGCAACTCGTCCTTCAACTCCTGGAAATTCTCGATGATGCCGTTGTGGACGATCGCCACGCGGCTGGTGGCGATGGGATGGGCGTTACGCTCGCTCGGCTTGCCATGCGTCGCCCAGCGCGTGTGTCCGATGCCGATCGTACCCGGCAGTGGCTCGCGCGCCAGCCGCTCCTCGAGCCTCGCCAGCTTGCCTTCGGCGCGCCGTCGATCGATGTGCCCGTTGACCAGGGTGGCGACACCCGCCGAATCGTAGCCGCGATACTCCAGACGCTTCAGGGCGTCGACGAGCAACGGCGTGACGGGCGCCTTGCCGATGATTCCGATGATGCCGCACATGGGGGTCGTCCAGGAGGGGGTGGTTACTTCCTTGCCCGCTTGGCTGCGGCCGCACGGGCTTTCAGTTTCGCACGAAGCGGGGCCGCGCGCCCCTTCTTTGTCACCTGACGGGCGCGCCCGAAGGCCACCGCGCCGGACGGCACGTCCTCGGTGACGACGCTTCCCGCCGTGACGTTCGCCCCCTTCCCGATGCGCAGTGGCGCCACCAGCGAGCTGTTGGAACCGACGAACGTGTCCGCGCCGACGACCGTCCGCCACTTGCCGAAGCCGTCGTAGTTCACCGCGATGGTGCCGGCGCCGATGTTGCTCGCCGCGCCGATGTCGGCATCGCCGAGATAGGCGAGATGATTGGCCTTGGCGCCCTTCCCCATCTTCGTCGCCTTGAGCTCGACGAAGTTGCCGATATGGACGTCCTCGGCGACGTCGGAGCCCGGCCGGATGCGGGCGAACGGCCCGACGATGGCGCCGCGCCCGATGCGCGCGCCTTCGATGTCGCAGAAGCCCTTGATCTCGACGCCCGCCGCCACGCGCACGCCGGGACCGAAGCGGACGTTGGGGCCGATCGTGACGTCGGGGCCGAACGTCGTGTCCGCCGCCAACCAGACGGTTTCGGGATCCATCATGGTGACCCCCGCTTCGAACGCCGCCAGCCGCAAACGTTGCTGCAGGGCGCGCTCGGCCACGGCGAGTTCGGCGCGCGAGTTGATGCCCTGGAACTCCGCCTCGTCGCCTTCCACCGCAATGGCACGATGGCCTTTCGCACGCGCCACGGCCACGGCGTCGACCAGATAGTATTCGCGCTTGACGTTGTCGTTGTCGATATCGCCCAGAAGGTCAGCGATCAGTGCCCCGTCGAGGCACATCACGCCCGAATTGCAGAAATCGATCGCGCGCTCGGCGCCGACGGCGTCGCGGCTCTCGACGATCCTCTCGAGCACGCCGTCGCGCACGACCAGCCGGCCGTAGGGCGCGGGATCGCCCGCCTTGAAGCCGAGCACGCCAACCGCAGCCCTCCCGCGCGCACAGGCATCGACCAGCTTCTTCATGGTGGCCGGCGTGACCAGCGGCGCATCGCCGAACACGACGAGCACCGGGCCGGCATGGCCCTCCAGCGCCGGCAGGGCGGCGCGGGCGGCGTGGCCGGTGCCGAGGGCTCGACGCTGCACCACCGTCGGGTACGGGGCGAAGGCCGCCGCCACGTCGCGGGCGCCCGGCGCCACCACGCCGACGACGCGCGCCGGCCTGAGACGGGCGACGTTCTCCAGCACATGACGCAGCATGGGCCAGCCGGCGAGCGGATGCAGGACCTTGGGCAGCGCGGACTTCATGCGCGTGCCGGCCCCCGCTGCCAGCACCACCACCGCGACAGGCGACTTCATGTCCCATGCGGATGCCATGCGTGCGGCTCGGTCGCAAGCCGGATGTGCTAAGGAAGCTCATGCAATCCGACGCAGACCGGCTGATCGCCGACCGATTCGACACTGTCCTCTACGACCTCGACGGCACCCTGATCGACAGCGCCAGGGACATGCAGGTCGCCGTCAGCAACGTGCTGGCCGACCACGGCCTGCCGCCGGTGACCGACGACGACATGCGCCTGTACATGGGCCAGGGCAGCAAGGTCACCATGGGAAAGGCCTTCGCCAAGCACGGCAGGACACTCGACGACGCCACCTTGACGTCGGTCACCCGCGAGTTCGTGCGCTACTACGAAGCCGATCCGATCAGCCACACCGCCGCGTTCGCGGGCGTCACGGAGGTCGTCGCACGCTTCGACCGGCTGCGGCTCCGGCAAGGCGTCTGCACCAACAAGTTCGAGCGACCCTCGCGTATCATCCTCGAGCATCTCGGCTTGATGCCGCCGATCGCCGACGTCGCCGGCGCCGACACCTTCCCCGTGCGCAAGCCCGATCCCCGGCACATCCTGATGCTGGTCGAGCGCATGGGCGGAAGGCCCGAGCGGGCCGTCATGATCGGCGATTCGGTGCACGACGTGGAAGCGGCGCATGCCGCCGGCCTGCCGGCCGTGCTGGTGAGCTGGGGCTACACCGCGACGCCCGCCGCCGAGCTCGGCGCCGAAGCCGTCATCGACCGCTTCGACGCCCTACCCGACGCGCTCGGGCGCATCGCCGTCGGTTGACGGACCGGTCGCGTGGCCCTATACGCGCCCCTTCCGGGCGCGTAGCTCAGCGGGAGAGCACACCCTTCACACGGGTGGGGTCGTAGGTTCAATCCCTACCGCGCCCACCATTCTCCTGGATCGATTTCCTCACGTGCCGCAGAACGTCCGATAGCCGGGCTGCGGCGGGCCGGACTCCTCGTACGCCGAGAACTCCGGCCGCGTCTCGTAAGGCCTCGCCAGGACCGATATCAGTTCCTCGAACGGCGCGTAGTCGTCCTGCTCGATCGCCGCGGCGAGGACCGCCTCGACCCGCTGGTTGCGCGGAATGTAGGCGGGGTTGACCGCGTGCATCGCGGCGCGCCGCGACGCCGGGCTGGCCCCCTCCTCCGCAAGCCGCCGACGCCACTGCGCTTGCCAATCGGCGAACGCGCCGCCGAGCGCATCGAGCTCGTCGAGTCGGCGGAACGTCAGGGTAAAGTCGGCGCGATTCTCCTGCATCAGGTCGAGCAGCCGCTGGGCCAGTGCGGCGTCGCCCTCCTGCTCGGTCGCGAGGCCGAGCTTGGCGCGCAGACCCGACACGATCGCGCCCGAGAAACGACCGTCGAAGGCTTCCCGCGCCTCCTGCGCCTGCTTCACCGCGGCGTCGCCGTCGTCCGACAGCAAGGGCAGCAGCGTTTCGGCGAAGCGCGCCAGGTTCCAGCCGGCGATGCGCGGCTGGTTGGCATAGGCGTAGCGCCCGCCATGGTCGATGGAGCTGAACACCTGAGCCGGATCGTAGGCATCCATGAAAGCGCACGGACCGTAGTCGATGGTCTCGCCGGCGATCGAGGTGTTGTCGGTATTCATCACGCCGTGGATGAAACCGACGAGCAGCCACCTCGCGACCAGATCGGCCTGGCGCGCGATCACCCGCTCGAGCAACGCGAGAAAGCGCCGCTCGTTGCGTTCGATGTCCGGATAGTGCCGGTCGATCGCATAGTCGGCGAGCAGGCGCAGCGCTTCCGCGTCGCGGCGCGCGGCGAAGAACTGGAACGTGCCGACCCTGATGTGGCTAGAGGCGACGCGCGTCAGCACCGCGCCCGGCAGCACCTCTTCGCGAAGCACGTGCTCGCCCGTGGCCACGGCCGCCAGGCTGCGCGTCGTCGGAATGCCCAGCGCGAACATCGCCTCGCTCACCAGATACTCGCGCAGGACGGGCCCCAGCGCCGCGCGCCCGTCACCGCGCCGCGAGAACGGCGTCGGGCCCGAGCCCTTGAGCTGCAGGTCGCGCCGGCGACCCTGGCGATCGACGACCTCGCCGAGCAGGACGGCGCGCCCGTCACCAAGCTGCGGCACGAAGTTGCCGAACTGGTGGCCGGCATAGGCCAGCGCAATGGGCTGCGAATCGTCGGCCAACCGGTTGCCGGCGAGGATCTCGACGCCTTGCGGAGATGCCAAGACCGACGGATTGAGGCCCAACTCGAGCGCCAGCGCGTGGTTGAGTTTCAGCAGGCGCGGCGCGGCGACAGGCGTCGGCGGCAACCGGGCATAGAAGCGCTCGGGCAGCCGGGCGTAACTGTTGTCGAGCCCCAAGCTCGGCGCATCGGCAAGGGCAAAGGCGGCGTCGTTGGCCATGATGTCAATGTAGGGTCTGGAAGGGCCGTCCGAAAGCTGCCCCGCGACTATTGTTGTCCGATATGATGGCGCCCGCATGAGCAACGCCTTGCCCCTCAACGCCTCGACCCTCCGTCCGGGAGACCGCCTTCCCGACTTCGTCCTGCCGGGCCTCGACGGCAAGCTGCGCAAGTTCATCTGGTCGTTCGGCGGCTCGCCCGTCGCGCTGGTCGCGGTCGACGACCTCAAGACGATCGACGCCGAGCAGTTCGCGGCATTCCGCACGGCCTGCCGACAGGCGACGGTGACGCTCGTCGTCGCCGCCGGCACGCCGGTCGCCGCGGCGGCCGGACCGTGGTCCAAGCTGTCGGGCGGCGCCGATGACGCGCTGCTGCTGTGCGACGGCGAGCGCAAGTTCGTGCCGGCGCTGCTCGCGGCGGGCGGCATCGGCCTCGCTCCGTCCGGCCCGCTGCGCCTGCGAATCGTCGTGCTCGATCCCAACCAGAGGATCGCCGCGACGTTCGACACCCGACCATTGCCCGCCGCCGCCGAAGCGATGCCGGCCGTGGCCGACGCCGTGCGCAGCACTGGCGACAGCGGCACGGTCCTGAGGGCGCCGGCCGCACCGGTGCTGGTCCTGCCGCGCGTCTTCGAGCCCGACTTCTGCGCCCAGGTGATCCGCCTCTGGCACAAGGGCGACCACAAGGACACCGGCGTGTCGAGCCGCTACGGCAATGTCGGCGTGGAGAAGCTCAAGCGCACCGAGGACTACATGGTCGCCGAACCGATGATGCAGAAGGCGATCTCCGACCGGCTCGCCTATCGCATCGGGCCGGAGCTCGGAAAGGTCTTCGCCTTCGACCGCGAATTCAGCTTCGACGCCCACGTCGTGCTGTCCTACAGCGCCGAGGGCGAGCACTTCTTCAGCGCCCATCGCGACAACGGCGCGCCGACCACCGCCGATCGCGCCTTCGCCGTGTCGCTGAATCTCAACGACGACTTCGAGGGCGGCGAGCTGGTCTTCCCCGAGTACTCCGCCCTGAAGGTCTGCCCGCCGGCCGGCGCCGCCGCCGTGTTCTCCTGCTCGCTGCTGCACGAAGCGCTGCCGGTGACGCGCGGCCGCCGCTTCGTGCTGACGACGTTCTTCCGGGCGAAGGATCCTCAGGCCGGCAGACGGCCGGCGTAAGGATCGTTCACGCCGTCGAGCGGCCAGATCGGCCGGCGCAGCTTGGTGAATTTCAGCCGGGAGATGTCGGGCGAGCAGATGCCGCCCGAGTCGACGACGATCACCTCGCGGGCGATCGGCGCATAGGCGGCGCGGAAATGCTGGACGCTCTTCACGACCACGACGTCCTTGCTGCGCGGGTCGATGCCCTGGCTCAGGAACACCTGCAGGTCGATGGTCTGGATGCGGTTGGAGATGGTGACCACGTCGATGCCGCCGATGCGCAGCACCGCCGTCGGCCCCATGCCGGTCTCCACTCCGGCATTCATCGGCCCGTCGTTCCTGAACAGCCCGTCCGACAGCATCCTCACGACCGCCCTGGCCGTGACCGGAGCACCCATCGAGAAGTCGGTGTGGCCGCCGAGCGTGACCTCGATCTCGGCGCCAACGCCCGCCTTCATCGCCTGCTGCACCGTGCCGGGATCATAGATGGTGCCGAACGCCACGTTCTCGACCTTGGCATCGAGCAGCGCCTGCAGGACCGGCGTCGTGTCGTTGTAGCCGCCGCCGCCCGGATTGTCGGTGCCGTCGGCGATGACCAGCGGACCCTTCCTGTCGGTCGGCTTGGCGCCGGCGCGGGCGGCGGCGATGCCGTCGGCAACCGGCCGGTAGTTCTTCACCGCGCCCTCGTCGCGCCGCCGCCAGATCTCGTCGATCAACTCCTGCGCGATCGCCTTGGCACGGGCCTCGGCGCCGGGCTCGTAGCTTACGGCGATCGACGGGCCGGTATAGGGAATGTCGGCCCAGGTGAAGCCGGCCTGGATGCTGACGACGTCGATGCCCTTCTCCGCCTCGTACCCGTCGGCCTTGGCGAGCAGGTCGAGCATCAGGCCGGGCTGGGTCGTGCGCCCATGCTCGGCGCCCTCCAGCATCGCCGGCTGCAGCAGCAGGCAGCGCGGCTTCTTCCTTCCTTCCATCGCCTCCTGCACGAGCGCGGCGGCCTGGACCGCGCGCTCGTAGCCGTCGATGTGCGGATAGGTGCGGTAGCTGACCAGCGCGTTGGCGTTCCCCGCCATGCGCAGCGTGGCATTGGCGTGCAGGTCGAGGGTGGTGGCGATGGGCACGTCGGGGCCGACCACGCCACGCAGCGCCTCGAGCAGGGCACCCTCGGCGTCGTCCTCGGTCTCGGTAACCATCGCGCCATGCAGCGACAGGCAGACGCCGTCGAGCTTGCCGGCCTTGCTCGCCGCGCCGACGATCATGTCGCGGATCGTCTCCCAAGTCTCCTTCGTCAGCTTGCCGGACGGCGTGGCGTTGGCCGCGCCCGCCCACACCGGCTGCCAGCCGTACGTCGCGGCGCTGTCGATGTAGCCGCCGATCTCGTTCCTCGTGCCGGTGAAGCGCGGCACCATGGCCTCTCCCTCGATCAGCCAGCGCTTGCGGTAGTCCTCCAGGGTCGTCGGCAGCTTCGAGAAGGTGTTGGTCTCGTGCATGAACTGCGCGATCAGGACGCGGTACGCCATCGTTGCAAATCCTCTTACAGCCTGGCCGTTTTCAGCCATTCGGCCTGGCCTTCTTCGCCTTCGACGCCGGTCGTCTCGAGGAAGCGGCAGACCATCATGTAGTAGCCGACGGTGAGCGTGAGCTCGACCACCGCAGCAGGCGACAGGAACGCCTGCACCGCCTTCAACGTCCTGTCCGACGCCTTGACGTTGCGCACGACGTCGTCGGTGAAGCGCAGCACCGCCTTCTCGTTGTCGGTGAAGACGGGCGCCTCGATCGTCGCATCGCGCAGGGCGGCGATCTTCTCGCCGGCGACGCCGACTTCGCGGGCGATTCGCTCGTGCTGGAACACCTCGTAGGCGGCGCGACTGAGCCGGCCGACCCGCACGATGGCGAGCTCGCGCAGGCCGGGATCGAGCTCGGCGCGATGGAGCAGCGCGTTGCCCATGCGCACGAAGCCCTTCAGTCCGTACTCCGAGTTGGCGAGCATGCGGTAGATGTTGAGATGCGGCTCGAGCTTGCCGAGGAACTCGGCGTGCTTGCCGGTGGCCTGATCGACTTCGTAGTACGGAACGCGCGGCATGGATGATCCTCCAGCCGGCAGCCTGTCAGAGCCAGCCGCGCCGTACCAGCGGATTGAGCCAGCGGCCGAGCGGGCCGGTCAGCACGATCGGCTTCTCGACCACGATGAGCGCGATGCAGGGCTCGCCCGGATCGGCGATCGGCTCGTGCTGCTGCGGCCCCGGCCCGACGGCGAAGTCGCCGACGCCGTAGCTGCCGGTCGCATCGGTGTAGCCGCCCTGCAGCACCACCGTGTACTCGTTGCCGACATGACGGTGCATCGGCAGGCCCTTGCCGGACTCGAGCCTGAGCAGGGAAACGCGGTGCGTGTCTCCTGGCAGCACGAGCCTGATTTCCTCGAAGCCGCCGAAGGCGCGCCGCCAACGGACGTCGGGGCGGAGATACGGCCGCAGCGGCGGCGGCGCCCATTCGAAGCCTGGGCGCGATGCGGCGGGTGCCGGCCGTGCCTCGACGGTCTCGGCGTCGAGGCGCGCGAGCGTGCGCTGCAGCGCCGCCTCGTCCAGCCCGCCCTCCGGCTCCTCGCGCTCCAGGAAGGCGCCGCCGAGCGCGCGCAGGCTTTCCACCGCACGCCTCGTCCGCGGATCGAGCGCGGCCTGCAGCGCGACGGCGAGCGCCGGCCCCTCGGCCAGCGCGCCGGTCGCATAGTCGAGCAGCAGCTCGTCGGGAGCGGGATGAGCGCTCATGGCGGGTCGCCTCTCTCCAATTCCGTGCGCAACCGGCCGAGGGCGAGCCGGATCCGCGACTTGACGGTGCCGAGCGGCAATCCGAGCTCCTCGGCGATGGCCGTGTGGGTCTTGTCCTCGAAGAACGCCTTGCGGATCACCACCAGTTGCTCGGCCGACAGGCCCTCCATCAATTGCTTCACCCGGGTATACGACTGGCCGGCCAGCATGGATTTGTCCGGATCGTCGTCTTGCGGCGCGAAGACCGTGAGCCAGTCCTCGGTCTCGATCGCGGGCTTGCCGGTCCGTCGCAGCATGTCGATCCGCTTGTTGCGGGCGATGGTGTAGATCCAGGTCGCCGCCGAGGCGCGCGTGCGATCGAAGCTGGCGGCCTTTCGCCACACCACGATCATGGCTTCCTGCGCCACTTCCTGCGCGACCTCGGCATCGGCCCCGCCGCGCATCAGGAACGCCTTCACGCGCGGGGCGAAATGGCGGAACAGGGCGGCGAAGGCCGCGCGGTCCTGGCGCGCGGCGATCGCCTCGATCAGGCCGGCGGCATCGTCGGCGGAGAGCATGGCCGCTACGTGCTTACGACGGGCGCCCCTCGGCGCCGAGATCCCAGAACAGCCCGGTCATCAGCCGGAGGCCGTCGCGCGCGACCGGCGCCAGCAGATGCTCGTTCGGCGCGTGCTGGGAGCAGGCGGCGTAGGAGTGCGGCACCCACACGGTCGGCATGCCGAGGATGTCGGTGAAGACCTCGTTGGGCAGCGAGCCGCCGAGATTGGGCAGCATGTTGGGCTTCCGGCCCGAGGTGCGCTCGATCGACCGTGCGGCGAACCTGGCCCATGGATTGTCGGGATCGAGCCGCGTGGCGTTCATGACGACGTCGCGCGCCGGCTCCACCTCGATCTGGCCGAAGCCGTGCGCCGCCAGATGCCGGCGCAGCGCCGGCACGATGTCGTTGGGGTCGGTGCCGACCACGAAACGCAGCTGGCAATAGGCGATGGCGCTCGGCGGGATGGCGTTTACCGGCCGGTCGGGATTGCCGGTCTTGAAGGCCAGCACCTCGAAGGAGTTCCAGCCGAACACCCGTTCGACCGGCGTCAGCGACTTCTCTCCCCACTCCGGGTCGATCGCCGGCGCGCCCTCGCCGGCATCGACATGGGCGTCGGCGAGCGCGGCGCGCACCGAGTTGGTCAAGGTGTTGGGCCGCCACTCCGGCACCTTGATCTGGCCGCGCTCGTCGGTGATCGTGGCGAGCGCGTGCGCCATGATGATGCCGGGATTGGCCAGCAGCCCGCCCCAGTTGCCCGAGTGATGGCCGCCCTCGCGCATGGTGAGCTTCAGGTTGAAGTTCATCGTGCCGCGCGTGCCGCCGAACACCGTGGGCCGGCGATGGTCGAGCCGCGGACCGTCCGATCCGATCAGCGCGTCGGCCTCGAGCGCATCCTTGTTGGCCTTGCAGAAGTCGGCGAGGCCGGGCGAGCCGGTCTCCTCGCCGGTCTCGATCAGGATGGTCGAGTTGAAGCCGAGCGCGCCGCGCTCCCGCAGCACGCATTCCAGCGCCGCGATGTTGATCGTGTGCTGGCCCTTGTTGTCGGCCGTGCCGCGGCCATACATCTTCTCGCCCTCGATCACGATCTTCCACGGCGACAGGCCGGCGCGCCATTGATCGTCCTGGCCGCGGATCACGTCGCCATGGCCGTAGGTCAGAACCGTCGGCTTCGTCGGATCCTCGACCCGCCGCGCGATCAGGAAGGGGCCGTACTCGGCGCGCGGATTGGCCTGCACCGTGCAGTCGTAGCCGAGCTTTTGCAGCGACTGTGACATCTCGCCGGACACGTATTCCTGCAGCGCCGGCATGGAATCCTTCTCCTGGCTGGTGGTGGGGATCGCCACCCGCCGCTGCAGGTCGGCCAGGAAGCCGCCCTCGTCGAAATACTTCTCCGCCCGCTCGATGGCGCCTTGCCGGGTTCCGTTCATGTCCTCGCCCTCGTGATGGGGCGCACCATAGCCGCGCGGCCGGCCTAGGCAATGGCCGGCCGGCGGGGCTAAATTCGCGCGGCATGAGCGAGGCCGGCGCGTACGACATCTTCATCAGCTACACCCGCGAGGACGCGGAGCCGGCCAAACGCCTCGCCGACGAGTTGACCCGGCAGGGCTGGACGGTCTTCTGGGACCGCATGCTGCTGCCCGGCACGACGTGGCGCACCCAGATCCAGGCGGCGCTGAGCGGCGCGCGGGTCGTCGTCGTGCTGTGGTCGCAGCGCTCGGTCGAGAGCCGCTGGGTCGAGATCGAGGCCGATCACGCCTTCCAGCGCGACGTCTACCTGCCGGTCAAGATCGACGCCGCGCCGCTGCCGCTCGGCCTGTCGCACATCCAGGTCGCCGATCTGCGGCAATGGCACGCCGCGCCCGGCCAACCGTTGCCCGACGTGCTGGTCTCCGCCCTGCAGCGCCGCCTGGGCGGCCAGTCGGCGCCTCCTCCTCCGGCCCGGCGGCCGCCTGCGGCGCCGGCACCGACCGACGACGACGACGGCGCCACCCGGGTCGCGGTGGACCGCACCATCCGCCTCGCCGGCCGGTCGCGCGACGGCGCGCCGTTCGAGCTGTCGATCCGTCTCTCCCAGCTGCGCATGCGGCCCGACGGGCTGGTGATCGGCCGCAAGGCCGGCCAGGCCGACCTCGTGCTGGCGCACGAAAGCGTGTCGCGCCGCCACGCCGTCGTCGTGTCGAGCGACGGCCGCCTCACCGTGAGCGACCTCGGCTCGACCAACGGCACCTTCGTCGACGACAAGCCGGCGCTGCGCGAGCGTCCCGCCGAGCTGGTGCGCGGCGCCGTCCTGCGGCTGGGCGAGGTCGAGCTGACGGTCGAGGGCGTGCTCGCCTGATACCCTCGCAGACCCCTGCTGTCCTCTCCATCGACCCATCCAGGGGCCCGAGCGCGGATCGGCCGATTGCAGTGGCCCATCAGCCGGGCACGCCGGCGATTTCCTCTATCCCACCACCCAGCCGGGCGACCAGCACGACTTGGCAGACGGCCCGCAGCGCGGCCCAAGGCGCAGCCTCGCCCGCCGTCCGCTCGAGCGTGAAGGCGCGGTCGGCGGCGGCGATCAGTTCGCGCGCCCGGTCGCGGTCGAGACCGGCGCCGAGATCGGTTCCGCCCGCCGCGCGGCGCAACAGGGCGACGTCGACGCCGACACTGCCGCCGCGGGCCAGCGTGGTCGCCAGCGCGACCTCGGCCGGCGAGCGCAACGGCAGCACCAATTGCAGGTGCGGCGCCGGCCGGCCGGCCATCCGCTTGCCGAGGACGGAGGCCATGGCGGCCGCCGACGAATCGGCGTCGAGCGCCGGCGTCTCGAACCACACGCCGATCCTGAGGTCGCGGCGCAGGCCGATGCCCAGCTCGCCCAACAGCGCCGGCAGGTTGCGGATGGTCTGGCGGTCGAGGTCGCGCACCGGCTCGCTCAGCCGGTCGTAGGGAACCAGATCGGGATGGCGCAGGTTGGCGTCGTCGCGCGGCGTGCCGAAGCTCCAGCCGCCCAACCAGCGGTCGCGGCACCAGCGCTCGTGCTCCTGCCGGGCAAGCTGCTCGAGGCCGTCGGCGTCGGGCGGCTCGACCTTGTCCGCCGCGTCGGTCGTGGCGTGCAGCCCGAGCGCGCGCAGCTTGAGCGGCGCGTGGTCGGCCTGCGAACGGTTGGCGGTGCGGTAGGTATCGGGCAGCTCGGCCCACGGCACGGAGGCCGCGCCGCCGCGGGCGTTGCGCAGATAGGCCTCGTGCATCTGGCGCGCAAGGCCGTCGATCTCCTCGTCGACCAGGTAGTAGGGATCGGCCTCCTGCTCGAGGCCGCCGAACGCCACGACGCGCAGCGCGTCGAAGGCGCCGGCATGCATGCGTGGCAGCGCATCGACCAGCAGGTTGCCGTCCCGCTGGTGGACGAACAGCGGCGGCGCCGCGACGCCCAGCCGGCCGCAGGCCCGCCGCAAGGCGATCGCCATCGAAAGATTGGCCTGGTCGTCGCCGCCGCAGACGTAGATCGCGGTGGCCGGCACCGGCTCGAGCAGCCACCCGCGCGCCTCGTCGGCACGCAGCGCGCCCGCCTGGGCCTCCGCCTCGACGAAGCGCAGCTCGGCGCATTCGGCGAGGCCGGGGTTCTCGGCCAGCATCTGCTCCCGCAGCCCGTCGGCCCGGCGATCGATCACCGTCAGCACGGTGCGCCGTCCGGCCGCCGGCACGGCGACGCGCGCGAGCTGCAGCAGGATCTCCGCGCCCATGTCGTCGAGCCCGACGATGACGGCGTGCAGGTCGTGCGCGCCCGGCGGCAGGCCCCAGTCGGCGGGGTAGCGGCCGAGCAGGCCGCGCGCCACCGTGCGTTCGCGCACGTAGAGGCGCAGGTCCACCCTGCTCTCGCGCAGGGCGGCGGCGATCTCGCTGGCCATCAGGCCGCGCAGCTCGCGGTTGGCGAGTCGCAGGAAGAAGGTGAGCGGCCGTTCCGGCGCGCGCCCGTCGTTGGCCGCCGCGACGGCGCTGGCGAGCGCCACCGCGCCCGTGCCGAGATCGTCGACGGCGATCAGGGCGGCGGCACGCTGTGCGCCGGCGCGCCGCAGCACCGCCGCGTCGGTCGGCGCACCGAAGACCAGACGCGCACCCGCCACTTCCATCGGCGAGACGACGTTGCCGGCGACCGGCGGCACGATCGCGACCACCGGCCGGCCGAGGGCGCGGTAGGCGCGTGCCAGCGCCTGGGCGAGTTCCGAGGCGCCGAGCAGCACGACATGCTCGCGCGACAGCGCGGCGAACCAGGCGAGCAGCGGCCGGTTGAAGCGCCGCAGCAGTGCCGAGGCGGCGATCCACACGGCGAAGATCGGCATGGCGAAGCGGGCGATTTGGAGCTGCAGCGGCAGGTCGGTCGGCAGGTTGGGCGGAAACTGCGTGGTCAGGAGCTGCAGGGTGCGAAACAGATTCTGCCAGATCACGGCGGGCGCCCACGGGTCGAGCGGCGGCTTGGCCGCCGGCGCCAGCGACTGGAACCCCCAGAAGCCGAGGACGCAGGCGATCGCCATCAGCGTCGCCTTGATGGCGCTGCGGCGCGTCGCCGGCTGCAGGCGCCGCGCCGCCTGCACGGCGCGGACCTGGCCGAGGCCCCGCCGGCCGAGCGCCGCCAGCCGGCCGATGCCCAAGGCGGCCCGCAAGCCCCGTGCCCGCCGCGCCGCGTCCGAACCGGTCATCTCTCCCCCGCCCTTGGCGCGAGCCTATCCGTCGGCCAAGCTGCCGGCAAATTCGGGAGGAATGCATGACCAAGGCAGGACGCGCCGTCTTCAGCAAGATGGACGAGGTGATCTACGGCCGGCCCGCCGCCGAGGCGGCGGCCGAATTGGTCGGCCGCTACGGCGCCAGCCGCGTGTTCCTGATGGTGTCGGGCACGCTCGACCGCGAGACCGACGAGATCGAGAAGCTGCGCCGCGCCCTCGGCAACAAGTGCGTCGGCACCTTCGCCAGCATGCCGCCGCACACGCCGCGCAAGGCGGTGATCGCCGCGGCCGAGCAGGCGCGTGCGGCCAGAGCCGACCTGATCGTCACCCTGGGCGGCGGCTCGATCACCGACGGGGCGAAGGCGGTCCAGCTCTGCCTCGCCAACGACATCCGCAACGCCGACGACATGGACAAGGTGCGCGCACCCCATCCGGTGAAGGGCTCGACGGTGCGGCAGATCTCGATCCCGACCACGCTGTCGGCCGGCGAGTTCTCGCCGATCGCGGGCGTCACCGACGAGCGCACCAGGGTGAAGGAGCTGTTCCGCCATCCCGACATCGTGCCGCAGGCGGTCGTGCTCGATCCCGTCGTGACGCGCCACACGCCGATGTGGCTCTGGCTCTCGACCGGCATCCGCGCCGTCGACCACTGCGTCGAGGGCATCTGCTCCAACGAGGCGACCGACTACGGCGACGCCTCCGCCCTGCACGGGCTCGCGCTGCTGACGCGCGGGCTCGCCCGGGTGAAGGCCGATCCGGCCGACATGGACGCGCGGCTCGACTGCCAGCTCGGCGCCTGGCTCTCCATGGCGCCGCTGGTCGCCGGCGTGCCGATGGGCGCCAGCCACGGTATCGGCTACGTGCTGGGCGCGGTGTTCGACATCCCGCACGGCCACACGAGCTGCATCATGCTGCCCTCGGTGATGCGCTGGAACAAACCGGCCAACGCCGAGCGCCAGGCGCGCATCGCCGCCGCCATGGGCCAGCCCGGCAAGGAGGCGGGCGACGTGCTCGACACGTTCATCCGCGGCCTCGGCATGCCGCGCAGCCTCGGCGAGGTGAAGGTCGGCCGGGAGCATTTCGAGCGCATCGCCACGCAGGCCATGGGCACGCCCTGGGTGCCACGCAACCCGCGCCCGATCGACGGCCCGGCGCAGGTGAGGGAGATCCTCGAGCTGGCGGCGTAACTCGGAAAGTCGAATTTCCGCACATCCGTATTTCCGACAGAAGCCGAGCCTTGCAGGCCCGGTCGTCGCGCCGTCGCGCGCCCAGATGTTGTGACCCGTCCATCAGAACAATGGGAAAAAATGTGAGCCGATTCCAGATGTGGGACACTCCACGTCGGTGCCGGTGCGGACGGAGGGCATCGACAATCGAATTTCCGCATAGCCGCGTTTCCGACAAAGGCCGCGTGCGTGGGCAGACCATGGGCACCTCGCGAAACATGAAGTGCCTGCCAAAAATGCCAAAAATGCCAAAAATCATCCCCGCCGCCCGAGAAGACCCGCTCGCGGGATCAATCCCGTCTGCGGAAATTGCGCGAATTGCGGAAATTCGACTTTCGGACTTTTCGCAAGAGCCCCGTCGCGACCGCTGTGGGAGAGTCCTCGCGAAACAAGAGGCAGGTGCGGAAAATGCAGGGAGTGCAGAAACCCTCTCCGCCCGACGCGTCACGATTGCCAGAGGCCCGGCTGCCTGGTTCGGCATACGCTACCCTCCAAACCGTATGGTCAGAACATACAGTATTGTACGGCCTTTGTCCACCGCTAACGTATTGACCCGCGCATCGTCAGGACTTGCCTGACAGTCAGGAAAACCTGACCTGCTCAAGCGCCTGGCGCCGATCGAGGAGACGATCCAGGGCAAGGGCGGCCAGCTGCAGAGCGTGGTCGACATCCTGCGGGCACGCGAGGTGAGCTGGGCGCAGATCGGCGCCGCGCTCGGGATCACCCGCCAGTCGGCATGGGAGCGGTTCAGTTAGACGCCTTCCGCGCAGAGATACCCAAATGTATAGGCGGACGGATAACAGCAGCGCGAATGTAAAGCTACTCGGCGCCAATCACATGATGAGGCCCCGCTAAACTCGCCCCTTCTTCTTGCCGACGCATTCGGCGAGCAGGCAGAGGATCTCCCACATCATGGTGACGCCGACCAAGGCGGTGTTGCCGCTCTGGTCGAACGGCGGCGAGACCTCGACGACATCGCCGCCGACCAGGTTCAGCCCCCTGAGGCCGCGCAGCATGCGCTGGGCCTCGTGCGGGGTGTAGCCGCCGATCTCGGGCGTGCCGGTGCCGGGCGCGTAGGCCGGGTCGAGGCCGTCGACGTCGAAGCTGACATAGGCCGGGCCGTCGCCGACGACGCGGCGCGCCTCGGCGATCACCTTGTCGACGCCGAGGTCGAAATATTCCTCGATGGTGATCACCCGCATGCCCTGCTCGCGCGCCCAGTCGTTGTCGTCGCGCTTGTAGAGCGAGCCCCTGATGCCGATCTGCACCGTGCGCCTGGGATCGAGCAGCCCCTCCTCGACGGCGCGGCGGAACGGCGTGCCGTGGGTGTATTTGTAGCCGCCGAAATAGGTGTCCCAGGTGTCGCTGTGGGCGTCGAAATGCACCATGCCGAGCGCGCCGCCTTTGGCGATCGCCCGCATGATGGGCAGCGTGATCAGGTGGTCGCCGCCGGCCGACAAGGGCACGGCGCCGGCGGCGTGAATCTTGGCGAAGTGCCGCTCGATCCGCTCCAGCGAATCGTCGACGCTCGCCGGGTTGACCGGCGCGTCGCCGAGATCGCCGCAGCGCGCCAGTTCGTAGGGCGCCACGCCGGTCACGTGATGGATGCGCCGCATCATGGTCGAGAGGTCGCGCATCTGGCGCGGGCCGTGGCGCGCGCCCGGGCGGTTGGTGGTGCCGCCGTCCCACGGCACGCCGACCATGCCGATCTCGACGTCGGCCGGATTCCTGAACAGCGGCAGGCGCATGAAGGTCGCCACGTCGCCGAAGCGCGGCGTCACCGTGCCGGAGACGGGCTGCGGGAAGCTCATGGGAGAGGAGTCGTTCATCTTCTTGTCGTCCTGAGCGCAGCGAAGGATCTCACATTGGCCCCAGAGCCGCTGGTCGCTCCGTTAGGTCCTTCGCTCCGCTCAGGACGACAGAGGTAGGAACTCATGGTGGCTCTCCCTTGTCATCCTGAGCGCAGCGAAGGATCTCACATTGGCCCCAGAGCCGCTGGTCGTTCTGCTAGGTCCTTCGCTGCGCTCAGGACGACAAGACATGAGATAGGCATTCATTGCGGCTGCAACAGGGCCTTTCGGGCTGCGACAAACTCCTCGACGGCGGCGACGAAGCGGTTGCCCTCGCCGTCGCCGATCATGATGTTCAGGGCGACGAAGCCGCGGCGGGCGATCCAGATGCCGGCCGCGGACATGTCGAAGAAGAACAGCTCCTTGGCGTCCTGGTTCGAGGTGGCGATGTCGGCCGCCGTGCGGATCGGCCGCGTCGTGGCATGCGCCGTCATCATCGAGCCGATGCCGGAGAACTGGAAGGCGACGCCCGCCTTGCGGCAGATCGCGTTCAGCCGCTCGCGGATCTTCTCTCCCCTGGCGTTCAGCGCCTCGGCCGCCGCGGGTGTGTAGATCTCGCCGTAGCCCGCGACGCCGGCCGCCATGGTCAGCACGTTGTTGTTGAAGGTGCCGGCGTGCGGCAGCGAATCCGGTTTGGTCGGATCGAACAGCTCCATGATGTCGCGCCGGCCGCCGAAGGCGCCGAACGACATGCCGCCGCCGATATATTTGCCGAGCGTGGTCATGTCGGGGATGACGCCGAGCTTCTGCTGCAAGCCGCCGGGCGAGAGGCGCGAGGTCATGACCTCGTCGAAGATCATGGTGATGCCGCGCGCCCGGGTCTCCTCGCGCACCATCTTCAGGAACGCCGGATCGCCGGGCAGGCAGCCGTGGCTGCCCTGCATCGGCTCGAGCAGGACGGCGAATATCTCCTCGCCGTGCTTCGCCAGCAGCGCGCGCGTGCCCTCGACGTCGTTGTAGGGCGCCACGACGTATTCGTAGGGCATGTTCACCGGCGAGCCGCCGGAGACGAAATAGAGCACGCCGCCGTGGTAGCCGCCGTGGAACACCATGACCTTGGTCGCTTTGGACCGGCCGCTGCGCTGGGCGAAGACGCGGGCGCCGGCCAGCGCCATGACGTTGCCCTCGGTGCCCGAGTTGGTGAAGCGCACCAGCTCGATCGAGGGGATGCGCGAGGCGATCAGCCTGGCGAGCGTGCCCTCGTGCTCGTTGCGGCCGGCATAGTTCCAGCCGTGGTCCAGCGCCTTGTCGATGGCGGCGCGGATCACCGGATGGGAGTGGCCGTAGATGCCGGCGGTGTATTCGCCCAGCACGTCGATGTACTCGTGGCCGTCGGCGTCCCACAGCCGGCAGCCCTCGCCGCGCACCACGGTGAGCGGAAACGGGCCGTTGTGCAGGGTGGTGCGCGTGTTGCCGCCCGGCATCGCCGCGCAGGCCTCGTTGTGGCGCGCGAGGCTCCTGGGGTTGCGGTCGACATAGGCCTGCCGCGCCTCGGCGAGCGCGGATTGCAGATCCGAATTGACCAGCGGCGAGTCGGGCACGGTACGCTCCTACCTTGTCATCCTGAGCGCAGCGAAGGATCTCGCGTCAGCCCCAGCGGCGTTCTTTGGTGCGTGCGTGAGGTCCTTCGCTTCGCTCAGGATGACAGATGGTATCACACCACGTTCAGCTCACGGATAGGGCGGCCGGCAGAAATCCGTTCATAACCGAACGGAGAAAGATTCAGGCTCCGGTACTCCCCGTGCATGATCAGCTCGGCGACGGCGCGGCCGACGGCGGGCGATTGCTGGATGCCGTGCCCGGAGAAGCCGGTGGCGAAGATCAGGCTGTCAATTTCCGGATGGCGGCCGACGATGCCGTTCTGGTCGAAGGTGTTGTACTCGTAGTAGCCGGCCCACGCATTCACGACCTTGGCCGCCTCGAACGCCGGTACGCGCCCGGCCAGCACCGGCCACACCATGTCGTCCCATTCGGGGTGCTGCACCTCGAGCGGCGCGTCGGGCGGGTCGTTGCCCTCGGCCGGCGTCGTGCCGCCGATGTAGAACCGGCCTTCGGGCCGGAACCACACGCCCGACGGATCGATGGTGAGCGGTGCCAAACTCCGGGAAAGGGGGCCCGGCGGCTCGCGCACATCGAAGACGAACACCGAGCGCCGGCGCGGCTCGACCGGCAGCGCGATGCCGGCCGTCGCCGCCACCTCGCCCGACCACGGGCCGGCGGCGACCACGATGGTGCGCGCGGCGAGCCTGCCGCCGGACTTCAGCGTGACGGCGCCCTCTTCCAGCTTCACGACCTCGTCGGCGACGTACTCGGCGCCCAGCTCGCGCGCCTTGCGGCGGAAGGCCTGCATCAGCGCCGGCCCGTCGAACCAGCCCTCGTTGGCGACGCCGTGCGAGGCGAGCGCCAGGCCTGACGTCGAGATCCAGGAGAAGCGCTGGCGAAGCGCGTCGGGAGCGAGCAGCTCGACCGCGCAGCCCTCGCCCTTCTGGATGGCGTGGTTGGCGCGCAGCACCTTCTCGCCCTGCGGCGAGGCGAGGAACAGATAGCCCGGCTCCTTCAGCCCGAGATCGACGTCGAGCAGCTCGCGCGCCTTTCGCAGGAAGCCGATGCCGTAGCGCGACAGATGGATGTTGAGCGCCGTCGAGAACTGCTGGCGGATCGAGCTCGCCGACAGCGCCGACGACGCCCGCGCATAAGTCGGATCGCGCTCGACCACGACGACGCGGCCCGTGAAATTCGGATCGCGCTTGAGATGCCAGGCGATCGACGATCCCATAACGCCGCCGCCGATGATGGCGACGGCTACGCTTTCACTCATCCGATCGGCCTTTCACGTCAAACTTCGAGCCACGTAGAATCATCATCGAGATACTGCCACGAGTTCAGGTGGCGCATGACGCGAACAAACTCATTGCTGGGGGCGCGCCACTGGAGTGGTGCGCCCCCAGCGAAGATTCATGCCTTGCCGTAGGCCTCGCGCGCCGTGTCGGCGCTGATCGCGCCTTCGGCGAGGTCGCGGGCGATGGCGGCGGGATCGCGCGCGGCGGGCGGGCCGTAGCCGCCGGCGCCGGGCGTCACCAGGGCGAACCACTGGCCGGGCTGCAGGACGGCGCTGTCGCCGTCGAAGGTCACGCCGGGGCCGCACTCCAGCCGGCCGTGCGCGCCGGCGCCGCCGCCGAACAGGCCCCAGCTCTGCGAGCGCTGGCGGCTGAGATCGACGCGCACGCGGCATTCGTCCACCGCCCGGTAGACGCGGCGCAGCGCCATGCCGCCGCGGAAGCGGCCGACGCCGCCCGAATCGGCGACCAGCTCGTAGCGCGCCACGGTGAGCGGATACTCGACTTCGAGCGCCTCGACCGGCAGGTTCGACGTGTTGGTGGTGTGGACGTGCACGCCGTCCAGCCCGTCCTTCGTCGCGCGCGCGCCGCTGCCGCCGCCGATGGTCTCGAGATAGACCCAGGTCGAGGCGTCGCCGGAGCCATCGTCTGGCCGCTTGCCGATGAAATAGGCCACGGTGCAGGCCGAGTTCGAGCAGGCCATGACGCGCTCGGGCACCGCCTGCGCCAATGCGCCCAGCACCAGGTCGGCGACGCGCTGGCAGGTCTGCACGCGACCGTTCACGGCGGCGGGCGCGACGCAGTTCAGGATGCTGCCCTTGGGCGCGCTGACGCGGAGCGGCCGCGCCAGGCCGGCGTTGGGCGGGATCGAGGGATCGAGCACCGACTTCACCACGTAGTAGGCGGTGGCGAGCAGCGCGGTATGGGTCATGTTGAGGCCGGCGCGCACCTGTTCGGGCGCGTCGAAGGCGAGCGACAGGGCATCGCCCTTCACCGTCACCTCGACGCCAAGCGGCAGGTCGGCGGCGAACTCCGAGCAGTCGAACGTGTCGGCGAAGCGCCAGGTGCCGTCGGGGATGGCGGCGATGGCGGCCCGCATCTTGCGCTCGGCGTAGTCCATCAGCGCCTCGCCGGCGCCCAGCACGGTCGGCGCGCCGTACTTTTCGCAGAGGCCCTGGAAGCGCTGCACGCCGACCCTGTTGGCGGCGCGCTGAGCGCGCAGGTCGGCGAGCCGCTCGTCCGGCACCTGGCAATTGAGCAGGATCAGGTCCTGCACGTCCTGCTGCAGCTCGCCGCCGCGCCACAGCCGCACCGGCGGGATGCGCAGCCCCTCCTGGTAGATGTGGGCGTGGGCACGGTCGACGAAGTCGGCGTGGTGGGCGAGGTTCACCGTCCAGGCGACCAAGGTGCCATCGACGAAGATGGGCTCGGCCAGCACGATGTCGGGCAGGTGCGTGCCGCCGCCCTCGTAGGCATCGTTGCCGATGAAGACGTCGCCCGGCCTTATGTCCTGGCTCGGATAGCGCCGCAGGATGTGCGGCACGAGATCGAGGAAGCTGCCGAGATGGATGGGGATGTGCTCGGCCTGGCAGAGCGTCTCGCCGGCGGCGTTGAAGAGCGCCGTCGAGCAGTCGCGTCGCTCCTTGATGTTGGTCGAGTGCGAGGCGCGGATCAGCGTTTCGCCCGTCTCCTCGACGATCGAGCCCAGCGCCGCGCCGATCACCTCGACGGTGATGGGATCGAGGTTGGTCATGACTCGCCTCCCCTCGTCTTACGAGGGAAGGTGTCGCCGTCATACGGTGACGGAGGGGTCATGAGTCCCGATGATGCCCATGGCCCCTCCACCCGCTTCGCGGGCACCTCCCCGCGCTGCGCGCAGGGAGGAGAGATGAATGTGCTCACGGAGACGCCTCCAGGATCAGGTTGAACCAGCGGTCGACGCGCGCGGTCAGGCCGGGCGGCACCAGGGTCGTGGCGTCCATCTGCTCGACGATGGCGGGGCCGTCGAAGCGGTTGCCCGGACGCAGCCGCGCGCGATCGTAGACCGGCGTGTCGACGACGTCGCGCGCTTCGGGCAGCCACACCCGGCGCCGCCCCGCGATCGCCGCCGAGGCGTCCGGCCCGGTCTCGGGGTGCGACGGCAGCTCGGCCTTGCGCACGACGCCGACGGCCTCGAGCCGCAGGGTGATGACCTGCACCGATGCCGCCTCGTCGGCGAAGCCGTAGCGCTGGCGATGCGCCTCGGCAAAGCGCCCGGCGAGAGCGCGCACGGTTTCCGCGGTGATGGGGCCGTCGGGCACAGCGACGGCAAGCTCGTAGTTCTGGCCGTGGTAGCGCATGTCGACGGTGCGTGTCAGGCGCCGGTCGGCCGGCGCGATGCCTTCCTGGGCGAACCAACCCTCGGCCCGTGCAGAGAGCGCGGCGAAGCCGTTGGCCACCGCACTGGCCGAGTCGTCGGTCGCGGGCAGCAGCCTCGAATGCGCAAAATCGGCCCGCAGGTCGGTGAGCAGCAGGCCCATGGCGCACAGGATGCCCGGACTGGCCGGCACCAGCACGCGGCGCATCTCGAGCTCGCGCGCCAGCCGCGCGGCGTGCAGCGGACCCGCGCCGCCGAACGCCATCAGCGCGTAATCGCGTGGATCGTGGCCGCGCTGCACGGAGATGACCCGGATGGCGCGCGCCATGTTGGCGGTGACGACGGAAACGATGCCCTGTGCCGTCTCCATCGGGCCGAGCCGCAGTCGTTCGCCGAGGCGGCGGATCGCCGCCTCGGCGAGCTCGCGGCGGATCGCCATGCGCCCGCCCAGCAGGTGCTCCGGGTTGAGCGTGCCGAGCACGACGTTGGCGTCGGTGACGGCCGGCTCGTCGTTGCCGCGGCCGTAGCACACCGGGCCGGGATCGGCGCCGCAGGAGCGCGGACCGACCTTGAGCAGGCCGCCGGCGTCGACGTGGGCGATCGAGCCGCCGCCGGCGCCGACGGTGTGGATGTCGAGCATCGGCGCCTTGATCGGGTAGCCGTGCACCGTCGCCTCGCCCGCCAGACGGCAGCGCCCGCCCTGCAGCAGCGCCACGTCGGTCGAGGTGCCGCCCATGTCGAAGGTGATGAGGTCCGCGACGCCCGCCAGCCGGCCGATCGCCTGCGCGCCGACCACGCCGGTCGACGGCCCCGAGAGCACGGTGCGCACCGGCAGGGCGGCGGCGGCCGCAAAGCCGATGACACCGCCGTTGGACTGCGTGAGGTGCGGGGTCGCCGTCATGCCGAGCCCGCGCAGGCGCGGCCCGAGCCGGCCGAGATAGGCATGCATCACCGGCCCGAGATAGGCGTTCAGCACCACGGTGGAGAGCCGCTCATACTCGCGGAACTCGGGCGCGATCTCGTGGCCGGCCGAGACGAAGGCATCGGGCAACTCCTCGCGCAGGATCTCGACCGCGCGCCGCTCATGGTCGGGCCGGACGAAGCCGTAGAGAAACGACACGGCGACGGCCGCCACGCCCGCCGCCTTCAGCGCGCGCGCCGCCTCGCGCACCGCCGCCTCGTCGAGCGGCGTCTCGACCTCGCCGGTGTGGCGCACGCGCTCGGGCACTTCGAACCGCAGGTCGCGCGGCACCAGGGTCGGCGGTTTGTCGGCCTGAAGGTCGTAAAGGTCGGGCCGCTTCTGCCGGCCGATCTCCAGCAGGTCGCGGAAGCCGTCGGTGGTGACGAGGCCGGTCCTGACGCCACGATGCTGGATCAGGGCGTTGGTCGCGACCGTCGTGCCGTGGCCGAAATAGACGACCGCCGCGGCATCCGCGCCGACCCGCCGCAGGCCCTGCTCGATGCCGTCGGCGATGGCGCGCGACGGATCGTCCGGCGTCGACGGCACCTTCCACACTTCGATCCGGCCGGCCTGCCCGTCGAACAGGCAGATGTCGGTGAAAGTGCCGCCCGAATCGACGCCGACGCGCCAACGCGCGGCACCGCCGCTCATCGCCGCCGCCAGGCCTGCAGGCGCCCGAGCAGGAAGCGGTCGGCGATCAGGTGCAGCGCCTTCACGCCGGCCGAGGTGACGACGATCACCATGCAGAGCGCGGCCGCGGCGGCGGTCATGCCCGCCTCCTCGATGTTCACCGCCGCCACCGAGGCGAGCTTGGTGTCGGACGAATAGAGGAAAATGACGGACGACACGGTGGTCATGGCGTTGACGAAGAGATAGATCGCGATGTCGAGGATGGCGGGCAGGCAGATCGGCGCGGTGACCCGGCCGAGCGTACGCCAGACCGAGACCTTGAGCGAGGCCGAGACCGCCTCGAACTCCGGATCGATCTGCTTCAGGGCGGTCGTCGCGGTGAGATGACCGACGGTGTAGAAGTGCGCCACCGTGTTGACCACCAGGATCGCCATGGTGGCGTAGAGGAAGTTGAGCGGATTGCCCGGCGCGTTGAAGAAGAAGATGTAGCCGAGCCCCAGCACGAGGCCGGGGATCGCCATCGGCAGGAAGGCGAAGAACTGCAGCAGCCCGCGCACCGCGCCGAAACCGCGCGTCTTCTCGTTCAGCCAGGCGCCGAGGAAGATCGCCACCGTGCCGAACAGCGCCGCACCCAGCGCCATGCGCAGCGAATTGTAGTAGGAGTCCCAGCCGTTGGCGTCGACCTTGGCGAAGTCGTAGTTGTCGAGCGTCAGCCCGAGGTTGTACGGCCAGTACTTGATCAGCGAGCCCCACGCCGCCATGCCGAGAATCGCCAGGATGCCGGCGGCGACGACGGCGCAGAAGATGGTGAAGAAGGCGTCGCGGCCGGGCTTGGGCCGCGGCACCAGCGGCACGGCGCGCGCCGTCAGCAGCGCCACCTGCTTGCGCTGCACCAGGCGGTCGACGCAGAAGGCCAGCGCCGCCGGCAGCAGCAGCACCATGCCGACCACGGCGCCCATCGAGAAGTTCTGCTGGCCGATCACCTGCTTGTAGACGTCGGTCGCCAGCACGTTGAAATTGCCGCCGATCACCTTGGCGATGCCGAAATCGGTGATGACCAGGGTGAACACGACCAGCGCCGAGCTGATCAGCCCGTACTTGGCGCCGGGCAGGGTCACCGTGAGGAAGGTGCGCAGCTTCGAGGCGCCCAGCGCGTCGGCCGCCTCGTAGAGCCGCGCGTCGGCGGTGGCGAGCGCCGTCGTCAGGATCAGGACGGCGTGCGGGAAGCAGTAGAAGACCTGGGCGATGAGGATGCCGTCAAAGCCGTAGATCTGGCCGTCGCCCATCCAGCCCTTGAAGATGCCCTGCGTGCCGAAGAGATAGATCAGCGCCAGGCCCGGCAGCAGCGACGGCGCGAAGATCGGGATCAGCGAGATGCCCTGGAACAGCCAGCGCAGTGGCAGCACGGCGCGGGTCAGTGCAAAGGCGTAGAGGAAGGCGAGCGGCACGACGATCAGCGTCGCGACCGCCGCGACATGGAAGCTGTTCAGCGCCGAATGGACGAGCGCGGGCGTCGAGAAATAGCTCGCGTAGTTGGCCAGGCCGACGAAGTTGCCGTCGCGGTCCTCGAAGCCCTTGACCAGCAGCGCCCACAGCGGCAGGCCGACCATGACCAGCAGGGCCAGCACGACGGCCAGCACGCCGGCGCGCATCGACCAGTCGTCGCGGGACAATGTCACGCGGCGAAGACCCTCAGGCGGTCCGGCGGCAGGGCGATCTGCATGCGCCGCCCCTGCTCGACTCCGAGGTCGCGCACGAGGTTGCTGGAGAAGTCGGCGACCAGCCCGACCTCGCCCGCCCGCAGCGTGGCGCGGCAGAAGGCGCCGACGAAATCCAGTCCCGCCACCTCGACGGCGAGCCGGTTCACCGCATCGGCCGGCAGGTCGCGCACCCGCACGTCCTCCGGCCGGATGCAGAGATTGATCTTGTTGCCCGGCGCCAGCCCGTCCTGGCGCGGGCAGTCGAGCGTCACGCCGCCGACCGCGACCTTGTCGGGTGCGGCCAGCGTGCCGGGCAGGAAGTTCATCGAGCCGACGAAGTCGGCGACGAAGGCGGTGGCCGGCCGGCGGTAGATCTCCTGCGGCGCGCCGACCTGCTCGATCACGCCGTGGTTCATCACCACGATGCGGTCGGCCATGGTCAGCGCCTCCTCCTGGTCGTGCGTGACCATGATGGTGGTGACGCCGAGGCGGCGCTGCAGCGCCTTGATCTCGTGACGCAGCCTGAGCCGCACGCGCGCGTCGAGCGCCGACAGGGGCTCGTCGAGCAGCAGCAGTCCGGGCGAGGTGGCGAGCGCGCGGGCGAGCGCCACGCGCTGCTGCTGGCCGCCCGAGAGCTGCGCGGGATATTTCGGCCCCGACTCGGGCAGGCCGACCAGCGCCAGCAGCTCGTCGACGCGCCGCGCGATGTCGGCGCGGCGCAGGCGCCGGCTCACCAGCCCGTAGCCGACATTATCGGCGACGGTCAGGTTGGGAAACAGCGCGTAGGACTGGAAGACGATGCCGAAGTCGCGCTGCGCCGGCGGCAGCGCCGAGATGTCCCGCCCCTTCTGGCGGATCGTCCCGGAGCTCTGCGGATCGAGGCCGGCGATGGCGCGCAGCAGGGTGGTCTTGCCGCAGCCCGACGGCCCGAGGAAGCAGACGAACTCACCCTCCGCGACGTCGAGCGAGACGTCGCGGAGGGCGATGAAGTCGCCGAAGCGCTTCGAGAGGTTGCGGACTTCGAGGTACGACACGCCGGCAGCGCGTCAGCGCTTCGGCGCCGACTTTCCGTCGTAGCGCTTGGTCCATTCCGCGAGGATGCGCTCGCGGTTCTTGGCCATCCATTCCATGTCGTTCTTGATCATGGAGGCCTCGACGTTGGTCGGATAGTTCGCCGGCGCCGCCTTCACGCCGGGCAGCGCGACCACCGCGTAGGTCTTGGCATAGAGCTCGTTGGCCTTCTGCGTGACCGCCCAGTCGGCGAGCTTCTTGGCGGCGGCGAGGTTCTTGGTGCCCTTGACGATGGCCGTCGCCTCGAGCTCCCAGCCCAGGCCCTCCTTGGGCACGATGAGGTCGAGCGGCGCGCCCTTGGTCTTCTCGGAGGCGCCGCGCATGTCGAGCCCGATGCCGATCAGGCGCTCGCCCTTGGCGGCCTGCACGCAGGGCGCCGAACCCGAATGGATGTACTGCGCGATGTTCTGATGCAGCGCGTCCATGTACTTCCAGCCGGCGTCCTCGCCCATGATCTGCAGCCAGGCCGCGACCGTGAGATAGCCAGTGCCCGACGAGGCGGGGTTGGGCATGACGATGGAGTTGCGGTAGTCGGGCTTGATCAGGTCGGCCCAGCTCGTCGGCACCGGCTTGCCCGCCTTCTTGCCTTCCGCCGTGTTGAAGCAGACCAGCGAGAGATAGGCGTCCATGCCGACCCAGGTGTCCGGCGTCTTGCCGCTGCGGAAGGCCGGGCGCAGCTTGTCGGCGCCGACCGGCGTGTAGGGCTCGAGCATGCCCATGGTGGCGAACAGCGCCGTGCTCGAGGCGGCGAGGCCCCAGATGATGTCGGCGCGCGGATTGTCCTTCTCGGCGATCAGCTTGGCGGTCATCACGCCCGTCGAATCGCGCACCCAGGCGATCTCGATGGTCGGGTTGTCGGCCTCGAACGCCTTCTTGAAGGGATCGAGCTGGTCGTTCTCCAGCGCCGTGTAGACCGTCAGCCTGGTCTTCTGCGCCATTGCCGGCGTGCCGAATGCGATTGCCGCGACGCCTGCCAGAACGGCGCGCCGGATGATCCTGCCGATGCTCATGCTACCCCCATGGTTGCCCCGCGAAACCTTAACACGCGGCCCATGACGGACAAGTGACGTCAGCCCTTGGCCCCCAACTTCTCGGCCACGGCGCTCAGCCAGCGCCGCACCGCCCTTTCCTCGTCGCGGCCGGCCAGGCCGGCCAGCCGGTCCTCGACGGCCATGACCCTCGCCCGGCAGCGCCCGAGCAGGGCCCGGCCGCGCGTCGTCGCGGCGAGCTGGAGGATGCGGCCATGCTCGGCATGGGCCGATTTCGCCACGGCCCCGGCCTTCTCGAGGTTGCCGACGATGACGTTGATGGTCTGCGGCGTCAGGAAGGTGAGTCGCGCGAGGTCGGCGCCCGAGATTCCGGGATAGGCGGCGATCATGGTCAGTACCGCGAACTGCGGCGAGGTAACGCCGAGATCGCCGAGCGCCCGGTCCATGGCGCCGCGCACAGCGACATTGGCCTGCCGCACCAAATAGCCGAGATGGCCTTCGGGTCCCCGCTTGCCCTCGCCGGGTCGGGGAATGCGGGTTGGGGGCTTGCGGGTCATGGCAGGACGTCTAAGTTATCAGAGTTCGAATATCATAGGAACCCCGCCATGGACAACGATGTTGCGCAGCTGGTGATGCGGCACCTCAAGGCCGAGAACGCCCACGACCTGCCCGGCACGCTGGCCACGCTCCACCCCGATTGCCGCTTCGACGATCTGGCAACCGGCCAGACCTGGCACGGCCACGACGGCGCGGCGGCCCACTACCGGCAATGGTGGAGCACGTTCGACGTCGAGGTGAAGCGCGGGCCCGGGCAACAGGCCGTGTGGTCGGCCGACGGCTACCTGGCGGAGGCGACGTGGCACGGCCGGCATGTCGGGCGCTTCCTCGGCATCGAGCCGACCGGCCGTGCCATCGTGCAGCCTTTCGTGGTGGTGCTGAGCTTCCGTGACGGCCTGATGTCGGGTGAGCGCTTCCACTACGACCTCGCCTCGCTGTTGCGCCAGATCGGTACCGATCCGCTGCCGGTGCTGGGCGAACTGGCCTACCGTGCGGTGGCCTGATCAGGAGGCGAAGAAGCCGCAGTCGCGGACCTTGCCCGGTGGCTGGTCGCGCAAGGCGCGGCGCATGTCGAGGCCGGTGTCGATCGCCGGCGGCAGGCTGCCCCGGTAGCCGAGTTGCCGGACGATCTGCTGCGCGCCGGCATGGCCGGCCTCTGCCGCTTCGATCAACAGCCTGGCGCCTCGATCCGGGTCGGTCGGCGGCTCGCGGTACAGCGACCTGCCGAGATTGAACATGGCATTGGGGTTGCCGCGCTCGGCCGCCTGACGCCACAGCGCGCGCGCCTCGCCGAGGTCGCGCACCACGCCCTGGCCTTCGTAGTACATGATCGCCAGATTGTTGAGGCCACGCGGGTCGCCCGACAGCGCGGCGCGACAGAACCAGTGCACGGCCCGCGGCAAGTCGATTTCAACGCCGGTGCCATACCGGTACTTGAACCCCACGGCGTTCATTCCCTCGGCGTTGCCCTGCCGGGCCGACAGCAGGTAGAGCCGCATCGCCTCCTGCTGGTCCTGCTTCACGCCATGGCCACGGGCGTAGAGATAGCCGAGATTGACCTGCGCATCGGAATCGCCGGCGTCGGCCACCGATTTCAGCAGAGCGAATGCCGCGGAGACGTCGCCCCTGTTGTAGGCATCGATTCCGGCGCCGACATCCTGCGCCTCCGACCGGCCCGCCACCAGCAGGCCCACCAGCACGCCCACGAGCAGTGCGAGGACCGTCGCCTTCGTCATCTTGCCGGGTTGGAAAACACCATCGCGCCGTCGCGCACCGAGCCGTAACGCAGGCTGAGCAGGTCGAGCACGTAGTTCTGGTAGAGCTTCCACGGCCGGCGCGAGCCCTGCTTGGGCTGGTGCGGTAGGGCGCGCTGGATGTAGCCCGACGAGAAGTTGACCCAAGGCTCCTCCTGGAGCGTGGGGTCGTTGTTGCGCGGCGTGCACTGGCGCAGTCCCTTGCGGTCCATGTGATTGAGCAGGCGGCAGACATACTCGCACACCAGATCGGCCTTCAGCGTCCACGAGGCGTTGGTATAGCCGAACACCGAGGCGAGGTTCGGCACGCCCGAGTACATCATGCCCTTGTAGATGAAGGTCTCGCGCGGCTCGACCCGGCGGCCGTCGACCGTCAGCCGGGCGCCGCCGAGCGGCACCAGCACCAGCCCGGTCGCCGTCACGACCAGGTCGGCCGGCAGCTCGGCGCCCGACTTCAGCCGGATGCCCGCTTCGGTGAAGGTCTCGACATGGTCGGTGACGATCGTCACCTTGCCGCGGCGGATGGCGCGGAAGAAGTCGGCGTCCGGCACCAGGCAGAGCCGCTGGTCCCAGGGATTGTAGCGCGGCGTGAAATGCGTGCCGATGTCGTAGTCCCGCCCGAGCATGTGGCGCACGCCGCCGAGCAGCAGGCGCTTCACCTTCTCCGGCTGGCGCTTGCACATCTGGTAGAAATACATGCCGAGCAGCACGTTCTTCCAGCGCGTCGCCCAGTAGGCGAGTCCGATCGGCAGCCGCCGGCGGAGCCGATCGGCGATGGGATCGCGCGCCGGCCGCGTCACCATGTAGGTCGGCGAGCGCTGCAGCATGGTGACGTGCTCGGCGGTGTGCGCCATCGACGGCACCAGCGTCACCGCCGTCGCGCCGCTGCCGATCACGACCACGCGCTTGCCCGCCCAGTCGATGTCGTCGGTCCAGTTCTGCGGATGGACGACGCGGCCCTCGAAGCGGTCGATGCCGGGAAACGCCGGCAGGTAGCCCGCGTCGTAGGAATAGTAGCCGCACATCCACAGGAAGTTGCAGGTGAAGCGGCTGCCCGCCTCGGTCTCGACCGTCCAGCGCGCGTCGGGCGTCGACCACGCGGCGGCGACGACCTTCTGATTGTAGCGGATCCTGCGGTCGATGCCGTGATCGCTCGCAACCTCGCGGATGTACTTCAGGATCGCCGGGCCGTCGGCGATCGCCTTGGCCTCCTTCCACGGACGGAAGCGGTAGCCGAGCGTGTACATGTCGGAGTCCGAGCGCACGCCGGGATAGCGGAACAGGTCCCAGGTCCCGCCGCTCGCCTCGCGCCGCTCCAGGATGACGTAGCTCTTGCCCGGACACTTCTTCTGCAGATGCCATGCAGCGTCGATGCCCGACAGGCCGGCGCCGACGATCACCACATCGAAGTGCTCGATGGCCGGGCGTGCCTCCGGAACGACGACGGAATGGGTATCCATGGCCGGTTGATGGCCGATCCGTCCCGGCCGCGCAACTCGCCTTCTATTCCTTCATGAAGGCGTTCAGCTCGGGCGTCGGGATCGAGCGGTCGAGGTAGGTGAAGGTCCCCTTGTCCTTCACTTCCTTCGCGGCCTCGAGAAGCCCGGTCATGGCGGCCCGATAGAGCGAAGTGGCGAGGCTGATCCGCTTCACGCCCGCCGCCTCGAGCTCGGATCTGGAGAAGGACTTGCCCTTGATGCCGACCATGAAATTGAACGGCTTCTTCAGCGAGCCGGTGACCTTCTTCACCGCGGCGAGGTCGGGCAGACCCGGCGCGAACAGAACGTCGGCGCCCGCCGCCTCGAACGCCTGCAGGCGCCTGATGACGTCGTCGAGGTCGGGCTTGCCGCGCAGAAATCCCTCGGCACGCGCCGTCAGCACGAAGGCGAAGGGCAGCGCCTTGGCCGCCTGCGACGCCGCCTTCACCCGTGCCACCTGCGCCTCGATGTCGAACAAGGGCGCCGCCGGATTGCCGGTGGCGTCCTCGATCGAGCCGCCGACCAGGCCGGCCGCCGCCGCCTGCCGGATGGTCTCGGCGGCGTCCTCGGGCGTATCGCCGTAACCCTTCTCGAGGTCGCCGATCACCGGGATGTCGACCGCGCCGGCGATCAGCCGGGCGTTGGCGATGCCCTCCTCGCGGCTCACCTTGCCGTCGCGCCTGCCGAGCACGCCGGCCTTGGCGCCGCTCGACGTGGCGAGCGCCTCGAACCCCAGCCCCTCGAGCACGCGCGCGGAGCCCGCGTCCCACGGGTTGGGAATGACGAACGCGCCCGGCGCCTCGTGCAGCGCGCGCAGCTTCCTTGCCTTGTCGGTCTGGCTCACGGTCATGGTGGGTCTCCTCGCTTGGGCCGCGAGACTAGCCCACTCCGCCCTCGCGACGCTCGCGGAATTCGGACGCGACGCCTAGCCGGGCCAGGGCAGCGACCAGGTCTTCACGTTGGTGAAGCTCTTCATCGCCTCCAGCACGCCTTCCTTGTAGCCGAGGCCGGAATCCTTGATGCCGCCGAAGGGCGACATCTCGATGCGGTAGCCCGGCACTTCCCAGACGTTCACTGTACCGACCTGCAGCTCGTCGACGAAACGCGTGATGTAGTCCAGCCGGTCGGTGCAGACGCCGGAGGACAGGCCATAGGCCGTGCCGTTGCTGACCTGAATCGCGTGATCGATGTCGCGCACGCGGATGATGGGGATCGCCGGACCGAACGTCTCCTCGCGCACCAGTTCGCAGGCGGGATCGACATGGTCGACGACCGTGGGGGGAAACAGCGCACCGCGCCGGTCGTTGCCGTGCAGCAGCCTGGCGCCGTGCTTCGCCACCGCCTCGTCGACCCGGTTCTGGAAGAGCGTCGCGGCGCGCTCGTGGATCACCGTGCCGACATCGGTCTCCGGATCGAGCGGATCGCCGGCACTGAGCTTTCGCGCCCTCGCGACGACGCGCTCGACGAAGCCGTCGGCCACCTTGTCGACGACGAGGATGCGCTTCACCGCCGTGCAGCGCTGGCCGGAGTTCTTGGTGGCACCCGCCACGGCCAGATCCGCCGCCTTGTCGAGGTCGGCATCCTCCATGACGATCAGCGGGTCGTTGCCGCCGAGTTCGAGCACGATGCGCTTGTAGCCCGCCTTCTCGGCGATGTACTTGCCGACCCGCACCGAGCCCGTGAAGGTGACGAGGTCGGCGCGCGGGTCGACGATCATGGCGTCGCCGATATCCGACGGGTTGCCGGTGACGACCGACAGCATCTCGGGCGGCAAGCCGGCCTCGTAGAGCGTGTCGGCGAGGAACAGCGCCGTGAGCGGCGTCAGCTCGGTCGGCTTCAGCACCACGCAGTTGTTGGTGGCGAAGGCCGGCGCCAGCTTGTGCGCCACCATGTTGAGCGGATGGTTGAACGGCGTGATCGCCGAGATCGCGTTCAACGGCTGGCGCAGGGTGAAGATCTTGCGCGGCTTGCCGTGCGGGGTGAGGTCGCAGGAGAAGGTCTGGCCGTCATCGAGCAGACAGAGCTGGCCGGCGAAGGTGAAGACGTCGTAGGCGCGGCCGACCTCGTAGAGCGAGTCCTTCAGGCACAGGCCCGATTCGAGCGTGATCAGGCGCGACAGCTCCTCCTTGCGGGCGACCAGCAGCTCGGCCGTCCGCAGCAGGATCTTCTGGCGCTGATAGCGCGTCAGCTTCGGCTTGTAGTCGTGCGCGATCCGGAAGGCCTCGGCCACCAGCTCGGGCGTGGCCCGCGGCACCGTGCCGACCAGGCGGTTGTCCCAGGGAAAGCGCACGTCGAGGCTCGCGCCGGTCTGCACCTTGCGGCCGGCGATGCGCAGGGCCTCGTGCCGGACTTCGCTCTGCGGGCGGGCGATCGTGTCCATGGCGGTCTCTCAGGCGACGAGATTGAGGGCGAGGTCGAAGGCGTCGAAATTGCGCCACCGCCGACGGCCAGGCTCGGCCGCCAGCTTGCGGTTGCAGATCAGCGGCACCTTCTGTTCCGACACGCCGCCATGGCTGCGCAGCGGCTCGGTGAGGCCCGAGAGATCGTGCCGCGCCGCGGAGGTGCCGAGCACCTTGTGCCGGGTCGACACCACGATCACATCGCCCAGCCGGTCGGCCGGCAGTTCGAACACCGCGGCGGCCTCGTCGCGCAGCAACGCCATCTCGATGCCGGGCAGCGCCTGCAGCTTCACCGCCATCGCGGCCGCGTCCTCGCAATAGACGACGGCGAACGAGCCGAGCGCGCCGTGGTGCACGACATAGGGATCGGTGATCGGCAGGATGACCCGCGCCTTGTCGCGCCCCTGCCACCTGTCGAAGAGATCCTGCAGGTAGATCACGTCCGGCTTGCCCGCGCCGTCGTGCTTGGCGTTCATGCCGTGGTCGGCGGTGAGCACGATGGTGCAGCCGAGCGCCTCGAGTTTCGCCATGTAGCCGTCCATCATGGCGTAGAAGTCGTTCGCCACGGGCGTTCCGGGAGCGTGCTTGTGCTGGATGTAGTCGGTGGTCGAGAGATACACGATGTCCGGCCGGTCGCGCTCCACCAGCCTGACGCCCGCCGCGAAAACGAACTCCGACAGGCCGGCGCTGTAGACGTCGGGGGCGGGCAGGCCGACCAACTCGTTCACCTTGTCGATACCGTTGTCGGCCAGCGTCGCCTTGTCGGACTTCTCCGAGGAGAAGCTGCAGGCCTTGCCGGGCGCCAGCACCAGGCCCTTGCCGAGCAATCCGCGCAGCTTGTCCTTGGCCGTCACCACGGCGATCCGGCAGCCGGCGCGCTGGAAGGCGGGGAAGAGCGTCTCGACCCGCAGGAACTTCGGATCGTTCATCATCACTTCCTTGCCGGTGTCCGGATCGAGGAAGTAGTTGCCGCAGATGCCGTGCACCGACGGCGGCCGTCCGGTGACGATCGAGAGGTTGTTGGGGTTGGTGAAGGACGGCACCACGCACTCGGCGAGGAGATTCGTGCCAGTGGCCGTCACCTTGGCGAACCACGGCGTGCGGCCGGCCTGGATCGCACGCTCGATGTAGCCGGGCTCGGAGCCGTCGATGCAGACCACGACCGTCGGGCGCGACGGCAGGCGATAGACCCGGCCGTTGACCGTCACCTCGCCGACGCGGTTGACGCTGTCAGGAGCCATCCCGTCCTCCCTACTCGGCCGCCAGCGCGGGGCCGCCGTTGCTGACCCGCATCTCGTCGAGCACGTCGCGCACCGCGCCCAGCGCGCCCCTCATGTGGTCCGGATGGAGGCGGCCGATGCATCCCATACGGAAGGAATCGGCCACCGTCAACTTGCCCGGGTAGATCACATAGCCGCGATCCTTGAGCCCGTCATAGAAACGCTGGAAGACGAACCTGGGATCGGTCGGCATGTGGAAGGTGACGATGATCGGTGCCTGCAGGCGGTCGGCCAGGAGCGTGCGGAAGCCCATGGCGCGCATGCCGTCGATCAGCACCCGGGCGTTCTCGCGATAGCGGGCGCCGCGGCCGGCGACGCCGCCCTCCGCCGCATGCTCCTCGATCGCCTTGCCGAGCGCCACGATGACATGGATGGGCGGCGTGAAGCGGTACTGGCCGGTCCGGGCGAAATTCTCGGCCTGATCGTGCAGGTCGAGCACCAGGGTCGTCGCATTGCCCTTGCAGGCCGCCAGCGCCTCGCTGCGGCAGACGACGAACGCGAGGCCGGGCACGCCTTCGAGGCACTTGTTGGAGGACGCCGCCAGAGCGTCGTACCGCACCGTGCGTGCGTCGATCTCGAGCGCGCCGAAGGCCGACATCGAATCGACGAGCAGGCGCCGGCCGTGCCGTGCCACCAGGTCGGCGATCTCGCGGATGGGATTGAGGATGCCCGACGTCGTCTCGCAATGGACGGCGAAGACATGGCCGATGGCGGGATCGCCCGCCAGCAGCGCGTCGAGCCGCGCCAGGTCGGGCGGCGTGTCCTCCGGCGTCTCCAGGACGGCCACGGCCCGGCCGGCGATCCCGGCGATCCGGCGCGCGCGCTGGCCGTAGGCGCCGTTGATCAGCACCGCGAGCTTGCCCGTCCGCGGCACAAAGCTCGTGATCATCGCCTCGACGGCGAAGGTGCCCGAGCCCTGCACGGGAACCGTGACGTGCGTGCCCTGGCCGCCGGCCAGTTCGACGATACGGTCGAGCACCATCCGGTTGATGTGCAGGAACCCGGCATCGCGCGAGCCCCAGTCGTGCACCATGGCCTGCTTCACGGCGGCCGAGGTGGTGAGCGGTCCGGGCGTCAGCAGCAGCGGATCGCCGGTTTCGGAGACGGCAGGCTTGGTCGTCGGCATGGCGGGATGATCGGTTCGCATTCCCTATCCGTCCAGTATATAATCCATATGTCACTTATCGGTTTAATTTATATGACGCCCAGCCAGCTCCGTGCCTTCCACCTCGTCGCCGAATCGGGTTCCTTCTCGGCCGCGGCGCGCGCCTCGGGGCTGAGCCAGCCCAACCTGTCGGGCCAGGTGACGGCGCTCGAGAGAGCCTATGGCGTGCGCCTGTTCGACCGGCGCGGCCGCTCCGTCACGCCGACCGAGACCGGCCGGCAACTGCAGCTCGTCAGCACGCGCCTGTTCACCGCCGAGCAGGAAGCGCGCGCGCTGCTGGCCGGCGAGCAGAGCCTGACGCGCGGCCACCTGCGCATTGCCGCCGATTCGGCGCACCACGCCGTCCCCATCATGGCGGCGCTGCGACGGCGCGCGGGCGAACTCACCTTCGCGCTGTCGATCGACAATTCCGCGACGGTGCTGGAGCGGCTGCTGCGCCACGAGGCCGACGTGGCGGTGATGGCACGCAGCGTCTCCGACCCACGCCTGCACGCCCTTCGCCTGCGCCGCGACCGCGTCGTGCTGTTCGCGCCCTCCAGCCATCCGTTCGGCCGTCGCGGGCGAGTCCAGCTCGCCGCGCTGGCCGAGCAGGACCTGGTGCTGCGCGAGCGCGGCTCGATCACCCGCGAAGTGGTCGAACAGGCCATGGCCGCCGCCAATATCCGCCCGCGCGCGATCATCGAGGTGCAGACCCGCGAAGGCGTGAGCGAGGCGGTGGCCGCCGGCTTCGGCATCGGGGCGGTGTTCGAGAGCGAGCTGGCGCCCGATCGGCGGCTGCGCCGGGTGGTCGTTTCCGACCGTGACCTCGCTGTGGCCGAATACGCGGTCTGCCTGCAGGAACGTCGCCGCGTCGCGCTCGTTCGTGCCTTCATGGACGAGGCGATGCGCCTCGCCAGGTAACAAAACCGTAAAGAAACTTTCATCGTCGCGCGGCGAGGCGTAGGATTCCCCTGTAATGCACGGCGTCGACACGGTCCTGAATGTCGTGGGCAGCGTGGCCCTGCTGCTGTGGGGCGTGCGCATGGTCCGCACCGGCCTGACGCGCGCCTTCGGCGCCACCTTGCGGCGTGCCATCGCCGCCTGCTCGCGCAACCGGATGTCGGCCTTCGCCGGCGGACTCGCCGTCACCGGACTGCTGCAATCGAGCACGGCGACGTCGTTGCTGGTGTCGTCGTTCGCCGGCCGCGGCCTCATCCCGCTGTCGATCGCCATCGCCGTCATGCTCGGCGCCGACATCGGCACGACGATCGCCGCACAGGTGCTGTCGTTCGATCTCGGCTGGGTGTCGCCGCTGCTGATCGGCGCGGGTGTCATCGCCTTCCTGTCGAGCGGCCAGGACAAGGTGCGGCACGTCGGCCGCGTGGCGATCGGCCTCGGCCTGATGCTGCTGTCGCTCAAGCTGCTGGCGCTCGCCACCGCGCCGCTGCGCTCGTCGCCTGCGTTCATGGCGGTGCTCGGCGGCCTGCAGGACGAGTACGTCATCGCCGTCGTCTTCGCGACGGTGCTGACCTGGTTCGTCCATTCGAGCCTGTCGACGGTGCTCCTGGTGATGTCGTTCGCCGGCGCCGGTCTGATCGAGCCCCGGCTGGCTCTGGCGCTCGTCATTGGCGCCAACATCGGCGGCGCGCTGGCGCCCTACATGGCGCAGTCGGGCGCCGACGTTCACGCCTGTCGCGTGCCACTCGCCAATCTCATGACGCGCGGCCTCACCGGCCTCGCCCTCCTGCCCTTCCTCGGCCTCGCGGTCCAGTGGCTCGCCTGGATCGACCCGTCCGCCACCCGGCTCGCCGTTAATTTCCACACCGCCTTCAATATCCTCGTCGCCCTCGTCTTCCTGCCGCTGATCGACGTCGTCGCCTGGGCCTGCCGGCGGTTGCTGCCGGAGCGGCCGGTGCTCGACGATCCCGGTCGGCCGCGCCATCTCGACCCCAACGTGCTCGATACGCCGACCGAGGCGCTGGCCTGCGCCATGCGCGAGACGCTCAATCTCGGCGACCGCGTCGGCGACATGCTGGGCAAGACGATGGAAGTGTTCGAGCGCAGCGACACGCGGCTCGTGAAGTCGGTCGAGGACGCCGACGACGCGGTCGACCGGCTCTACGAGGCGATCAAGCTCTACCTGATCCAGACCTCGCGCACCGACCTCGGCGAAGACGAAAGCCGGCGCTACGTCGAGATCCTGACCTTCACGACCAACCTGGAGCATGTCGGCGACATCGTCGACAAGAACCTGATGGAACTGGCGACCAAGAAGATCAGGAACCGCTACGCCTTCTCACCCGAGGGGCTGGCCGAACTGAAGGAATTTCACAACAGGGTGGTCGACAACCTGCGACTCGCGCTCAACGTCTTCGCCACGCGCGACATCGGCCTCGCGCGCCGGCTGGTCGCGGAGAAGACGGCGATGCGCGAGGCCGAGGCGCGTGCCGCCGACAGCCACTTCGCCCGCCTGCGCCAGGGACGGCCGGAATCGATCGAGACCAGCTCGATCCATATGGACGTGATCCGCGACCTGAAGCGCATCAACGGCCACCTGACCTCGGTCGCCTACCCGATCCTCGAGGCGGCCGGCGAGCTCGCCGATACACGACTCAAGACCGCCGCTCAGCCCTTGATCCGCGCGCCCATCGGGTCGTAGGGGCAGCGCAGCGAGACCCTCGCCTCGAGACGCGCGCCGGCGAGATCGACCTCGAACCGGCCGTGCTCCAGCCATGCGGCGTCAATCGCCTGGCCGTCCTCGCGCCTGACATAGCCGAGGCCGACCGCCGCGCCGACCGTGTGGCCGTAGGCGGCGGAACTGAGATCGCCCACCGGCCGGCCGTCGCGCAGCAGCGCCTCGCCGCCCCACAACAAGGGCTCGGGATCCTGGAGCACGACGGAGACCAGGCGCCGCGCCAGTGGCCGGGCCCTGGCCTCCATCAGCGCCGCGCGGCCGAGGAAGTCGGGTTTGTCGAGCTTCACCGCCCAACCCAGGCCGGCCTGCCACGGATTGTCGTCGGGCGTGAGCTCGCGGCCCCAGGCGCGATAGCCCTTCTCGATGCGCAGCCCCTCGATGGCGTAGTAGCCCATGTCGCGCAGGCCGAATTCGTGGCCGGCGTGATGCAGCGCCTCGAAGGCGGTAACGGCGAACTCGACGGGCACGTAGAGCTCCCAGCCCAGCTCGCCCATGTAGGTCCGGCGCGAGGCGAGCACCGTGGCGTAGCCGATGCCGACCTCGCGGATGGTGGCGAAGGGAAAGGCCGCGTTGGAAAAATCGGCCGCGCTCACCTTCTGCAGCAGCGACCGGCTGTTGGGGCCCATGACCGACAGCACCGTCCAGGCGCCGCTGACGTCGGTCAGGGTGAAATGCGCATCGTCCGGCACATGGCGGCCGATCCAGTCGGCATCGCGCGTCACCTGGGCGGAGCCGGTGATCAGCATGTACTTGTCGCATGCCAGCCGGGCGAGCGTGACGTCGCTCTCGTAGGTGCCGCGTTCGTTCAGCAGCCCGGTGTAGACGGTGCGGCCGACCGGAACGGCGACGTCGTTGGCGCACAGCCGCTGCAGGACCTTCTCGGCGTCGCGACCCTGCACCAGGAACTTGCCGAACGAGGTTTCGTCGACGACGGTGACCGCCGCGCGCGTCGCCTCGTGCTCGGCCTTCACCGCGTCGAACCAGGCGCCGCGGCCCCAGCCATATTGCATGTCGGGTGCCTTGCCGATGCCGGCGAACCAGTTGGGCCGGTCCCAGCCCATCTTGTTGCCGAACCAGGCGCCCCTCGCCCTCAGCCGGTCGTATAGCGGCGAGCGGCGGAACGGCCGGCCGCTCTCATGCTCGCGCTGTGGCCACGGCATCTTGTAGTGCAGGCCGAGTGTCTCGGCGACGCGGTCGCGCAGCCATGAATCGTTGCCGTGGAAGGTCGCGAAGCGGCGGATGTCGACCGGCCAGAGATCGAGCGTCGGCTCGCCGGCCACGATCCATTCGGCGAGCGCCATGCCCGCCCCGCCCGAGCTCGCGATGCCCATCGAGTTGAAACCGGCGCCGACGAAGAAGCCCCTGAGTCCCGGCGCCTCGCCGAGGATGTAGTTGAGATCGGGCGTGAAGCTCTCCGGCCCGTTCATGAAGGTCTTGATGCCCGCCTTGTCCAGCGCCGGCACGCGGATCAGCGCGTTGTCCATCAGGATCTGGAACTGGTCCCAGTCATCGGGAAGCATGCCGAACTCGAAATCGTCGGGCACCACGTCCTTCCACGGCTTGGCCTCGGGCTCGAAGCCGCCCATCAGGAGGCCGCCGACCTCCTCCTTGAAGTAGATGTAGCCGTCGGGGTCGCGCATCACGGGCAGGTCGCGCGGCACGCCCTCCATCTTCTCGGTGACGATGTACATGTGCTCGCAGGAATAGAGCGGCACCGTGACGCCGACCATGCGGCCGACCTGGCGCGCCCACTGTCCCGCGCAATTGACGACGATCTCGGCCGCGATCGGCCCTTCGGTCGTCTGCACGCCGGTCACTCGGCCGTCCCGCGTGTCGATACCGGTGACGCGCACCTTCTCGACGATGCGCACGCCCCTGTTGCGCGCGCCCTTGGCCAGCGCTTGCGTGATGTCGGCCGGATTGGCCTTGCCGTCGCCCGGCAGCCAGACCGCACCCACCAGATCGTCGGTGCGCATGATGGGGTACTTCTCGCCCGCCTGGCTGGGCGTAAGCTCTTCGCAGACGACGTTCTGCGTGCGGGCGAGCGCGGCAGAGCGGCGCAGATAGGTCATGCGCTCGGCCGTGCGCGCGACTGACAGAGAGCCGCACTGCTTCCATCCCGTGGCCAGGCCGGTTTCCGCCTCGAGGCTGGCATAGAGCTCGGTGCTGTAGCGGATCAGCCGCGTCAGGTTCTGGAAGTTGCGCAGCTGGCCGACAAGCCCGGCGGCATGCCACGT
This sequence comes from Enhydrobacter sp., assembly GCA_025808875.1. NCBI lineage: Bacteria > Pseudomonadati > Pseudomonadota > Alphaproteobacteria > Hyphomicrobiales > Enhydrobacter > Enhydrobacter sp. The sequence goes on along the minus strand of CP075528.1, from coordinate 1,846,089 downwards.
CGTGCCGCCGCTCAGCCGCCCCTGCTCCAGCAGCACCACGTCCTTCCAGCCATTCTTCGCAAGATGGTAGGCCGTCGAGCACCCCATGATGCCGCCGCCGATGATGACGACACGGGCGTGGGCGGGGATCATCGGGGTATCACAGCCGGCCGCTCAGCGCCGCGCCGTACATCCGGCGCATCTCGGGGATGCCGACCTTCACTGGATTACCGCCGGCCGTCGGGTCGACCGCGGCCATCTCGGCGAACTGGTCGAGGTGGCTTTCCTTGACGCCGAGCTCGGCCAACGTGTGCGGGATGCCGACTTCGCGGCGCAGGTCGAGCGCCCATTGCATGAAGCCGTCGAAGGTCGGCGCCCGCAGCCCGAGCCAACGCGCCAGCCGCTGGATCTTCTCGTCGATCGCCGGACGATTGAATGTCAGCACGTAGGGCATGGCGACGGCGTTGGTCAGGCCATGATGCGTGTCGAGCACCGCACCGACCGGATGCGACAGCGAATGGATGGCGCCCAGCCCCTTCTGGAAGGCGGTCGAGCCCATCTGCGAGGCCGCCAGCATGTGGGCGCGCGCCTCGAGGTCGCGGCCGTCCTTGACCGCGCGGGCGAGGTTCTCCTTCACCAGCCGCATGCCCTCGACGGCGATGCCCTCGGCGTAGGGGTGATAGCCCGGCGCGCAATAGGCCTCGAGGCAATGGATGAAGGCGTCCATGCCGGTACCGGCCGTCAGCTTGGGCGGCAGGCCGACCGTGAGCTCGGGATCGGCGATGACGATCGACGGCATCATCTTCGGATGGAAGATCACCTTCTTGGTGTGCGTCTGCTCGTTGGTGATCACCGAGGCGCGGCCGGTCTCCGAGCCGGTGCCGGCCGTCGTCGGCACGGCGATCGACGGAAAGATCCCGACGGGGTTGGCGCGCGTCCACCAGTCGCCAACATCCTCGAAGTCCCACAGCGGCCGCGCCTGGCCGGCCATGAAGGCGATCGCCTTGGCGGTGTCGATGCCCGAGCCGCCGCCCCACGCGATCACGCCGTCGTGCTTGCCGGCGCGCAGCACCTGGATGCCCGCCTCGACGTTGCGTGCGACCGGGTTGGGCTTCACGTCGGAGAACAGCGCGACCTCGAGCCCTGCCTTGCGCAACGCCACCGTGGCATCCGAGATCATCGACAACTTGGCCAGCCCTGGATCGGTGACCAGCAATGGCCGCTTGAACCCGACCGCCTTGCAGGCGTCGGGCAGCTCGCGGATGCGGCCGACGCCGAAGCGGATCGAGGTCGGATAGTTCCAGTTGCCGACGAGAGGCTGGGACATCAGATGATTTCCATGTAGCGGTCGAGTTCCCACTCGGTGATGGCCTTGCGGAATTCGCGCTCTTCCCATTCGCGTGTTGCGGAATAGTGATCGACGAAGGCGTCGCCGAAGAGCTGGCGTGCCGGCTTCGAGGCCTTGAGCCGCCCGGCCGCCTCCATCAGGCTGCGCGGCAGTTGCGCCTTGGCCGGATGCTTGCGGTCGTAGGAGTTGCCCTGCACCGGCTCGCCCGGATCGAGCTTCTGTTCGATGCCCCACAGGCCCGAGGCGACGGCGGCAGCGAGCGCGAGATAGGGGTTGGCGTCGGCGGCGGCGACGCGATATTCGACGCGCGTCGACTTGGGCGAACCCGGGATGACGCGCAGCGCCGTGGTGCGGTTCTCGACGCCCCAGGCCGAGACGGTCGGCGCCCAGAAGCCCGGGATCAGCCGGCGATAGGAATTCACGTTCGAGGCGACCATCGCCAGAAGCTCCGGCATCAGCGCCTGCTGGCCGGCCACGAACTGGCGCATGACCCGGCTCATGCGATGCGGCGCCTTGTCGTCGTGGAAGGCGGGCTTGCCGTCCTTCCACAACGACATGTGCATGTGGCCGCCGCAACCCGGCCAGTCCTTCGACCACTTGGCCATGAAGGTGGCGAGCCAGTCGCGCTTCTGCGCCAGCACCTTGGTGTAGAGCTTGAAGAGCGCGGCGCGGTCGGCGGCCTCGAGCCCGCCGGCGACGCGCAGCGCCGCCTCCAGCACGCCGGCCCCCGTCTCGGTGTGCAGGCCCTCGATGCCCATGTCCATGGTCTCGCACATGGCCAGCAGGTCCTTGTACCAGTCGCTCATGACGGAATTGCGCAGCATCGAGTAGCCGAAGAAGCCGGGCGAGATCGGCTTCAGGTTCCGGTAGCCCTTCTCGCGGATCGAGACGGCAGTCTCGGCGAAGACGAAGAACTCGTACTCGAAGCCGACCTTGACCTCGAAGCCGAGCTCGCCGGCGCGCGCCAGCACGCGCCTGAGCACGCCGCGCGGACAAAGCGCCTCGGCGCGCCCGTCGAACTCGCAGAGGAACAGGAGGTTGCCGGGCTCGGTCGCGATCTCCCGGCAGGTCCGCGGCAGGATGCGGACCTGGGCGTCGGGATAGCCGGTGTGCCAGCCGGTGTAGGTGACGTTGTCGTAGAGCTGGTCGTAGGAGTCCCAGCCCAGCACGACGTCGCAAAAACCCATCCCGCCCTCGAGCGCGGACCTGAACTTGTCGACGTGCAGATACTTGCCGCGCAGGACGCCGTCGAGGTCGTGCACGCCGACCTTCACATGGCTGAGCCCCCGCTGCCTGACGATCTTCAGCGCGTCTGCGGCCGTCCTGACCTGGCGCGGTTCCATCTCTCCCCCAAAGCTGCCGGCGGCAGACTAGCTGCTGAGGTAGCGGGGAAGCCAGAGGGCAATGTCGGGAAAGACCGCCAGCATCATGGTGAAGCACACCATGATCAGCAGATACGGCAGGGTGACGCGGGCGAGATGGCCGAGGCCGTCGCCGGTGAGGCCCTGGATGACGAACAGGTTGAAGCCCACCGGCGGCGTGATCTGCGACATCTCGACGACCAGCACCAGGAAGACGCCGAACCACAGTGGATCGAAGCCCGCCGCCTTCACGATCGGCAGGACGATGGGCAGCGTCATGACGATCATGCTGAAGCCGTCGAGGAAGCAGCCCAGCACGATGTAGAAGACGATGAGCGCCGCGATCAGCAGCAGCGGCTGCAGGCCGAGGCTGCGGACGAACTCCGCCACCGTCGCCGGGATGCCGAGAAAGGCCGTTGCGCTGCCCAGGATCGAGGCGCCGAGCACGATCAGCGCGATCATGGCGCAGGTCTGCACCGCGCCGATGGCGATGGCCTGCAACGCACGGGCCGAGAGCTCGCGTTGGTAGCCCGCCACCAGCAACGCACCGAACACGCCGACGGCGGCCGCCTCCGAGGGCGTGGCGATGCCGCCGTAGATCGAGCCCAGCACGCACAGGATGAGGAACACGGCCGGCCCGAGTTCGCGCAGCGACGACAGGTACTCGGCCTTCGAGGCGAAGCGGGTCTTGCGCTGGTCCGCCGGAACGATGCCGGGCTTCAGCGTGGCGTGGAGCATGATCCAGATCATGAACGATGCCGCCAGCAGGAAACCCGGGATGAAGCCGGCGGTGAACAGCTTGGCGATCGAGACGTCGCCCAGCACGCCGTAGATGATCATGATGTTGGACGGCGGAATCAGGAAGCCAAGCGTCCCGGCACCGGCCAGCGAACCGACCGCGACCTCTTTCGAGTAGCCGCGCCTGGTGAGCTCACCGACCGAGATGCGGCCCACGACCTGCGTGGTGGCGGCTGACGAGCCGGAGATCGCCGCGAAGATCGTGCAGCCGATGACGTTGACGTGCAGCAGGCGGCCCGGCAGCAGCGCCGCCCACGGCGACAGGCCGCGGAACAGCGACTGCGACAGGCGCGTGCGGAACAGGATCTCGCCCATCAGGATGAACAGCGGCAGCGCCAGCAATTCCTGCGTCGTCAGGATGTTCCACGTGTACTGCGCCAGCAGCTTGTCGAGCGGGATGTCGCGGAAGATCGCCAGCAGCAGCAGGCCGGTGAGCGCCAGCGTCCAGCCGATCCACAGGCCGCCCGCCAGGAAGGCGAACAGCACGACGAACATGGTGACGGCGGCTTCGATCATTCGGCGTGGGAAGCGGCGCGCATCGCGGGGTTCTCGACCGGCAGGCCGAGCAGCGCGCGCACGAAGCGGGCGACGAACTGGATCACGACCAGGCAGATCCCGAGGGTGATCAGCGCCTGCGGCACCCACAACGGACTGCCGCTCGAGATCGAGGTCTGGCCGCTGTCGAAGCTGCGCCAGGTGAAGTTGACGAGCGAGTAGGCGAGGAAGCCGGTGAAGGCCGTGCCGATCGCCGCCAGCACGACCTCGGCCCAGCGGCGCACGGCCGGCGACAGGCGTGCCAGCACGATCGTGACCCGGATGTGCCCGCCGGCGCGCAGCGTCATGGCGACGCCGAAGGTGAAGGCCGCCGCCATCAGGTAGGAGCCGTACTCCCAGGCCACCGGAATGTCGGACGGCAAGACCGGGAAGACGTCCGACAGCGAGCGCAACGCCACCTCGGCCATCATCAGGCAGGCGAGCGCCGCCAGGCAGAGCGCGCCCAGCCAGCCGTCGAGCCGGCCGAGCCTGTCGATTGCCACGAGAAGGAGGCGCAGGGGCGCGGGCGCCCCTGCGTCGGCGCCGGCCGGAGCCGTCACGCCCGCTTCATTTCCGCGAGGTAGGCCTTGATCGGCTTCTCGGCCGCCGGCACGCGCTTGATGAAGTCGGTGATCATGGGCGCCGTCTTGGCGCGCAGGTCGGCCATCATCTGTGCCGACGGCACCACCATGGTCATGCCGCCCTCGGTCAGCCGCTTGGAGCTGTCGGTGTCGGCCTTGAGCGACGACGCCCAGAAGTCGGGCTCCATCTTCCTGGCGAGATCGGCGATGACCTTCTGGTTGGCCGCGCCGACCTTCTTCCAAGTGTCGTTGTTGATGGTGACGATCTGGCACGACCAAGCGTGGTTGGTCTGGTGGAAGAACTTCAGGAACTCCCAGAACTTGCCGTCGACGCCCGACACCGCCGAGGTCGACACGCCGGCGACAGCCCCCGAAGACAGCGCCGCGATGGTCTCGCCCCACGGGATCAGCGCGGGCGCCATGCCGATGGCACTGCACATGTCCTGCGCGTTCTTGTCGGGCACACGGATCTTGATGCCCTTCAGCGCATCGAGCGACTCGGCCTTGACCTTGAGGTGCAGGTACTGCGTCGGCCACGGCACCATGTAGAGGATCGTCTGATTGTTCTTCAGCGCGATCTTCTCGTACTCGGGCCGCAGGTACTTGTGCAGCACCTTCAGCTCCTCGATGTTGTTGGAGATGAAGGGGATGCCTTCGGCGCCGAGCAGCGGCTCGTCGCCGATCTGCTGGATGTTGAGGACGTCGGCCATCGGCACCAGCCCGTCGCGCACCGCGCGCAGCTGTTCCGGTCCCTTGAAGCCGAGCTGGCCGCCCGCCTTCACCGTGATGTCGACGGCGCCGTTGGTCGCCTTCTTGGTCTCCTCGGCGAACTTCTTGGCGTTGACGGTATGGAAGTTGCCGTCCGGCCAGACCGTCGACAGATCGAGTTTCATCGCCGCCTGGGCGCGCACGATCGCCGGAGCCATCGCCAACGCGCCAATGCCGGCCGTCAATGCAGTCCTACGTCCCAGAATCATCGGAGCCCCCTTTCGACTGTTACCCACTCAGTGCGACCGTAGACCGGCGGGCGCCGCGTTGCAATTTGCAGGCCAGCGCGCCTATGGTCGCTCGGTGACGGCAGCACTACCGACCAATCGCGCCCGTGCCTATGCCATCATGCGGCGCTCCGACAATACCCGGGCCGGGCGCCGCTGGCGCACGTTCCATCTGTCGACGCTGGTAGCAGGCTTGATCGCCGTCGCCTTGTCCACAACGGCGGACCTGCCGCCCGAAATCTACGAAACGCTGACGGCGATCATCGCCCTTGTCGCGGTGATCTTCCTGGCCGAGTACGTCGTCCGGATCTGGTCGGCGCCCGAGATGCCGCGCTACGCCGGATTGCCGGCCGCGGCGGCCCGGCTCAGGTGGGCACTGTCGTTCAACGGCCTGATCGGCCTGCTGGCGATCCTTCCGGCGCTGTCGATCACGACCGGCGCCGTCCAGGCCGACAGCGAGATGGCGGCGATCTTCTGCATCCTCTGGATATTGAAGCTCGTCCTGCACGCTCCCGCCATGACGACGCTCGGCCGCGTCATCTCCAACGAGAGGGCGACGCTGGCGAGCGTCGTCGTGGTGTTTCTGGTCGTCCTCGTTGCCGCCGCCACCGCGACCCACCTGCTGGAGCGCGAAGGCCAGGCCGATCTGTTCGGAAGCATTCCGGCCGCCCTGTGGTGGGCCGTTGTCACCCTGACGACGACGGGTTACGGCGATGTCGTTCCGCATACCGTCGGCGGCAAGATGGTCGGCTCGCTGGTGATGGTGAGCGGCATCCTCGTGCTGGCGTTGATGACCGGCATCCTCGCAACGGGCTTTGCCGAGGAGGAGCGTCGGCGCGAATATCTCAGGGTGTGGGATCAGGTGACCAGGGTGCCGATGTTCGCGGCCCTCGGCACCGTCACCTTGTCGGAGATCGTGGGGAAACTGCGGGTCCGCCACTATCCGCCGCGCATCGTCGTCGTGCGGCACGGTGAGACCGGCGACTCGATGTTCTTCATTTCCGAGGGCGAGGTCGAGGTTCGCCTGCCACGAGGGCCGGTCCGTCTCGGGCAAGGCACCTTCTTCGGCGAAATGGCGCTTCTCGACCGCCAGCCACGGACGGCAACCGTCGTCACGACGGCACCGGCGACGCTGCTGGTGCTTTACGCCAGCGACTTCTATGAGATCGCGTCGCACATCCCCGCGCTGGTCGAGGCTGTCGAAAGGGAGGCACGGCGGCGGCGCAGCGAGAATGAAGGCAAGGTAGCGTCAGAGGCGGACGACAAGTGAAACAGGTGGATCTTCTGGTGGTGGGGTCCGGCGCGGCCGGCTTCTCCGCCGCGCTCGCCGGCAAGGATGCCGGACTCGACGTGCTGATGATCGAGAAGGAGCCGCTGTTCGGCGGCACCACGTCCTATTCAGCCGGCGTCATCTGGATTCCCGGCAACCGGCACGGCCGCGCGCTCGGCATCGCGGATTCGAAGGAGGACGCGCTCACCTATCTGCAGCACGAGGCCGGCAACCGGCTCAATGCAGAGTTGGCGCACGCCTTCCTCGACAACTGCAATCCGGCCGTGGAGTTCCTCGAGAACAACACCCACGTGCGCTACATCGCGGTGCCGATCTGGGCCGACTATCACCCGACCAAGCCGGGCGCCGCGCAGGGCGGCCGTTCGCTGCTGCCCGAGCCGTTCGATGGACGGCGGCTGGGCAAGCGCTTTGCTGAGCTGCGGCCGCCGCTCAGGACCATGATGGCGTTCGGCGGCATGATGGTCGGGCGCGGCGACCTACCCCACGTCTTCAACCTGACGCGTTCGGCAAGATCGATGCTCCATGTCGCCGGACTGGTGGCGCGCTACGCCGTCGACCGCCTGAGCCATCATCGCGGCACGCGACTGTCGAACGGCAATGCGCTGATCGCGGCGATGGCGCTGTCGGCCTTCGAGCGAGGCATCGAGTTGCGTCTCTCCACGCCGGTGGTCGAGCTCGTGAGCCGCGACGGCCGCGTGACCGGCGTCATCGTCGAACGCGACGGCAGGCGCGAGGAGATCGCGGCCCGCCGCGGCGTCGTGCTGGCCTGCGGCGGTTTCCCCGCCAATGCCGAGCTGCAGCAGCGCTACTACGGCCATGTCCGCAACGGCCATTCGCATCGCTCCGCGCCGCCATCCGGCAATCGCGGCGACGGCATCCGCCTCGCCGGCGCGGTGGGCGGAACGCTCGCAGAGGACGTGGCCCATGCGGCGGCCTGGGTGCCGGTGTCGCTGATGCCGCAGCCCGGCGGCGGCACCCTGCCCTTTCCTCATTTCTTCGACCGCGGCAAGCCGGGCTATATCGCGATCGATCCGGCCGGCCGACGTTTCGCCAACGAGGCGGTCTCTTATCACGACTTCGTCCCCGCCATGGTCGAGAGCTGCCGCGAGCGCGCCGACACCCATTGCTGGCTGCTCTGCGACCATCGCGCCATTCGCCGCTACGGGATGGGAGGTATCGGACCGACGCCGATGCCACTCGGGCCGCACCTGCGCAGCGGCTATCTGGTCGGTGCGCCGAGCTGGCCCGAACTGGCCGGCCGGATCGGCGTCGACGCGGCCGTCCTTCAGCAGACGGTGGCGCGCTACAACGAGGGAGCCGCGCGGGGTGAGGATCGCGAGTTCGGCAAGGGCACCGACGCCTACCATCGCTTCAACGGCGATCCCAACCACGAGGGCCCCAACCCCTGCATCGCACCGCTGGCGCGGGCGCCGTACTACGCCATGAAGCTGGTGCCGGGCGACATCGGCACCTTCCTCGGCCTGCGGGTAGACGGCAGCGCACGCGTCCTGGACACCGCCGGCCGGCCCATCCCGGGGCTCTATGCCGCCGGCAACGACATGACCAGCGTCATGGGCGGCACCTATCCCGGCGCCGGCATCACCATTGGCCCGGCCCTGACCTTCGGCTATATCGCGGCCCGTCACGCCGCCGCTGCCGTCCCCTCCTGAAGGCCGTCGCCCCCATGTCCCTCATCACCCCCATCATCCTGGTCGGAGGCTCCGGCAAGCGGCTGTGGCCGCTGTCGCGCGAGAGCATGCCCAAGCAGTTCGTGCCGTTGCTCGGCAAGCATTCGACCTTCCAGCAGACCCTAGAGCGCGTCGCCGATCGCAACCTGTTCGCCCGGCCGATCATCGCGACCAACGATTCCTATCGCTTCATGGCCGAGCAGCAGGCCCGGGATGTCGGCATGGAGATCGAGATCCTGGTCGAGCCGTCGCGGCGCGATTCCGGCCCCGCCATCGCCGCCGCCGCGGCCTACGCGCGCAGCCTCGGCGCCGAGGCGGTGCTGGCGCTCGCCTCAGACCACTTGGTGATCGGCGCCGAGGAGTTCCGCGCCGGCTGCCGCGAGGGCCTGGTCGCGGTGATGAAGGGCGGCATCGTCACCTTCGGCATTCCCCCGACCGAGCCCAAAACCGACTACGGCTACATCCGGCCGGGCAGCGAGCAGATCGGCGCCGTGCAGAAGGTCGCGGCCTTCGTCGAAAAACCCAATGCCCAGACGGCGCTGCGCTACATCGCCGAGGGGCTCCTGTGGAACAGCGGCAACTTCCTGTTTCCGCCCGACCTGCTGCTCGCCGAGATGGCGCGCTTCGAGCCCGGCATAGCGGCTGCCGCCGAGGAAGCCGTGGCCAAGGCCAAGCGCAACGGCTCCACCGTGTTCCTCGACGCCGAGGCGTTCGCCAAGGCGCCGGCCAAGTCGATCGACTACGCGGTGATGGAGCGTACCGACAAGTGCTGGGTCGTGCCGGCGCGTTTTCGCTGGTCCGATCTCGGCACTTGGGACGCACTGCTCGACATCGGCGACGCCGACAGCGCGGGCAACGTCACCGAGGGACCGGTCGAGCTCGACCACGTGCGCAATTCGTATGTCCGCTCGGACGGGCCGCTGACCGCGGTGATCGGAGTCGAGGAAGTCGTGGTGGTGGCGATGAACGACGCGGTGCTGGTCGGCCATCGCGACAACCTCCCGCGGCTGAAGGACGTCGTGCAGCGCATGTCCGACGGCAAGCACCGGGCGGCGACGGAACATGCCGTGATGCACCGTCCATGGGGCAGCTACCAGGACATCGACCGCGGCGAGCGCTTCCGCGCCAAGCGGCTGACGGTCAATCCCCGGGGCAAGCTCAGCCTGCAGAGCCACAAGCGCCGCGCCGAGCACTGGGTGGTGGTGAAGGGCGTCGCCGAGGTGACGCTCGACGGCCGCGTCATGACCCTGCACGAGAACGAATCGGTCTACATCCCGATGGGCGGCATCCATCGCCTGGCCAATCCGGGCGACGAACCGCTCGAGGTCGTCGAAGTGCAGACCGGCGACTACCTCGAGGAGGACGACATCACCCGCTACGAGGACATCTACGCGCGCGTGTAATCAGGTCCCGCGCTTGGGCGTGCGATCGAACACGACAGGCTTGGGTTTGCTTAAGGCCTTCCTGAGGAAGACCATCGCACCTCGTCCGACAATGCCGATCTGTCCGGCGGCAAAACGCAGGAGCACCAGCGCGAATCGTCCCGGCGGCATTTCGCCACCACGGATGAAATCGTGGCCGGCACGCAGGAAGGTTGTCGCGCAGACCAGCGCCCACAGCACCGTCAGCGCGAAGACGGCGAGGATGCCGGGTACCCAGGCCGGCGACAGGACCATTGCCAGGATGCCGGCGGCCACGCCGACCAAGACCAGCGGCTGGTTGAGCGACATGCAAAGATGAAGCAACGCCGCCCAGCGCGACGCGGTGGTCAACTGCGGGCTCCGCAGGATCACCGGGAACATGCGCAGCGAGACGTGGCGGAAACCCTCGACCCAGCGCTGCTGCTGGCGCAGCCACGTCTTCGTGTCGGCCGGCAGCTCGCCCGGCACCGCCACGCTCGTCAGGAACACGCCACGCCAACCCTTGATCCAGCCGCGGTAGGTGAGATCGAGGTCCTCGGTGACCGTGTCGCCCTTCCAGCCGCCGCCGGCGTCGATGGCGGCGCGCTGCCAGATGCCGCAGGTGCCGTTGAACGGCAGCGGATGGCCGGCCCACGAGCGGGTCGCCTGCTCGATGGCGAGATGGGCGTCGAGCGTCACCATCTGCATTTCCGTCAGCGCGTTCTCACTGGCGTTCAGGAAATCGAAGCGCGCCTGGACGAAGGCGATCTTCTCCGCGGGATCGGCGAAGAACGGCCGCATGCAGCGCCGCAGGAAGTCGGCCGGCGGCACGTAGTCGACGTCGAAGACCGCGAAGAAGTCGTGCGGCGTTTGCTGCATCCCCTCGTGCAGGGCGCCGCCCTTGTAGCCGTTGCGGTCGGTGCGCTGCAGCGCGACGACGTCGAAGCCCCGCGCCGCGAGGTCTGACGCGACGGCGCGGGCGATCTCGGCGGTCTCGTCGGTGCTGTCGTCCAGGATCTGGATGTGCAGCCTGTCGCGCGGCCAGTCGAGGCGCGCCGCCGCCTCGACGCCGCGCCGCAGGACGGGCCCCTCGTTGAAGGACGGTATCTGCACGACGACGTGCGGCAGCTCCGCGTCGGGCGGCAACGGGGTCGCGAGCAACGCCCGTTCGCGCGCCAGCCCCGCCTTCCTAAGAGAAAGATTCAGCAGCACCATGTAGAGCAGGCTGCCGATGAAGATCGCCAGCAACACACAGCAGGCGAAGAAGAAGACGGCGAGGACCTGGGCGATGGTATCCATGGCCATTGGCTCAGCTGCCCGTCTTGGGCGTGCGGTTGAACTCGGTCTTCCTGCCGAGGCCAGCGCCGACGATGGCGCCCGCGTTGGCGATGGCAAGATATCCGATCAGCGCCGGCACCGACGCCGCCGTGACCAAGTAGCGCGCCAGCCCACCGCGCCCGAGCCTGCGATAGGCGCCCCACGTCATGCCGAACAGGATGACGAGTACTGCCGCCAGCCACAGCCACAGCACGAGCCGGAACGGCGCGATCAGTTCTCCGTGGCCGACGATCGACAGGAGGAGCGCCGCGATGCCCACCGCCAGCACCGGAAAGATGAGCTGCTGGCCGAGCGCGACGGTCGTGGCGAGCTTGGCCTCGACCGGCCAAGCCGAGGCCCAGATCGGCGGTAGCAGCTTTCGCGCCACCTGCACGAAGCCCTTCGACCAGCGGCTCTGCTGGGCACCGAAATCCTCGAGCTTCTGCGGCAGCTCGCCGACCACGTGCGGCTCCATGAGGAAGACGCCGGTCCAGCCCTTCAGATGCGTGCGCAGCACGAGGTCGAGATCCTCCGACAGCGTGTCGTGTGACCAACCGCCGGCGTCGTCGACCGCCGCGCGGCGCCAGATGCCCCCGGTGCCGTTGAACTGGAACGGCACGCCGCGGCGCGCGCGCACGTCCTGCTCGACGGCGAAATGCGCGTCCTGCATCAAACGTTGGGCGCGCGTCAGCCAGTTGCGCTGGCCATTGCCCCACTCGATGCGCGTCTGCACGAAGGCGGCGCGCGGTTCGGCGAGCATCGCCGCCATGGCACGCCGCAGCCAGTCGGGCGCCGGCACGAAATCGGCGTCGAAGACCGCGATGTAGGGCGCGTCGCAGAGCGTCATGCCCGCCTCGAGGGCGCCGGCCTTGAAGCCCGAACGATCGGCGCGCCTGACATGGTCGACATCGACACCGTCGCGTTGCAGGCGCGCCACCACGTGGCGGGCGATGTCGGGCGTCAGGTCGGTGCTGTCGTCCAGGAGCTGGATCTTCAGCCTGTCGCGCGGCCAGTCGAGAGCCGCCGCCGCGACCAGCGCGCGCTCGACGACGGCCGGCTCGTTGTAGACGGGGATCTGGACCAATACGCGCGGCAGGTCCGCAGGCAGTCGGGAGGGCGCGCCGTCCGACCGCGGCAGCGCGGCCAGCCAGTAGACCAGCCAGAAGAAGTAGCCGGCGATGGCGAACTGTACGGCGAGGCTGAGCGCCACGACGAGGTCGACGGCCGAAAGCAGCACGTCCATGCAGCCGTCAATGGTAGTGGATGGGCACTTCGAAGCAGCGACCGTCCTCGATGTGGAGGCGGCGGGTCGCGACGTCGAAGATGCGCTCGTCGTGGGTCGACAATACCACGGCGCACTTGGCGCGCATGGCGAGATCTCTGAGCTGGTCGACGACAAGCCGACCCGACACGCGATCGAGCGCCGACGTTGGCTCGTCGGCAATGATGAGATCGGGCAACCCGATCATGACACGCGCGATCGCCACACGCTGCTGCTGGCCGCCGGACAACTCGTCCGGCCAGGAGTCGGTCTTGTCGGCGAGGCCCAGGAGGCCGAGCAGATGGCGGGCGCGCCGTTCGTCCCACGCCGGATCCGACAACGGCGTCGTCGAGACGCCGGCGATGACGTTCTGCAGCGCCGTGAGCGACGACAGCAGGTTCCGCTTCTGGAAG